>CALPIE020000144.1 GCA_943323545.2 Bifidobacterium breve | reverse complement strand
TATAAAGGCAAGTACTGAAGTGGCTACCGAAATTCCCCTTTGGCGTTCAATTTCCATAAAGTCGCTTGTTGCTCCTTTTTTGATTTTGTTATTTTTTACAGCACCTGCTTCTTGTATTGCACCTCCAAACAACAGTAATTTTTCTGTTAAAGTCGTTTTCCCTGCATCCGGATGTGATATTATTCCAAATGTCCTTCTTCGTGCTATTTCTTTTAAAAAACTCATAATTTATTTTAGTGATTGCAAAAATACTATTTATTCGTTAAATAACTAATTTCAGAATTGCACAATAAATTATGGCGAATAAGTACTAATAAATGGTGTTAATAAAATTTTGTTAATAGTACTTCTTATGCTTGTATAATACTACTGAATTGTTACTTTTGTTGATTGTATAAAATAGTTACAATTAAAATGAGAATAAAAATGAAACAAGTATTTATTTATTTGATCTTAACTTTAAGTTTTTCGGTTAATGCTCAAAATAAATCAAAAGAAGTATTATTCACTATTAATGATAAACCTTATTATTCTGACGAATTTGAGCGTGTATATAAAAAGAATTTAGATTTAGTTAAAGATGAATCTCAAAAAGATTTGAACCAGTATTTAGAATTGTTTATTGGTTATAAATTGAAAGTGACAAAAGCAAATAAACTAGGCTTACAAGATAACCCAAAATACCAAAATGAACTTAAAGGATATAGAACCCAACTTTCTAAAAATTATACTTCCGATTCGAAAGTCACTTCAGCTTTAGTAAAAGAAGGATATGATAGAATGCAAAAAGAGATAAAAGCATCTCATATTCTATTATTGGTTGATGAAAACGCTTCTCCAGAAGATACGTTAAAAGCTTATAAGAAATGTATGGATATCCGTCAAAAAGCACTGGATGGCGAAGATTTCGAAAAATTAGCCAAAGAATTTTCTGAAGACCCTTCAGCAAAAGAAAACTCAGGAGATTTAGGATATTTCACAAGTTTTAGAATGGTTTATGCTTTCGAATCAGCTGCATACAACACGCCAAAAGGAAAAATATCGATGCCGATTCGAACTCGATTTGGTTATCATTTAATTAAAGTTGTTGACGAAAGACAAAACAGAGGAGACCTTATTGTTGCCCACATTATGTTACTTAATCCTGCTACTGATAAAGAAGATGTTGATCCAGATAAAGCTAAAAAAACGATTCAAGAGATTTATAAAAAAATTCAACAAGGTGAAAATTTCGAGGAGTTAGCAAAACAGTTTTCAGAAGACAAATCATCAGCCGCAAAAGGTGGTGTTTTAAATCGTTTTGGTTCTGGTCAGTTAAGTTCAGAAGAGTTCGAAAATGCAGCTTTTTCTTTAACAAAAGAGAATCCAATTTCTGCGCCATTTCAATCCCAATTTGGATGGCATATAGTGAAATTAATAAATAAATTTCCAATAAAATCATTAGAAGAATCAAAAGTTGAGTTGGAAAATAAAATTAGTAAAGACGATCGTTCTCGATTAATCACAAATTCCTTAACTGAAAAATTAAGAAAAAAATACAACGTTAAAAGAGACAATAAAACATATGCAGCAATTTCTAAGTTAGTAACACAAGATATTTTTGTTAATAAATGGAGTTTACCTGAAAACGCAAAAGAGAACTATTCAACTAAACTCTTTTCAATAGAAAATAAAGAAATTTCAGGATACCAATTCTTAAATTTTTTAAATTCTTCTCAAACAAAAAGTGGTTTAAATCCTATACCATTACCAAGATTTATTGATATTTATTATAATAAATTTGTAGATGAGCAAATTAACCAATATTACACAGACAATTTAGAAAATGAATTTCCTGAATTTGCTTCGGTAATGGAAGAATATCGTGATGGATTGTTGTTATTTGATTTAATGGAGAAAGAAATTTGGGAACGTTCAAAAACAGATAGTATAGGATTAAAAGCATTTTATGATACTCAAAAAGGGAAACACAAATGGAAGACTCGATTTGATGTTATTATTGGATCTTCCACAAATATGGATATCATAAAAAAAGCACAATCAATGCTTAAAAAAGGAGCATCACCTCAAGAAATTAAAGACAAACTAAATACAAATGATGTGGTTAATGTAATGGTAAGTCAAAACACATTAGAAATTGGCGCAACACAATTACCTAAAGACTTCAAACAAGAAGTAGGTGTTTCAGAAGTTTCCCAGCAAGGCGAATATTTTTTTGTAACCAATTTAATTAAAGTAATACCAGAAAGCGAAAAGACATTCGAGGAATGTAAAGGCAAAATAATTAATGATTACCAACAATATTTAGAACAAAATTGGGTTAGTGAACTTAAGAATGAATTTTCTATTAAAGTAAATCAAGATACTTTTGAAAAAGTAAAAAATCAAATTAAAAATAATTAATAAAAGTAATGGTAGTCTAACCATAATAAAATTTATGAAATTAAAATATAAAATTTACATTACTATTTGTACTTTACTTTTTACATTTTCCTATTCAAATGCTCAGGAGATAATTAAAGATTCGGTAAAAGTTAAACCAAAAACAGTTTCATCAAAAAGACAAAAAGTTGATGGAATTATTGCTACTGTAGGAGAATACATTGTATTAGATTCAGATATTGACAAATCTTTTCTTGAATTATCAAGCCAAGGAAATTCTATTAAAGACATAACTAGATGTCAAATGCTTGGAAAGTTGTTAGAAGATAAATTGTATGCCCATCAGGCTGTACAAGACTCTATTATTGTTAAAGATGAAGAGGTAAAAGAGAAAATGACCCAACAACTTGACTATATGGTTGAACAATTAGGGTCTATGGAGAAAGTAGTGAAGTACTTCAAAAAAAATAACGAAGAAGATTTTAGAACTGATTTATTTGAAATATTAAAACAACAAAAATTAGCTGCCGAAATGCAACGAAAAATAGTAGATGATATTCAAATAACACCCGAAGAAACAAGAGATTTTTTTAAAAAAATACCTGAAAAAGACAGACCTGTTTTTGGAGCGGAACTCGAAATAGCCCAAATAGTGATTACTCCCAAAGTAATGCTTGAAGAAAAACAACGAATAATTCAAAGGCTTAAAGAAATAAAGAAAGAAGTCCAGGAAGGTGCTAGCTTTAAAACAAGAGCTGTGATTTATACAGACGATAGGGGGTCTGCATCTACAGGTGGTTTCTATAAAATTAATAAAAAAACTGGTTTTGTAAAAGAATTTAAAGATGTGGCATTTTCACTTCAAGAAGGTGAAATTTCAGAACCATTTGAAACAGAATTTGGCTTTCATATAATTTATCTCGAAAAAATAAAAGGACAAGATTTAGAATTACGACATATTTTAATGATTCCGAAAATTTCAAATGAAAGTTTGAAAGAAGCAAAAGACAAAGCTTTACTTATTAAAAAGAGAATTGAAAACAAAGAAATTACTTTTGCAGAAGCCGCTCGAACGATGTCTGATGAAAAGGAAACTAGAGCAAATGGCGGTACTTTAATAAATCCAAAAACACAAGATACCCATTTTGAATTAACCAAAATGGATCCAGAATTTTATAGCCAAGTCTCTAATTTAAAAGATAATGAAATCAGCGAGCCAATACTTGAAGATGAACCTAGAACTGGCAAAAAAATCAAACTAATCGTTGTAACAAATCGAATCAATGAACACCCTGCAGATTATAGTAAAGATTTTACTAAAATAAAAGAGTTAGCATTGAAAGAAAAGCAAATCAATGCCATTGGAAAATGGACAAATGAAAAAATTAAAGAAACCTATATCAAAATAAATGGTGAATACAGAGATTGTGAGTTTACTAATAATTGGTTGAAAAGTAATTAATATACTTGGTTCGAAATAAATTTAACAAACTATTTAAAGGAAAATTTTATATAAAATGTCAGACGTAACAGCTATTCAAAATCTTGTTCAAAAAAGAATCGAATTAAAAAAAGAAATTGCCAAAATAATTGTCGGTCAAGACGTTGTGGTTGACCAAATTTTGTTAAGTATATTCTCGGGTGGACACTCTCTTTTAGTTGGTGTACCGGGTTTGGCTAAAACTTTAATGGTAAATACCATCGCTCAAGCATTAGGACTTGATTTTAAAAGAATACAATTTACCCCAGATTTAATGCCATCCGATATATTAGGAAGTGAAATTCTTGATGAAAATCGTCAATTTAAGTTCATCAAAGGGCCTATATTTTCAAATATTATCCTAGCTGATGAGATAAACAGAACACCACCTAAAACACAAGCAGCGCTTCTTGAAGCCATGCAGGAGCGTTCTGTTACTATTGCAGGTCATAATTATAAATTGGCTTTACCTTACTTTGTTTTAGCTACTCAAAACCCTATAGAACAAGAAGGAACTTATCCTTTGCCTGAAGCGCAACTAGACCGTTTTATGTTTGCTATAAAATTAGATTATCCATCTTTTCAAGAAGAAGTACTAGTTGTAAAGAGTACAACATCAAACGAAAATCCAACTATCAATCCGTTATTTTCTGCTGATGAAATCATCAATTTTCAACAACTAATTAGACGGGTTCCTGTTGCAGATAATGTTGTAGAATATGCAGTTACTTTGGTAAGCAAAACACGTCCAAATAATCCATTGTCAAACGACTATATTAAAAATTATTTAGATTGGGGAGCTGGTCCTAGAGCTTCTCAGAACTTAATATTAGCAGCTAAAGCTAATGCAGCGTTTAATGGTAAATTTTCGCCAGATATAGAAGATGTAAAAGCTGTTGCAATTGGTGTTCTTCGCCATAGAATAATAAAAAACTACAAAGCCGATGCTGAAGGAATTACAGAAGAAATGATTATTGAAAAATTAATGTAATTCCTTGTGTTAAAACTATTATTATTAAGATTAAAATGGTTTAAGAAAAAACTTAAATGGGATTATAAATACCGCAAGGGAACATGGGATTACATGGGAAACGAAAAAAAACGTTATGATGTAATTGTAAATCTTATTAAAGAATCAGTTATTGAAAGTCCAAGAATATTAGATTTAGGTTGTGGTTATGGTGCCTTAAATCAGTATTTAAATGTAAATGATTATAGTTATTTATTAGGTATCGATTTGTCTTCCAATGCAATTCAAAGAGCCAAAGACAAAAATTATCCAAATACACATTTTCAAGTAGCCGATATTCATCAGTTTAGTACTATTCAAAAATTTGATATTATAATTTTCAATGAAGTGCTGTATTATTTAGACAATCAATCAGAAATTGTTGCAAGATTTTCCAATTATTTTATTAAAAACGGGTTTTTTATTTTTTCATTTTACGGAATAAGAGAAGATTTAATAGCAGAATTAGCTAATTCTTATATACTTGTAAAAAAAGAGATAATAAGTCAATCGGATGAAGTAATTTGGGGAATTTGTTTGTATAAAGTACTTTAAATTAAAAATTACAACCAAACATAACTTCTCAAGGTCAATTTTATTAAAATTATTTTGAATTCATTTTGAGGATTATACATTTTTTTTCTAATTTTTTTATATT
>CALPIE020000143.1 GCA_943323545.2 Bifidobacterium breve | reverse complement strand
TAGGTATACTATAAATCCAAAATTGTTTTATTACAGCCCAAAATACAGCATAAATTTAATTTCAAATTTTAATAATATTGGCGAATTACCATTAACCGTTCAAGATTATTTTAAATTTACTGGTGGTTTCAGAAATATGATGGCTAAAGGAGGTTCTAGTTTTAATGTTTCTAGTAATGATTTGGGAATTTCACTTCTACGAAATAATAGAGCCAAAGCTATTGATACTAAATTCGGAGCAACTAATTTTTCGTATAACCCGACTAAAGCATGGACTTTAAGTGGATTCGGAATCTTCTCTTCTTCAATAACCGATTTAGAAACGAAATCTCAAAATAACTTTTTAGCACCCAATTCGTCTCAAATAGCTTCTACTGAAAACAGAAATGAAGTTACACATCAAAATAGTACGTTAGGTTTGTATAAATTAAGTTCAAGTTATAAACCAAGCACAAAATTTCAGTTTGATTATGATATGTTAACAAGGCTTTCTAAACAAGATGAGGATAATTCTTTAATCAGAGAAGCCATTGTTGGTCCAATATCAAACACTGAAAATATTGCATCATTAAAATCACAAGATCCAATTTCGATTAATCAAAATTTGAGTTTTTATTATACTCTTAATGATAAAAATGTTTTTGCACTTGAAATGCAACACCTGTATCAAGACGAAGATCCTTTTTATAATGCAAATTTACAATTACAACCTTTTGCTTTAATTGGGTATGTCCCATTTCAAAACAGAAATGACATCAATCAAAATCGTTTTGTTAAAACAAATAAATTAGATTCTAAGTTAGATTATTATTATATGCTTACGCCAAAAAGCAATATTAATGTTACAATAGGAAATACTTATTCACAGCAAAACTTCGATTCTAGTATTTTTCAAATTCTTGATAATGGAACTACGAATAATTTAAATGATCCTCAAAATAACAATAATGTAAATTATTATTTTAACGATGTTTTTTTAGGATTACATTATAAAATTCTAACAGGAAAATTTACTTTTACACCTGGTGTTAGCCTACATAACTACAACATGACTAATACACAATTAGGGACAAGTTTTAATCAAAAATTTGTTAGATTATTGCCCGATTTCCTTGCTATTTATCAAATTAAAAAAGCAGAAACTTTAACCTATAATTTCGGGATGACTAATAATTTTACCGATATCAACAGGTTGGCAGAAGGATTTGTATTTAATAATTATAACAGTTTGTCTAGAGGAAATAGAACATTAGAAAACGCAACTTCTATTACACATTCATTGCGTTATTTTAAATATAATATGTTTAATTTTGAAAATATTAGTGGCGCTGTTAGTTATTCAAAAATATTAGATGCTGTTAAATCAAGAGCCACATTTAATGGGGTTAATCAAACATCAGACCCTTTTAATTCTGATTTTGCAGATGAAACTATTTCAGGTTTTGGAAGCTATGGACGTTCATTTCTTAGAAATTATAAAGCTTCATTAACCACAAGAATCACATGGTCAAAATTCAATAACATTCAAAACAATGTATTGATAACCAATGAAAGCTTTAATCAAACCTATACTTTTAAAGCTTCTACTAATTATAAGAATTTACCAAACATAGAAGTTGGTTATGAATATGCAGTAAACGAATATCCAAATTCAAAGTTTATTAACGAACGCCCTTTTGTACGTTTGGATTACTTCTTCTTAAAAAGTTTTTCTTTTGTATCTGAATATGAATACAATCATTATTATACTAATGACCGTACTTCAGATAATGAATACGATTTCTTATCTGCAAGTTTAATTTATCAAAAAACAAAAGACAGTAAATGGGAATATAAAATTGCGGCTACCAATTTATTAAATACCACAACGCTTAACGACGATAGTTTTTCGCAATTTTCAACGCGAACTTCACAATACCGAGTGCAACCGCGCTATGTTATTTTTAGTTTGAAATATAATTTGTAATACTATTTGAAGCTATTCCCGCTTTACTTTTCAATCTTTTCCTTTTTAAAGAAAAAAGTAAAAGGATTTCCATTTCAATCGGGGCTAAAAAAACCTGTCCAAATTAATGAACAGGTTTTTTTTCTTCGTGAGCCCTCTTATTATCAAGATTTATTTTTCTTTGCGAACTTTGCGTATTTATTTGCGTTCCTTGCGGTTAAAAATTAAATTCCAAAAGCACTTTTCACCTTATCCACAAAATCTAATTTTTCCCAAGTAAACAAATCAACAGTTACCGTTTTTGTTAATCCACCTGGTGCAGAAAAAGTTTTAGTTACGGTTTCCGGAGTTCTTCCCATATGGCCATAAGCCGCCGTTTCACTGTAAATTGGATTTCTCAATTTCAAACGTTGCTCAATAAAGTAAGGCCGCATATCAAAAATTGCTTCTACTTTTTTGCTAATTTCACCATCTGTCAAATTCACTTTAGAAGTACCATAAGTAACCACATTTATAGAGGTTGGTTTTGCAACACCAATTGCATACGAAACTTGAACTAAAACTTCATCACATATACCAGCAGCAACCAAGTTTTTAGCAATATGACGCGTAGCATAAGCAGCACTTCTATCTACTTTACTTGGATCTTTTCCAGAAAAAGCGCCACCACCGTGAGCTCCTTTTCCACCATAAGTGTCTACGATAATTTTTCTTCCTGTTAATCCTGTATCTCCATGTGGGCCACCTATAACGAATTTCCCAGTTGGATTAATATGATAAGTAATATTGTCATTAAAGAAGTGAGCATATTGGGGGTATTTCGCTTTAATTCTCGGAATCAAAATCGAAACCAAATCACTTTTAATTTTAGCTAACATTTCTGCCTCTGGAGCGAAATCATCATGTTGTGTAGAAATCACAATCGCATCAATTCGTTGCGGTTTATTGTCGTCAGAATATTCTAAAGTAACTTGAGATTTCGCATCCGGACGTAAATACTTAATTTCGTTATTTTCTCTTCTTAAATTGGCCAATTCAATTAACAAAGCGTGCGATAAATCTAAGGCTAAAGGCATGTAATTTTCTGTTTCATTCGTCGCGTAACCAAACATCATTCCTTGGTCACCAGCACCTTGCTCTTCTTTACTTGCTCTATCTACTCCTTGATTAATATCGGCCGATTGCTCGTGAATTGCAGATAAAATTCCACAAGAATTGGCTTCAAACATATACTCGCTTTTGGTATAACCAATTTTTCGGATTACTTCTCTTGCAATTTGTTGTACGTCTAAATAGGTATTCGATTTTACTTCACCAGCAAGTATTACTTGACCAGTAGTAACTAAAGTTTCACATGCCACTTTCGATTCTGCATCGAATGCTAAAAAATTGTCAATTAATGCATCAGAAATTTGATCTGCTACTTTGTCTGGATGTCCTTCACTCACCGACTCCGACGTAAATAAATAAGCCATGCTTTTGTATTTTTAAATTAAAATTTACAAAAAAGAATGCGAAAAAATTGCAGTGTAAAGCTAAAGTAGAACGCTGCTTTAGCATTTTTTTACGAGGTTGCAATCAGTTCAAATTTTTCCTCTTGTATTTTTGTTTGCAAATGTAATAAATCATTTTAATAATAAAAATTTATTTTTTTGTGCTAAATAGTTTCATACTTTTGTAAAAATAACTTTAATTAACAACCGTATGAAAAAAACTTTACTTACTTTATTTTTATTTGTGGCTTTTGGATTTTCTCAAGCTCAAAATTTAGTTACTGAAAACTTTGATGTATTTCCAGCGGCTTGGACAAAATTAAATGTCAGCGCTCCTGTTGGTGCTAATGCATGGGCTGCAGGTGCAGCTGCAAACATAGCGAATATTAATGCTGGAGGGGGAGCCTATAATGGTACTGCTGCAACATCGTATGCCTATGTGAATTTTAACAGTACTACAGGCACAGGTGTAATCAGTAATTGGTTAATTACAACTCCAATTAGTTTAATAAACGGAGATGTTATTAGTTTTTATGCTGTAAAAGGACTTAGTGGAGGAACTACTGTTTATCCAGATGCTTTACAAATGCGTATTAGTACAAATGGTGCTGCATCAGCCGCTCCTGTAGGTGCAACAGGATTGGGTGATTATACTACTTTGGCTGTAGATATAAATCCAGGTTTAACTACAACAGACTTCCCAACAACATGGACGCAATATACGTATACCGTTACAGGATTGCCTGTTGCAACATCTTGTAGAGTAGCTTTTAGATATACAGTACCTACAAGTGCTGGGCCAACGGGAAACAATTCTGATCAAATAGGTATCGATGCGTATTCTGTTGATAGACCAGTTGCTAGTACTGCCGATTTCTTCACAAGTAATTTCTCAATCCATCCAAATCCTGTAAAAGATATTTTAAATGTAACTTCTGTAAACGGAGCTAACATTGAAACTATTCAAATTCTTGATATCAACGGAAGAATTGTAAATCAACTAAACACTACTGCTACAGAAACAACTCAAATCAATGTTTCTGACTTAAATGCTGGTGTTTATTTTGTGAAAGTACAATCTGAATTAGGTATTGGAACAACAAAATTTATTAAAAATTAATTTTAATTTAAGGTATTTAAGGGAGCTATTTTTAGCTCCTTTTTTTATGCTATTTCGTTTTCGTATTTTTTTTTATAAATAAATTGCAATTTAAAATTCTATTTCCTTACTTTGCAGTGTTCATAAATTTATTGATTGTTATCACGAAAGCTGGAGGGATTAGACCCAATGAAAGCTTAGCAACCCTACAACTGTAGAAGGTGCTACATTCTAGTCTTCATGCTGAATTTATTTCAGCATCTCGACAAAGATAACCACGAGAATTCTTCTCCTCTTCATGATAACATTTTACATTTTTAAGAACTAATTTCTGAATTTTCAGAAGCTATTTCCTGTTTTCCGCTTTATTCCCGATAAATAAAAACTACGGCTAGAAGCCTTATTTTTCTAAATCGGGAGATGCCGCTGCAATCAAGGCTAAAACACAAATTGTTTAAACGAAATAGACCTTGCGAACCTTGCGTTGTCATCCTGAGCTTGTCAAAGGACTTTGCGCACTTCGCGGTTAGAAAAAGAAATGTCAAAAATACAACAAGCCATCCAACAAAGAATACTAGTCCTCGACGGAGCCATGGGAACCATGCTGCAACGCTACAATTTCTCCGAAGAAGATTTCCGCGGCGAGCGTTTCAAAAATTTTCCACATCCTCTAAAAGGAAACAACGATTTGCTTTCCATCACACAACCCGAAGCGGTTAAGGAAGTCCATCGTCTCTACTTTCAAGCGGGAGCAGACATTGTCGAAACCAATACCTTTTCAGGAACCACCATCGGAATGGCCGATTACCATCTCGAAGGCATCGTTTACGAACTTAACTACCAATCGGCAAAAATCGCCAGAGAAGTAGCCGACGAATTTACGGACCGACCTCGATTTGTAGCAGGTTCTGTTGGACCAACAAATCGAACGGCAAGTATGAGTCCCGATGTAAACGATCCGGGTTACCGTGCCGTAACGTTCGACGATTTACGAATCGCCTACAAACAACAAGTAGAAGCACTCATCGACGGTGGTTGCG
>CALPIE020000142.1 GCA_943323545.2 Bifidobacterium breve | reverse complement strand
GGCTACACATTCAAGCGTAAGTCAAAGTGTTATTACTTCGTTAGTTGCTCATTTTGATGCGGTCGGTGCCGGAATTGGAGTTCATAAATCACCAGAGGTTTACGGAGCATTTCCAACCGATCCGTATTCGCATACGCCTTTCAACAAAGGCGCACAACAACCCGGAATGACTGGTCAAGTGAAGGAAGATATCCTAACGCGTATAGGAGAATTAGGCGTAAATATGAACGATGGAAAACTACAATTTCATCCCACTTTCTTGAACAAAAATGAGTTCTTGTTGGAAAATATTGAAGCTACATTCGTTTTGGTCGATGGATCTAAAAAGAGTTTCAAGCTAGAAAAAGAATCTTTAGCATTTACAGTTTGTCAGGTGCCAATTATTTATAAAATAAATACATCAAGTAAAATTGTTTTGAATTACAAAAATGGCGAAACTAAAGCTTTTGAAACTTTAGAATTGAACGAAGAAGATAGTAGTAAGATATTCAATAGAACAGGTGAAATAGAATGGGTTGAAGTGTATTTAAACACAACTATTCTAAGATAATGAAGTATCCGATTTACATCATATTATTATTGTTTATATCGTGTAAACCAACAAGTACAAGAAATTTAGTTTTAAAAGAAATGACTGCAGAAAAACTATTAGGAAATACAAAGTATCAGGCAATGTCTTATGGAGGTTACAGAACCAATTCTAGAAGGGTGCAACCGACCATTTCTCAGCTGAAAGAAGATATGAAAATCCTCTCTGCTATGGGTGTTAAAATCATCAGGACCTATAATGTTCATCTACCAGAAGCAGTAAATGTGCTGAAAGCCATAAAAGAACTCAACCAAGAAGATTCAAATTTTGAGATGTACGTAATGCTTGGAGCTTGGATTGATTGCAAAAATGCATGGACAGGTTTTGAACCTAATCATATCGAAGAAAGTGAAAGAAATGCTGCCGAAATAGCACACGCCGTAGAATTGGCAAATGAATATCCAGAAATAATAAAAGTGATTGCTGTAGGAAACGAAGCAATGGTGAAATGGGCAACTGCTTATTATGTTCAGCCTACCGTAATTTTGAAATGGGTAAATCACCTTCAAGATCTTAAAAAGAATGGAAAATTAACAAAAGATCTTTGGATTACCAGTTCCGATAATTTTGCTTCTTGGGGAGGTGGTGATAAAGAATATCACACGGCGGATTTAAATCTATTGATCAAAGCAGTAGATTATATATCAATGCACACTTATCCAATGCACGATACACATTATCACCCAGTTTTTTGGGGAATTTCTGAAATCGAACTGCTATTTTCTAAAGAAAAACAATTGGATTTGGCAATGCAAAGGTCCGTTGATTACGCAAAAGCGCAATTCAATGCAGTAAAAAAATACATGCAAAGTTTGGGTATAGAAAAACCGATTCACATTGGCGAAACTGGTTGGGCAACATATTCTAATGAGTTGTACGGTAGTAATGATTCGAAAGCAGTCGATGAGTATAAAGCCGGTATTTTTTACCATAAAATGCGCGATTGGACAGATAAAGAAGGAATCTCTTGCTTTTATTTTGAAGCTTTTGACGAGCCTTGGAAAGATGCAGGAAATCCTAGTGGTTCAGAGAATCATTTTGGGTTACTCACTGTTGATGGCAACGCAAAATATGCAGTTTGGGATTTGGTAGATAAAGGTGTTTTTGAAAAATTAAAGAGAGACGGTAACACCATTCAAAAAACATTCAATGGGAATTTGAAAAGACTTTTGGATTCTGTAGAAATGCCACCAAAAAAAGAATTTGAAAAGGAACTAATGAAAGCAAGATAATTAGGATTTGATTTCCTTAAAAGGATGATTCGAATCAAGGTATAAAGTGGTACCATCAATTTGAATACGGCAAAACGCTATGAAATTAATTTTAGCGTTGAGTCATGATAGGATGGCTTTAATTATTATAGGCCAATACTTTACGAAAATTGAATCAAAAATTTAACAATGAAAATTCAAAATTTTTTATATATAGCATTACTAATTAGTATGATAAATACTCAGGCTCAAAATAAAAATTGGCGTGTAGAAGTATACGAAACATCCGAAAAAGGAAATGCTTTAACTCAAGTGACTCATTTTTCAAAGAGTGAAAATCCACTCATCATCACCTTGAATCCTGATGAAAAATTTCAAACCATAACTGGTTTTGGAGGATCGTTTACCGAAGCTTCGGCTTCATTACTCAATCGATTGAGTAAAAAAAATCGCAAGAAAATATTAGACGCTTATTTTAGTGAAGAAGGAGCTAATTATTCATTGACTAGAACACACATTGCTTCCTGCGATTTCTCATTAAGTAATTATACCTATGCTAAAGTGGAAAATGATCTAACAATGGAACATTTTACCATTGAAGATGATAAAGAAGATTTAATTCCAATGATTTTAGAAGCTAAAGCAATTTCTAAATCTGGGTTTAAAATAATTTCTTCACCATGGACTTGTCCGCCATGGATGAAAGACAATAAAAAATATGTTGGTGGAAAATTACTTCCAGAATTCAATGATGCCTTTGCGTTATATTTTTCAAAATATCTAAATGCATATAAAAAAGAAGGCATTGATATTTGGGGAGTTACTGTAATAAACGAACCTCATGGTAATGGAAACAATTGGGAAAGCACTAATTTTTCTCCTGAAGAAATGACACTATTTGTTCAAAATCATTTAGGTCCAAAATTAGAAAAAGATGGTTGGGGAAATGTAAAAATTTTAGGATACGATCAAAATAGAGCCGGAATTAAAGAATGGGTAGACGTTATGTATAAAGATGAAAACACATCTAAATATTATGACGGTTTAGCAATTCATTGGTATGAAAGCACCTATGAAGTATTTCCTAAAGACCTTCAATATGCGCACAAAAAAGCACCAAATAAATATTTAATTCAAACCGAAGCTTGTGTCGATTCTGAAATTCCACATTGGAACGATGATGCTTGGTATTGGAAAAAAGAAGCTACCGATTGGGGTTGGGATTGGGCAAGTGAAAAAGACAAATACTTACATCCAAAATACGCTCCAGTGAATCGTTATGCAGCCGATATCATAGGATGTTTAAACAATTGGGTAGATGGCTGGGTTGATTGGAATATGGTTTTAGATACTCAAGGTGGACCAAATTGGTTTAAAAACTGGTGCATAGCTCCTGTAATAGTTGATCCAGAAAAAGATGAAGTATATTTTACACCATTGTATTATGTCATGTCTCATTTTAGCAAGTTCATGCGGCCTGGAGCAGTAAAGATAGGATGTAAAATCAATAATAATGACTTGATTGCAACAGCTGTAAAAAATCCTGATGGTTCAATTGCTTTAGTCATTTTTAATCCAACAGATAAAAGTCAAACACTAGAAATTAAACTAGAAAATAACAATACAATTGTTTCTATTGATAAAAATGCTTTACAAACGATATTGATAAAACCTAATTAATTAAAATCTAAAAATACCTTATATGTCAAATACTATTTCAAATTCCACTAACATAGTCCCAATGGGTCAAAAAATCGCTTTTGGTTTAGGTATGTTAGCCAACCAAATGTTCCCAGCTGCCTTAGGTATTTTTATGGTTGTATTAGTAGAAAACTTAGGTATGCCTTCATGGATGTGGGGTGTATTATTTTTTGTACCTAGAATTGTCGATGCCTTTTTTGATCCAATTATGGGTTTTATTTCTGATAATACTAAATCGGTTTGGGGAAGAAGAAGGCAGTTTGTTTTTATTGGTTCCATAATTATGGGAATTGCTTTTATGATTATGTGGCAATTATATAGAGAAGATAGTTTAATGTATAATTTCACCTTTTTTCTAATTTTTTCTCTTATATTCCATATTGGACTTTCAATTTTTAGTGTTCCTTATGTTGCCATGGGTTATGAAATGAGTGATGATTTTCATGAACGCACAAGCATTATGGCAATTTCTCAATGGATTGGACAATTTGCTTGGGTAATTGCACCTTGGTTCTGGGTAATAATGTATGACCCATCTTGGTTCCCAAATGCAGATACAGCAACACGAACATTGGCTATTTGGGTTGGATCTGTATTTATGTTATTAGCAATGGTTCCTGCAATTTTTATTAAAAGTAAATCAACTCAATTTGATAATACTTTAGAACCACTTACCTACAAAACTATAGGCGGTAGTTTAAAAGAAATTTTAATAAGTTTTAAAGAAGCATTTACTAATAAACCTTTTAGAAAACTATGTATTGCTACGTTTTTTATTTTTAATGCCTTTAATACCGTTGCAGGTTTTACTTTCTTCATAGTTGTTTATTATTTATTTAATGGAGATACTGCCGCAGCAGGTATTTGGCCTACACTTTTTGGATGTGGGGGTGCTTTAGCAACAACTTTTATTGTAATTCCTGTTGTAGCTTGGATAGCAAAAAAAATGGAAAAAAAGAAGGCTTTTTTGATTTGTCAAGGCATCTCTATTTTTGGTTACATATTACTGTGGTTTCTTTTTATTCCAGGTAAACCTTATATGTTTTTGTTTGCCTTGCCTTTCTTTTCTTTTGGGATTGGAAGTTTGTTTACTTTGATGATGTCGATGACTGCCGATGTTTGTGATATGGATGAGTTGACCTCTGGTAAACGAAGAGAAGGTGTTTTTGGTGCGATTTATTGGTGGATGGTTAAGTTTGGTTTTGCTATAGCAGGATTATTGACAGGTCTTATTATGTCTGTTGTTGCCTTTAAAGCGGGTGCTCCAACGCAACCTGAAGGAGCGGTTACAGGTTTGCGACTTTTCTTTTCAGGGGTTCCAATTTTGGGAACTTTGACAGCTATGTGGGTAATGCGTAATTACGATCTAACTGAAGCTAAAGCTAGGGAAATTAAAAAAGAATTAGATACTAGAAAAGGCAATTTATAAATATAATACCAATAAATTATGTCATTTAGGGAAGGTCACTATTTTTCAATTGCAAATTATTTTAACGAGTCCCAGTTTCAAAATACAAATCAAAGCGATACTCCAAGAATAGATTTTACTGAAATCTCATCAAAGAAGTTAGCTTATTTGTGGAATGAAACTTTAGAAAAAGGAATGCATGGTATTTGTTTCAGTCTCTATGAAGACGGTCAAAAACCAGGAGATATCATTACAGAAGAACAAGTAAATAGAAGAATTCAAATTCTTAAACGTTATACCAAATGGGTTCGCTCTTTTTCTTGTATAGAAGGTAATGAACATGTACCTAGAATTGCGCACCAAAACGGAATGAAAACACTTGTAGGTGCATGGCTTGGAGATGATTTAGAACTCAACGAAAAAGAAATAGAAAGCCTTATTACTTTAGCTAAAGAAGGTTGTGTAGATATTGCTGCTGTAGGTAATGAAGTAATGTATCGTGGTGATTTAACAGAAGAACAATTAATTGAATATATCAATCGTGTTAAAGAAGCATTACCCAATATTCCTGTGGGTTATGTAGATGCTTATTATGAATTTTCTCATCGCCCAAACATTACCGAAGCTTGCGATGTTATTCTTACAAATTGTTATCCATATTGGGAAGGTTGCCCAATTGAGTATTCTTTGCCTCATATGCAAAGTATGTTTTGGTCAGCTAACGATGCCGGAAAAGGAAAGCGGGTTATTATTACAGAAACTGGTTGGCCT
>CALPIE020000141.1 GCA_943323545.2 Bifidobacterium breve | reverse complement strand
ACTTGATTTTGACTCTTAAGTTAGAAGGAAAGAAACGCAAGACGTAACCTTCTTCGTTGGCTTTATTCAAAGCTTTCAAAGTTGAATATAATTCAGGACCCAAATCAAAGACTTGAGTAGTCTTAACGATGTCTGATTTTTTAATACCTCTTCCTTTTAAAATAGCCATTGCAGTAGTCCAATGCAACTCATCGTTTCCAGGTTCCCAATTGTAAGTTCGGTTTAAGACCACTCCTAAGAATGTAATCTTCTCCTTTTTATAATTAACCACAATCCTATTTTCCGGATATATGATCTCTACGATGTAAGCAAATGAAGGATCAAAAGCTGGCAAAGTGTATTTAGCCTTTAAGATCTCTAAACCTCGGATAGCTTGATCAGATGTGAAAGATCCTCGTGTTGATAAAATCCATTCACCATCGTAATTAAACAAGATACCTAAGGATCCATCCATTTTCTCTTGAACGTAAACGTAGTCAGAAGTCAACCATGGAATATCATTAGCTGGTAATTCTTCGTAGTTAAAGAATTTTGGAAACGGCTTGATGATAACCTTACCAGTTTCATCGTCAGTGATAACACCTCGACAAGCCAAAGTTATCTCATCCCAATGCTTTTCATATTGAGTAGATTGAGAATAGTTGTAGATTGATAATGGCAAAGTAGGATGTGACTGACGAATCAACCAACCTTCTTCTACATACTTATCTAATATTGCTTTGTTCATTTTGTTTTTGTTACAGTGCAAATATAATAAAAAAGCCTGACATAAAAAAATATCAGGCCAATTATTTTGCAAAAAGTTATTAACAATAACTAGAGTTTGATTATCTAGACAACTTAGCTCTAGTACCTTGTATCTGATTAAAAGGTAGATTAGAACCTTTAACTTCGATAGTACCATATGCAAATGAGATGTGGTGTGGTTGCGCACCAACTTTGCTTTTTACAGCAGTAGCGTAAGCTGCAGCCGCTTCGTCTTCAGTATCGTAGATCGATAATATTTCTATTTCTAAAGAAGCCAATTGTGAATTCATACTGCTTTTAAGATACATTGTAGTACCTTCAAAATCTATAGCGTTATCTGAGACAACAGCATATTTAGTTTCACCTTTTGCTGGAGTTCCAGCAACATCGACTTGATACTTACTAAAGTAATAGCTTCCTCCGTCAATTGACTCGTTAATGAGTTCTCCGAATAATTTTACGTGTTTCATCTTTTATATTTTTTTTGAATATAATAATTTATTTTATTTATCCTTTTTTATTTCTCTAATTTGATAGATATTTTTATAAGGGTCCAGCACAAGCTGGAAATAAAAATAATTTGTTAAGATGGCAAAGGCAAAAATCAGCACAGGCGGCCCAACTTTCCATGCTAAACCTAAAAGAAAGCGTCCAGGAGTTCATTCTAAAAAGAAGAATTCTGTACACAAAGTAGGCAAGCATTACAATAAGGCTAATCGCGGTCAAGGTACTGGCAGATGAACTCAGGAGACTAGAAGTCGCCTGGTGCCACTTGGAAACAGGCGACTCCGTTCTCTCTCCACATTTTAACTACTTTATCTCGGTCATCGTAAACGCACATGATCTCATTACCCGCTGAAATTTCAACATCCAACCAAAACTTTTTAAGTTTATCATCCGGTGTAAAGTCACCATGCGGACGCATTCGTAAAAAGTCAAATTCAATACCGTACTTAGATAACCATGATTCAGTTTCTTTTTTAGAAATAACATCTCTACCAGAGAAGATACCAACACGAAATCCAGTTTCCTTTAAAGCTTGAAATGTTTTAATCACAGCTTCAATAGGTTCATCAAGCTCGATGTTCTCTGGAGCAAAGAAGATCTTCCAGTTAATCTTACCGTCAGCTTTAGTAGCTTTAGTTCTACGTTTATCGATATTCGCTAGAGTTCCATCTAGATCAAAGATTACTGTTAATTGTGCCATGTCTTATAATTTAGTTTCGAAACGATCTCTCATTCTAGTCAATGCTTCATCCGGAACTCCGTGCACATTTACACCGCCATGCCTATTTTCAACAATTAAAGTTGTAACACGGTAGTCCCATGCAGCGGCAAGTTTAAAATAAGCATCCATCTCCCATGCCTGAGTAAATGTGTTTGATACGATGATTGTGCTGTTATCATTAGTTGTATGATTTAACAACATTGCATGTTCAACGCTATTTAGACACCATTGGTGTGCGTCTTTTAATTTAGAGGCATCGAATTGATACTCGCCATCCTTCATAAAGAACATGTCCGCTTCAAAGTGTGCAGTGCCAGCTCCGCCGGCTCCTAGTAATTTAGCTGTAGAAGTTTTACCCGATCCAGGGATACCTCTTAATAGTATTAAGTTTTTCATTAGTTCCAATCTTTTTCAAATTTATACCAGTGGTCTGATTCTGCACAGTCACGAAGAGCATCTCGAAGTAATATATTTGCTTCTTCCTTTGTGATCTTATCCAGGTTTGCGTTAAGCCACATTTCTGCTAATTCTCGGTTGTTATCAAATTGATGTAATGCATATTCAGTTAGACCTGTAAATATTCTGACTGCAACCGTTGAGTCATCTTCGCAACGAGAGCCATAATATACTGGACCCTCTAACTCTTTAACAATGTCTTCAAATCGCATTGCCAATCGGTAATTTGTGACATAATCTAAGAGTGATGCATGATTCTTTTCTGAAACCAAAGAAGGTCCAATACCATTACATTTGATCTCCGATACGTTAAATTGTTTGTTCATATTGTGTGTTATTGTTACAGTACAAATATAATAAAAAAGATTGACATATGAAAATTATTTGGCATTTATTTTGCCAAAGTTATTAACAATTTTCGGTTTTAGCAAATTTAAGACCCCACATTAAAGATACAAATGCCATTTCATAACCTGCGTATTTTGTTTTTAACTTAAGATTCTTCTTAAGATATGCTTCACCCCAGATTTTCCATTCGTCATTCTGTTCTTCAGTCATAGTCCAATCAGTGTACCATGCATCTTTACGCCCCACAATATCATCGTAGGTTACTTGATGTCCTGCAATCTCAAACATTTTGTTGATTAGATCCTTGATTGCAATCTCATATTTTTCTTGTCTACTTATACGTTTGGCCATTGTTAGTTGATGATCTTAGGATTTTCTTTTTAAGTTTGAAAAGGTCGTCAATAGAAGCACTACATCGTTTAAATAAAAGTTGGTGTCGTTCGTATGTTATCGAATTAGGTACATCAGACTTCCATTTTTTAATGGCAAGATTTGCATAAACCCGAGCAGCATCTAATTGATCTATATTTGTGCAAGATTGAATTACTGCAACAACACGATTGTATATCGTACGGATTTCATTTACTTTAGGATCTAAATTAGCCATGGCTTGCATTTAAGTAGGTTAAAACTTGATTCCAGGTAGGAAACATATAACTTCCGAAAAGTATATGTTCACCTTTGAATTCTCCAGCTCCGTTTTGAGTTCGGTCATCAATTAAATAGCTTCCGATCATCAAGTTCTTATTGTGCGTTAAGATCAGTCGTTTATATGCATTTTGACCTAAGTGTTGTTCGCACCATATACGTTTTGCTGTCCAAGCCTCTAAGTTACTCCAAGGTGCAGTAGACAAGATATAAACGTCATACTGTTCTGCAAGTTTATTAAATGCTTCTACTGCACCTTCAATCGGTTTTGCTGTAAGAAATACTTCTGCATCTGTGTCTAATATCTCACCTAGATTTGTAAGTCCATCATGCCCGTATTTTTTAACAACGGCTGCTTTGATATTAACCAATACGCCATCCATGTCGATATAAACGATCTGCTTCATATTACTTGTTGTTTACTTTTGCAGTTGATTTGATCATAATACCAGATAAGATATTAAGACCTAAGGCCTGAAAGAAACCAATGTGATTAACACCATTGATTGCAGGTACTAAACAAGAGTTCCATAATAATTGAGTTGGCCATGCCAAGACAATAGCAGCTAAGATTATTACCGTAAAAGCGCCTAAGACTGTTCCAATTTGTTCTGTTCTATCCATGATTTTTATTTGTTTTTTGTTACAGTGTAAATATAATAAAAAAGATTGACATAAAAAAATTTATTTGAGTAAAGTTATTAACAATTTACTCAAAGAAGTCAAACTTTTTAATTTTAAACTTTTTCATCCAAATTTTAATGAATGATTCCCCGACACCAACTTCAATCATTTCGTATTTATGATCAATAATCGGTTTCTTCTTTTTAAGATCAATTACCACGTCTAACGTTTCAGTAGTAACCGCCATATAATGGACAGTAGATCTAGTTGATTTCTTATAAACTACAACTACCGGAGTACGTTTATATTCTTGTGCTTTTATTTCCAAAACAGTTGTACACATAATAAGGCTACAGATAAACCTAAAGAAATTAAGGTCTTTGTATTCATGCCTTCATTCATAATAAAATAAGTAAGCATCGAAAATGCTAGGATACCTGTTGCAAATCCGATAAATCTACCCGGCCAAAGCTGACCATCGTAATATTCCACTAAGTATTTAGTAGCTGTGATAAATGTATAAGAGATTATTGTACCTCCGACTATAGAAACTACCCATGGATTCTTCTTAATTATAGGCCAAACAAATTGACCGTTAGTTTGGAGCCATACCAATGACTGGCCAAACAGGAATAACAAGATCCCTATGAGTAATTGCCTCAAAATAATGATTCGGTTTTAGTAAGCATATGACTGATAAATGAAGCTCGGTGATGTTCTGTTGCACCATGTTCAAGAATTGCATCTCGGTGTTGCTTAGTACCATAACCTTTATTCGAACCCCATCCGTAAGACTCATTACCTTCACTTAATTGCTTCATTAAGCGATCTCTTTCGGTTTTAGCAAGAATAGAAGCTGCAGCAATAGAGACATACATGTTATCGCCTCCGACTACAGTTTCGAAAGGAATTCCGTTCCAACCATGGAACTGATCTCCGTCAATTAAAATAAAATCAAATTCTTTTTGAAGGTTAACAGCATCTAGACACTTCTTCATACCGTTCAGCGTCGCTTTCAGGATGTTTGTGGACTCGATCTCTGAGACATCGATATGTTTTATGGAAAAGGCAATTGCGTTGTCCAGAACTAGCTTACGAGCTTCTGCTCGTTCAGGCTCACTTAATAGTTTAGAGTCTTTAATTAACTCATGTTGAAAACCATAAGGCATAATACATGCAGCAACGGTTACGGGTCCTGCTAAGGCACCACGACCTGCTTCATCTAATCCAATCTCAATTACGTTAGGATCTTCGGTATGACTGTGTTTCAATAAAATGTGTTTCATATAACTTGTTTGTTGATGTTATATGAAACACATTCATTATTGTTTATTTTTGAGAGTCGTTTTCAACCCTCCATTTATCATAGCGGTTGACTACGTTCTGTAAGATCTTAGCTCTAACAATATCTCCTTCTTCAAATACATGTTGACCAACACCTTTAATACCTTCCATTAGTTTAACAAATCCAGGAAGACCTACATTGTTTTTAGGTATATCATATTGGCTAACATCTCCGGTTACTAGAACCTTTGAGTTCTTACCCATTCTAGTTACGAAAAGCATTAGTTGTTTAAATGTTGCATTTTGTGCTTCATCTAAGATCATCAATGCGTCATCGAACGTATCGCCTCGCATAAATGCAAGAGGTTTAAATTCAATAATATTT
>CALPIE020000140.1 GCA_943323545.2 Bifidobacterium breve | reverse complement strand
CAGGAGTTACAACAAATTTAGCTGTATTACCTAATACTACAATTCCAATATCAGTTGTAACAATTAGAAATCAATTGTATAATAATGGCTGTACATCAGCTAATCCTCAGTATTTTGCAAACTTTTATGGTGCTGGAGGATTAGATCCTTTAGGTGCTCCAATTGATTTTAATGGCGAAACAGTAGCTTTAACAGCAAGTTCAATAGTAACGCCTGGCACACAATATCATATTAAATTAGTAATCGCAGATAGGAATGACAGTTTGTTTGATTCTGCTGTGTTTTTAAAAGGAGGTAGTTTTAATATTGGTACTGTTGAATTAGGAAATGATTTTCTTGAAGCGAATGGAAGTGCATTATGTGATGGTGCTTCATATACTATTTTAAGTGGATTAAATCCGGCACAATATTCTTTTGCATGGACATTTAACGGAACACCAATCGCTGGACAAACTGGTCCAAATTTAACAGTTACCCAAGAAGGTGTATACGGTATAAGTGCGACTTTTATTAACACAACTTGTTCTGCTACTGATACAATAACAATCGAATTTTATGATGCTGTTTTATCAGGAACACCAAATACAATGACTATTTGTAATAGTTCTGGTTTTGCACAATTTAATTTAAGTCAAAACAACCCATCAGCATTAGGTTCATTAAGTGCTTCATCGTATACTGTTTCTTATTATTTAACAAATGCTGATGGAATAGCAGAAGTAAATGCTTTACCTAATTTATATACAAATACAACTCAGTTTTTACAAACAATTTATGTAAGAGTAGAAAATAATTTGACTGGTTGTTTCACGGTAAAACCATTTAATATAGTAGTACAAGATTTAACGCCATTATTTACAATTACACCAAATTTTTCAATTTGTAGTGGAGCAAATCAAAACATCACAGTAACCCCAATAAATTATATCGATGCAAATGTTAGTTATTCATGGACGTTAAATGGTAATCCCATACCAGGTTCAACAAATCAAATAAATGTAACTCAAGATGGTGTTTATGTAGTAACAGTCAATAATTCGGGATGTTTAAATACAGGTCAAACTATAGTAACTGTAGTTCCATTACCAGTACCAGATAGCCCTTCAAATGTTATTGCTTGTAATAGTTATACTTTGCCTCAATTAACTACAGGAAATTATTATACTGCTCCATCTGGAGGGGGTATTTTACTACAAGCAAATTCAATAATTACTTCTTCCCAAACATTATATGTTTATGCAGTAAGTGGAACTTTATCTAATTGTACTGCTGAAAATAGTTTTACAATTACTATAAATCCATTAATTACTCCTCAATTCAATCCAATTGGCATTATTTGTCAAGGATTGCCAGCACCAGAATTACCAACTGCATCTTCAGATGCAATTCCGATTAATGGAACTTGGAATCCGAGTTTTATAAGTACAGCAACTGTTGGAACATCAACATATACTTTTACTCCATTAGATGGACAATGTGCTACAGTAACCACATTAAGTGTTACGATTGCATCTCCATCAACGGTACCAACCTTCAATCAAATTGCGCCTATTTGTCAAAATGGTACAGTTCCTAATTTACCAACTTCATCAACTAATACTACAGCAATATTAGGCACATGGAGTCCAAGTTCAGTTAACACATCAGTGGCAGGTACAACAGTTTATACTTTTACTCCTAATGCAGGACAATGTGCAGTATCTACTACAATGAGCATTACTATTACGGCGCCAACTGTTGCAACATTTAATCAAATAGCTGCAATTTGTCAAGGAGGAAATGCACCAGTACTACCAAGCTCGTCGACAAATGCAACGCCAATTACGGGGACATGGAATCCTGCAACGATCAATACAGCTAATGCAGGAACTACAACCTATACTTTTACACCAACTGCTGGATTATGTGCTACAGGAACTACGATGCAAATAACTATTCATCCTACACCAGTAGTTAATCCAATTAATAATGTTAATGTTTGTGACAGTTACACTTTACCTGTGTTAACGGTTGGTAATTATTTTGCACAATCAAATGGAGTTTCTCCAATTACCAATTTAACATTAACTTCTAGTCAATTGGTTTATGTATATGCTCAAAGTAGTACTACGCCAAATTGTACAGATCAAAAAAGTTTTCAAGTAAACATTACCCCATCTCCACAATTCACAATAGAAGGAGAATGTGTAGGATCAATTTTTACACTTGAGATTACAAATGCTAATTTTAATCTTGATACAGCAAATTATAATTGGTCTGGACCAAGTATTCAAAACAATGGCGAACCAACATTACAAATTTCTGAAGCTGGAGTTTACACCTGTATTGTATCTATTCCAAATGGAACAGAATCTAGTTGTTCAACAACTCAAACCTATAATGCAACTGATATTGGCTGTGAAATACCAAAAGGAATCTCTCCAAATGGTGATGGACTTAATGATTCATTTGATTTAACTGGATTTAATGTTGCGAAATTAAGTATATTCAATCGTTATGGCACTTCAGTTTATTCAAAAACAAATTATAAAAATGAATGGACAGGACAATCAAATTCAGGAAATGAATTGTCAGACGGAACCTATTATTATGTAATTGAACTCAAAAATGGTGGAAATACAAAAACAGGATGGGTGTATATCAATAAAGAAATTAGGTAATATATAATTAAAATTAAATAAAAAAGTGTCCTTAATAAGGGCACTTTTTATTTGTATAAAAGGGAAGCTTCTTGTAGTACTGAAATTAATATAGTATTGTCTATTTCGGCTAACGATTTATATCGTAATGATTTAACTGTATTTCTACCATTATCAGCAATTAAGTGTTCTAGATTATTTTTCAAATGAAATCCTTTGGCAAAACCAACTTCTACATATTGATTTTTATGACTTGCATTTAGATAACAAAAAGGTTTCTTTTTATAATAGAAATAAGGAACAGACCATTTATATTCTAAAATAATTTCTGGTAAATTAATTTCAATTACTGCAATAATATGTAGTAATATTGAACGATATGGTTCTGGTTGATTAAGTAAATATAAATCTGTGCGTTTCAATTCTAGTCTATTCCATATTGATCAAACAAATAAATTAGAGATGCCATTGTAGCGGCTCCAAGTTCTAATTCGCGTTTGTTTACTGCATCAAATTTATCATTTGCTGCATGATGATAATCAAAATAACGTTGTGAATCTGGATGTAAACCTGCTTTAACAATTTTAGTTGATGTTAATGGCTCTATATCTGATCCTCCATGACCTTTTGTGAAACTATGAATTAAATAGGGTTCAAATAATGGTCTCCAAGTTTGGACTTTAGTAAAATTCAATTCGTCTGTTTCAAAAGAAAATCCTCTAGGAGAAAATCCGCCTGAATCACTTTCCATTGCAAAAATGTGATTTTCATTAGATGCCTTTGATACTTCTTCATATTTATCTCCGCCTTTCCCTCCATTCTCTTCATTCATAAACAGAACAGCTCTAATAGTATTTTTAGGTTTATAGCCTAGATTTTTAAAAATATTTAAAACTTCCATACTTTGCACAACTCCAGCGCCATCATCATGAGAACCATCTCCTAAATCCCAAGAATCGAGATGACCACCAACTACCATTATTTTTTCTGGATGTTCCGTTCCTTTTATTTCTCCAATCACATTATAAGACATTACATCGTCTAAAGTTTGACAAGATTGTTTTAAATAAAATTTAAGTTTAGCGTTTTGTTTTAACATTTTACTTAATAACTCTGCTGCATTTGTACTAATTGCTGCAGCTGGAATATATTGTGACTTTGGAATGTCACCATAGCTTTGTGCTCCGGTATGCGGAAAATCATCCAATCTAAAAGTTAATGACCTAACAATTGTAGCTACAGCTCCATATTTTGAAGCTTCTTTTGCTCCACTTCTACGTTGGTCACCTGCATCTCGATAGGCATACATACTTTCGATTTGAGCGTTATCCATTGGGCGATTATAGAAAACAATTTTTCCTTTTATTTTTTCTGTACCTAAATCCGATAATTCTTTTAAACTGTGAACTTCAATTACTTCAGCTGTAATTCCAGATATTGGTGTCGCAATAGAACCTCCAAGTGCACAAACTGGTACTGATATTTTTTTATTATTCATTACAATATATGCAGTTTCTTTTTCACCACGAACCCAATGTGGCACCATAACTTCTTGTAGATATACGCGATCGAGTCCTAAGGATTCTAATTGTGTTTTAGTATATAAAACCGCTTTTTCTGCGCCTATAGAACCCGACAAACGAGAGCCAATATTGTTTGATAAATTATCCAACCAAGCATAACATTTAGAATTTGTTAGTGCTGAATTATAAATTTGTTTCAACTTTTGCTCATCATGGGATTGAGAGAACAAAAGTCCAAATTGAAAAAGAAAAATAAAATATACTTTATTCATTGATTATTATTTATTTTTTAACCTAGAAACCTTGTAAAAATTTAATCTGATTTTATTTCAATATTAATGAATTAATGAGAAGCATCCACTTCAATGGCATCAACATCAATATTCTGTTTTTTCAAAATTCCTTTTACTAAAACAGCAAACAAAGTTAAATAAGCAAAACAAACAACTGTTATAATATAGGATTGATGAATTCCGATAATATCGGATAATTTTCCTTGAATTGGCGGAATAATTCCACCACCCAAAATCATCATTATTAAAAAGGCAGAACCTTGAGAGGTGTATTTTCCTAGTCCAATTATTGATAAACTAAAAATAGCTGGCCACATAATACTACAGGCCAAACCCCCTGATAAAAATGCATAAATAGCAACTGATCCACTAGTAGACAATCCGATTAGCATCGCTACTATTCCAAAACTTCCAAAAATCATTAACGTTCTAGCTGGTTTGTCTTTACTCAAAAAGAAAGCACCAATTTGAATTAAAACACACAAAATGTAGTAGTACAAAGGTTGCATGTCTTTTCCAGAAACTATATTTACGCCTAAAATAACTCCAAAAGCTATCAAAGGAATAATAATTAAAGCCATTGTTCTATTAGTTCCTTTTAGGTTAAAAACACTAATAGCACCAGCCCAACGACCTATCATCAAACTTCCCCAATACATAGAAACATATGGTCCAATATCTGACGATTGTAGACTTCCAAATTCAGGAAGCTTTAGCAATTCACCTAAATTACTTCCGATTGCAACTTCAACTCCAACATAAGTAAAAATAGCTAGCATACCTAAAACCAATTGAGGATATTGCATAGCACCCCAACCTTCTGATTTTTTTTGTGCCGATAAGTAAGAATAAAAAATTCCGCCCAGAACTACTAATAAAGCTAAGATTAAAAAACGCATTCTGTACGATTGTAAATCGGCGACTTCTTCAACTCCTAATGTAGTAACATCAATTTGATACGATTTAAAAATCGGCACAAAACAAGCTGCTAATAAAACGGTCATTATTATTAAGGTTCGCAATGCTTTATCTGCTTTTTCCATTGGTTCATTGGCAATGCCGCTTGGTACTTTTTTAGAAAAATAAAATAAAGCTGCTGCTGCAATAAATAACAATCCGACTCCAATATACAAAAGCACTACTTTATTTAATTCTAGTGCCTTTATTTGTTCATCCGATACAGAAGCTGCAGTTCCGAATAAAGCTAAAGCAACTACGATAGGGCCAATTGTTGTTCCAAATGAGTTAATACCTCCTCCTAAATTTACTCGGCTTGCTCCTGTTTTTG
>CALPIE020000139.1 GCA_943323545.2 Bifidobacterium breve | reverse complement strand
GTGTGCAGATATATGTCTACTAAATTACTTTCAGCTATATACTGAAAACTGCGACTGCGACTGTAAACTCCTCTCGGATAACTTTACAAGATTGTTAACAAATAACATTTTCAAAACCCATAATAAATCGTATTTTTACCACTCAAAATTTGAAACGAATAAATGGGGAAAATCATTGCAATTGCCAACCAAAAAGGGGGTGTAGGAAAAACAACAACTTCGGTTAATTTAGCTGCATCATTGGGGGTTTTAGAAAAAAAAGTGTTATTAATTGATGCCGATCCACAAGCCAATGCGACTTCTGGATTAGGGATAGATGTTGATAGTATTGTTATTGGCACTTACCAAATAATTGAACAAAGTAATGTTCCTGAAGAAGCTATAATTGCTTCAACTTCTCCAAATGTTGATGTTATTCCGTCTCATATTGATTTAGTTGCCATTGAAATTGAATTGGTTGATAAAGAGAATAGAGAATACATGCTTAAACAAGCATTAGAAAAAATAAAAGACAACTACGATTATATTCTAATAGATTGCGCACCTTCTCTGGGATTGTTAACTTTAAATGCTTTAACTGCTGCCGATAGTGTGCTGATTCCAATTCAATGTGAATATTTTGCACTAGAAGGATTAGGAAAATTATTAAATACCATAAAAAGTGTTCAAAAAATTCACAACACCGATTTAGATATAGAAGGATTGCTTTTAACCATGTTCGACAGTCGTTTGCGTTTGTCAAATCAAGTGGTCGAAGAAGTTCAAAAACACTTTAGTGATATGGTTTTCAAAACCATTATTCAGCGAAATGTAAAATTAGGTGAAGCACCAAGTTTTGGTGAAAGTATTATTAATTTTGATGCAACAAGCAAAGGAGCTGCCAATTACCTTAGTTTAGCTGAAGAAATTATCAAAAAAAATAGCAATTAATTTATGACAAAGGCTATAAAAAAACAAGCTTTAGGAAGGGGATTGTCTGCTTTATTAAAAGATCCAGACAATGATATTAAATCGGTTGATGATAAAAACGCTGATAAAGTAGTAGGTAATATTATTGACCTTGATATAGATTCTATCGAATTTAATCCATTTCAACCTAGAACCAATTTCAATGAAGAAGCTTTACAAGAATTAGCTACTTCTATTAAAGAATTGGGTGTAATTCAACCTATTACTGTTCGAAAACTCGATTTTAACAAATACCAATTAATCTCTGGTGAGCGTCGTCTTCGTGCTTCCAAATTAATTGGATTGCAAACTATTCCGTCTTACATCCGAATCGCTAATGATAATGAATCGTTAGTAATGGCTTTGGTAGAGAACATTCAACGTCACGATTTAGATCCAATAGAAATTGCATTATCCTACCAACGATTAATTGAAGAGATTCAATTAACACAAGAACAAATGAGTGAACGCGTAGGTAAAAAACGTTCAACTATTACCAATTACTTGCGACTACTAAAATTAGATCCGATTATTCAAACAGGAATTCGAGATGGATTTATTAGCATGGGTCATGGTCGTGCCATTATTAATATTGAAAACCAAGATGTACAATCGAATATCTATCATAAAATTGTAAGTCAAAATCTTTCTGTTCGTGAAACCGAAGTTTTGGTAAAAAACTACCAAAACAGTCTAAAACCTTCCTCCAATAAAACTACAAAATCGAATTCTTTTTCTATTGAAGAAGTTCAAAAGAAAACTTTTACTAATTTTTTCGGAGCAAAAGTAGATGTAAAACTATCAGGCAATGGTAAAGGAAAAATAACAATTCCGTTTCATTCTGAAGAAGATTTTAAACGAATTATTAAGTTAATTAATAAATAGTGCGTTACTTTTTTAACATAATTATTTTTATTTTCCTTTTCGGAATGCCTAATGTTTATTCACAAGATAAATTAAAAGGCACCGAAAATCTTATCATTCAGGACACTTTAAAAAAACCAATAAACCCGCTTGCACCAGCAAAAGCAGCATTTTATTCTGCAATTTTACCCGGACTAGGGCAAGCATATAATAAAAAATATTGGAAAATACCTATTGTTTATGCCGCAATAGGAACTGGTGTTTATGCTTATATTTGGAATAATAAAAAATACAATTCTTACCGTAATGCTTACAAACAAAGATTGGCTGGTAGCGAAGATCAATACCCATTTTTAGACGATGCACGACTAATTCAAGGTCAAAAAGTATTTCAAAAAAACAGGGATTTATCTGCTATTATTACCGTAGCATTATATATTTTGAATATCGTTGAAGCCAATGTTGATGCTCATTTAATTCAATTTAATGTAAATGACAATCTTACATTTCATCCTGAAATTCAACAAAATGAACTCAATAATAAACGTAATTTAGGCATTGCATTTATTTATAAATTTTAAATTATTTAACATAAATCATTGTAACATAATACTTTTTAAACTCTCTAATACACAATGAAAATAGCACTACTTGGTTATGGAAAAATGGGAAAAGTAATTGAACAAGTTGCTCAAGAAAGAGGTCATGAAATAGTGTTGCGAAAATCAATTGATGATTCTTTCGAAGGTTTAGATAATGCAGATGTTTCTATTGAATTTAGTGCTCCAGAAGCAGCCGTAGTTAATATTTCAGAAAGTTTAAACAAAGGAATCCCAGTAGTTTCTGGCACTACTGGCTGGTTAGAAGAATACCAAAAAATGACCCGTTTGTGTGATGAAAAAAACACAGCATTTATTTATGGTTCTAATTTTAGTTTAGGAGTAAATTTGTTTTTTGAGTTGAATGATTATTTGGCAAAGATGATGTCTAAATTTAGTGTCTATAATGTTGAAATGGAAGAAATTCATCATACTGAAAAATTAGACGCTCCGAGTGGCACTGCAATCTCATTAGCCAATAGCATTATCAATCATACAACATATAATAATTGGACATTAGAAAATCCGAATTCAAATGAAATTAAAATAAATGTCAAGCGAATTGAAAATGTACCCGGAACACATACCATTTCTTATGCCTCAGAAGTTGATACAATAGAAATTAAACACACTGCTCATAATCGAAATGGATTCGCTCTTGGAGCAATAATAGCGGCTGAATGGTTAGTTGGAAAAAAAGGTATTTTTACAATGCGTGACGTTTTGAATTTAAATAACAAATAGCATTCTTTGCGTCTTTCCCAAGTAGTTAGGATTCTAAATTGAATTTCCGCCAATGCAGGAAAGACGTTGGATAAAGAAAAAAATAAAATTAATATTGAATATCAATAACTGTTTAAAGTTCTAAAACCCTAAACTTTTAAACTTTTAAACTTTTAAACTTTTAAACAAAAACATTATGACACTATATCACTGGTTTATCTTTTTCCTTGGAGTTCAACTCATTCATTATTTGGGAACTTGGAAATTGTACGAAAAAGCAGGAAGAAAAGGCTGGGAAGCTGCAATTCCAATTTATAATTCGATTGTATTGATGAAAATCATCAATCGTCCAACTTGGTATACATTTTTACTATTTATTCCTGTAATTAACTTAATTATGTTTCCGATTGTTTGGGTGGAAACCCTACGAAGCTTTGGTAAAAACAAAACGATTGATACTTTTTTAGGAGTTGTCACATTTGGTTTTTACATTTATTATATCAATTACACACAAGATGTAAAGCACATTGCAGATCGAAGTTTGAAAGCGAAAAATACAACAGCAGATACAATAAGTTCGCTATTATTTGCTGTAATTGTAGCTACTTTTGTACATACTTATTTTATCCAACCGTATACTATTCCATCTTCCTCACTAGAAAAATCTTTACTAATTGGTGATTTTTTATTTGTAAGTAAAGTCAATTACGGCGCTAGGATTCCGAAAACAGCTATTGCAGCACCAATGGTTCATGATACTTTACCATTAATAAATAAAAAATCCTATTCTAGTTGGCCTCAAATACCTTACTTCCGTTTACCAGGTTTTGAAAAAATAAAAAATAACGATATTGTAGTATTCAACTGGCCTAGAGATACATTATTTAATATGTATTTGCCAGCTGATAAACGATACGATAAACCTATCGATAAAAAAACCAATTATGTAAAACGTTGCGTTGGTATTCCGGGAGATGAATTACAAATTAAAGACGGAATAGTATTCATCAATAAAAAAGAATTAATTCTACCTGAAAGAGCAAAACCTCAGTATTCTTATAAATTAGTTTATGATGGAAAAACACCAATTGATTTTGATTTTCTATTAAAGGATATGAAAATCACTGATGGAATTGATTACGTAAGTGAACTCAAAGATACCATCGGAATCAGAGCTTTAACAAAAGAAAATGTTGAAAGATTTAAAAGCATTCCCGGAATAATAAATGTAATACAGGTAATTCGTAAGGGTCCGGAAGATGGTATATTTCCAGACTTTCAAGACGGAAATCCATCTGTAACTAATAATTGGAGTTGTGATAATTTTGGACCGATATACATTCCACAAGCTGGAAAAACAATATCATTAAACACAAAAACTCTGCCCTTCTACAAAATTATTATTTCAGAATATGAAGGAAATAAATTAAAAGTAGTTGGAAATGACATTTATATAAATGATAAAAAAACTACTTCCTACACCTTTAAACAAAATTATTATTGGATGATGGGAGACAATCGACACAATTCTTTAGATGCCCGTTATTTTGGTTATACACCAGAAGATCACATCGTTGGAAAACCTGTTTTTATTTGGATGAGTTGGGATACTAATGGCAAAGGAATCAATAAAGTACGTTGGGATAGAGTGTTTACAACGGTTAACGGAGAAGGACAACCGCAATCGTATTTTAAGTATTTCTTAATTGCTTTGGGACTTTATTTTGTTGGTGAGTATTTTTGGAAAAAGAGAAAAGCGAAGAAAACAGTTTAAAAAAGAGTTTAAGAGTTTAGAAGTTTAGGTGTTTAGTTATCCCTAAACTTCTAAACTTTTTTTAAACTCCTAAACTCTTAAACATTCAAACTGCAAGTAATGAATAACATCATCATCCACCCCACCTATTTCCCTTCAATCAGTCATTTTGTTACTATAGCCAATGCCGAAAAAGTGACGTTTGAGATGGATGATAATTATCAAAAGCAAACCAATCGTAATAGGATGTTCATCTATGGTCCGAATGGAATTCAATTATTAAATATTCCTATAAAACATTCTAAAGAAGCATACCAAAAAACGAGAGATGTTAAATTAGAAACAGCTTTCAATTGGCAAAAACAACACTTCAAATCGCTTGAAGCTGCATACAGAACTTCTCCTTTTTTTGAATATTTTGAAGATGAATTAATGCCGATTTTTCAAAAAAAACATATCTTTTTAATGGATTTGAATTTACAAACTATCGAAATCGTTTCTAAATGTTTACGGCTTGATTTTCCGTATGATGAAACTACCGAGTATTTTCATGACATTACCAATAAAACTGATTTTCGAAATTTAGCAAATGGTAAAAAAGACACCTCCAAATTTGAATCTTACACACAAGTTTTTGGGGACAAACATGGATTTTTAAATAACTTAAGTATTTTGGATTTGCTTTTTAATGAAGGAAGATATGCTTTGGATTATTTGAAAAAGCAAACTTTATAATTATTCCATTTTTAATCTGGTCATAACAGGGTAATGATCTGAGTTTACAAAATCAGGAAAATTTTTAAAACTCTTTACTTTTATTCTTTTATCTGCAAAAATATAATCTATACGTGCCGGATAAT
>CALPIE020000138.1 GCA_943323545.2 Bifidobacterium breve | reverse complement strand
GTTAACTAATAATGATTTAAAAATTAATATATTAAATCAGAATAAATTTTCTCCCTTTTTTTGTTTATTAACAATTCAAAGTCTTTTTTTCATAGGATTAAAAACCAATGCACAAATAGTTCAAACTGGTGTTACAACCCAATGTAATCCTGCTTCTGTTCAATTGTGCTCTACTTTAACCGGTTCAATTTATGCTTTAAATGCATTCCCATCTGGTGCAACAAACTCTATTGCAAAGTATACAACTAATTTTACGAATCATACTTTGGTAAAAAATACAACTTACACCGGTCCTTCCGGATTATATGTTAATTTTGGTATAGATAGAAATCCATTAACAGGACAAGTATTTTTTATTTCGGGACAAGGTGTTGGTAGTGAACGAAAATTATATACTTTAAATTTAGCTACAAATGCTATTTCAAATAAAGGAGCTGTATTATCTACAAGTGGTAACAACCAAGTGCAAGATTTTACATTTGATAATAATGGTATTATGTATGCGATATTCAATGATGGAACCATTCAAAAAATCAACTACAATAGTACTTTATTAACCCCAACTGCATTTGTTTCAGGTTTACCAAATAACGGTGGTGTAGGGCTTTCTTATGATTTTGATGCAAACCGTTTGTTGTATGCTACAGGTACTAATTCAGGTAAGTCATTATGGCAAATAAGCACAACAGGAACAGTTAACTTCATGTTCAATTTAAATTCAAATATTGCAATGACAGCCCAAGCTATTGAGTATGTTGGTAACAATATTTGTTATGCTTCAAGTACAGATAGTGCCGACGTTATTTTTCGTATTGATCTAAATACTCAAGTAGTCACTTCGGTTTTAACACCTACAACTTTTGTGTCAGAAATTAAAGATTTAATGTATATACGTTTAGCACAACAATGGTCTGGGCCCACAGGGAGTTTAGGAAATACAACTTGTATAAATGTTTTTCCTACTGTTAATACAACCTATACTTTAGTATCTACAAATGAGCTCAGTGCCAACACTACATCAACATTTACGGTAACCCTTGCTCCTTGTGGCAGTTCAATTGTAAATTTAAAATTATTTATTGAAGGCTATTTTGAAGGACCTAACATGAGGTCGGTTAAAAATAATCAAGATGGTGTTTCTCCGTTAACAGATGTCGAAAACATTACAGTTGAACTTCGAAGCGCCACAAGTCCTTATAATCTTGTAGCCAGTACAACTGCAGTTTTAAAAACGAGTGGTACTGCAGTTTGCACTTTTCCAACATCGCCTAGCGGTTCATTTTATATAGCAGTAAAACCCAAAAATGCAATAGAAACTTGGAGTGCTACTCCGCAATTAGTAGGTGCAGTAGCTTTAAATTACGATTTTAGTAATTTAGCTTCTAAAGCATTCGGAAGCAATATGAAAAATTTAGACGTAGGTGTTTTCGGATTCTATTCTGGTGATATTGATCAAGATAATGTAATAGATGGTACAGATGCTACTTTTTTAGACCTAGATATTTTTAATTCTGAATTCGGAGAAAAAACCACAGATTTAAATGGAGATGGCTCGGTTGATGCTTCTGATTCTGTAATTTTTGAAAATAATTCTTTCAACTCAGTCTTTTCAAGTTTTCCTTAATTTAAAGTTGTATTCCTAATAGCTTTACTTTTAACACCAGGAGATGTATTAAATTTATAGGTTTTTTAAGAAATTATTTTTTAAAGTATTTAAACTATATGTATTTCAACGATTTTCTGTGTATTTCATCGTTTTTGTGATTTTTTCATTAACAACTAATTAACTTTATTAATATCTTAACGCATTATTAATACATTATTTAACCCAATTTTTTAATTATGATGAATAACTACAATTCTTTGAGTATAGGAATCGCTTCTTATCTTAAAAAATGGAGTAGTAGTAGTCTAGGTATACCGGCTACTATTACTGTCCACGAGAAACAAAAAAAGGCGCCGCTTTTAGTTTTTATGAGTTTTATTTTTTTAGCACTTTCGTTTCTGGGGCTATTTGGCTCAAGTGCTTTAGCGCAGACCACTTTAATTAGTAGTTCAGGTAATGGTGGTTTTGAAACTGGAGCTACATTTGCTGAAAACAACTGGACAGTTGTTAACTCTTCTACAGACGCTTGGGCAATAGGTGCTGCTCCAACAACAAGTGCTGGTACTAAATGTGCATACATTTCTACAAATTTAGGAACAACATGGGCATATTCTCAAGTTAGTACCATACAGCATCTTTATACAGATGTTACCATTCCATTAGGTCAATCAGTAGCAACTTTAACCTTTAAGTGGAAAGCTACAGGTGAAGGTTCTGGTACTTCCGATTGGGATAACATGAAAGTATTTTGGGCTCCTGCAGCTACTATTACCCCAACTGCTAATATTGAATTAGCTTCTTCAGCTCAAGTATCGGGTCCGGGAGCAACTTCAGGAATGTACAAGTTAAGTAGTGCTGCGTATAATTCTGAAACCATTATTTTCACTGGTATTCCGGGTCAAACGTACCGTTTGGTGTTTAGTTGGAAATCAGATGTTACAGATATTATAAATCCTCCAGTTGCGTTAGACGAAATAAATTTGGTTACAAATACACCTACAAATTTCGCCACTGTTCAAAGTGGACTTTGGAATTCACCAGCTACTTGGGCGGGAGGTGTTGTTCCTCCTACAGGTAACAACGTTACGGTAAGTGCGGGTCATATTGTTACAATAAACCAAATAACAAGTCTTGGTAATTTAACGGTTGATGGAATTCTACAATGGGGTGCTACCTCATTTGCCATGAATTTAGGTGGCGATTTAACTATAAATAATGGCGGTAATTTATTAGCTTACTCATCCGCTGGAACAGGTCAGGCTATTAACATTGGAGGAAATTTAACCAATCATGGGTTTGCAAATTTAGCAATGCCATCGGCGGCATTAACGTTTAACGGATCAGGTTCAACTCTTAGCGGACCAGGAACGTTCTTAGGTGATGGTGTAAAAGGTATTATTCGGGCATTATTATTTAGTAATTTGGGAAGTAATACCATATCAACCACACAAAATTTAATTACTACTTCAGCGGCTGCTGTAACAGCAGGTTCATTGAATACAAATGGTAAATTAACCATTGACAATACGGCACAAGTATACGGACAAGCATTAAACTTGCAAATAGCTAATTTGGTAGTGACCAATATGGGTACAACGGCCTATTCTGTGGCGCCTGTGGTTTTTGGTGCTGCCGTAACACAATGGAGTGCTATTACAGGTGCTGTGAACACATTATATGTATCGGGTAATAATGTATACCGCTGTACTACAGCAGGTAGTATTGGTGCGTCTGCGCCAACACATACATCTGGAATTACAAGTAATTTGCTTTGGATCGGAACTAGAGGTACTATTGGAAATCCATTTCAATTCAATACAAGTGTAACAGTTGGAACACAAGTTTTTTACGGAAATAGGTTATACACCTGTATTATTGCGGGGACTCCTTCTTCTGCAGCTCCTCCTACGCATGTTTCTGGAACAGCGGCTAGCGGTGGTGCTACGTTCTTATATGTAGGGTCTCCAGCAACTGCCACGGTTAATTTTGATAGCGTTACAGGAACTGTACGTAGTTTGAATTTAACTTCTCCAGGTTCAGGATATAGCGGTGCTCCGACAATTGTATTTAGCGTTGGCGTTTTATTAGGTACAGGTGCTGGTGCTGCTGCAACTTCAGTTTACATTCAGCAGGTAGCTGGTACAGCTACATTTTTAATGCAAAAATCGGGTGTTGCTACTATAAGTGGTGGTCTTACTATCAATAGTGATCAAGGAGCAAGTGTAGCTTCAACAGATCCTCAAGCTTCGACTGGTGTTGGTGCTGTTTCTACTACAAATGGTGGTGTAAATTATGCGTCAGCTCCTGCTGTAGGTTTTGCTGGTCCACCGGCATTAAATTTAATTACTAATCCTGGTTCAGGATATTTAGTTGCTCCAACTGTTACAGTAACAGGAGGAACTTTGATTTCGGGTACGGCACTTACGACGTCCAACTTTACAATTACGGTTCAAAGTGGTAAAGTAGGATCTGTTTATTTAAATACAGGTACATCTGCAACTTATTCAACGCCACCAACTTTGACCTTAACGGCAAGTCCGGGTGTGACGGCAACTTTGGCTTTCCCAGCAGGATGCTGGCCAACTGCCACTGCCACTGTTGGATCAAACCGTCAAATTACAAATTTTACGGTTACTAATGCTGGTTATGGTTATGCTGCGGCGCCAACAGTAGGTTTGTCAGGTGGTACACCTACAACTGCTGCAACGGCACCAACCTGTCGTTTAGGTTCATATAATTTAACATTAAACTTCTTTACTCCTGCTGCATCATCAGTGGTTAGCCCAGATGATGTTGTTATTCCTACCAATCGTAAGATGAACAATTTATCACTTGCAGGTAACGGTAATGGACTTAATCTTACTGGCGATTTAATTTTATATGGTACTGCGCCACTTACATTAACTGCTAGTAATAGTGTTCCGGGTAATGTTCTTGATTTGGGTGGTAATAACTTAGACTTCACATGGAATGGATATGCTGGAACTACTTCAACTTTTGGTGCTACTAATACCTATATTAAAAAAGGTTCTATAACATTAACAGGTCGTGGTGGTGCAGGTACATTTAATTTTCCATTTTCTGGAACGTTTACAGTATTTCAAGGTTCTACCCCAACAGCTGTAACTACAGGATCAAATGTTACCAGATTAACAGTAAGTCAAACTGATGCTCCTTCTAACGATACTCCTGGTACAGGGATGCCTATTGGAAATAGAGCATTTAGATTGCAATACGATCCAGCATCTAACATGGGGTTAAATCCAACAGTAACGATGAGATTTAATAGTGATGATGCTTTAACAGTTACGCAAGATGTTTTATATATTGCTGAAAGTGCTAATCTAACTGGTGCATGGAACAATAAAAGTACTGCTTTTGGAGCGCCTGGTGCATTACCAGCAACTGGCTCATTAGTTACTGCTACTGCTAGTCCTGGGCCAATTGCTCCAAATGGGGATACCTATTATTCATGGTCGTCAATTCCGGCGCCAACAGTTACTTCGGTGAGTCCGACAGTAATTTGTGCTTCTACTGGTGCATTTACCATTACAGGTACGGGTCTTTCAAGTGTAACAGGTGTTACTATTGGAGGAACTCCAGTTACCTCTTTTGTGATTCAATCACCAACTCAAATAACGGGTATCGCAGGTACAGGTACAGACGGTACTTTGACTGTTATTTCTGGTGCTGGAAATGCTAATGGTCCAGATCTAATTGCATTATTGCCTATTCCAACGGCTCCTTCTGTGAGTGCTACTTCTCAAACTGTTGAGTACGGTGTAGCACCTTCAATCACTGCTAGTGGTACTGAGCCAATATTTAATTGGTATACTGTAGCTTCTGGAGGAACTCCATTTTTTACAGGTGCCACTTTCGCTAATTTAGTTTGTGCTACAAGCTCACTTTATGTTGCTCAATCAAACGGAACATGTGAAGGACCAAGAACGTTAGTTACAATTACGGTTAATCCTAGAGTAATTACGGCTACTACAACCCAATTTTGTGGTGTAGGTGGTGCTTCTACTCTTAGTATAACGCCGGTACCTGGAGCTACTTATGCATGGACTGCTTTAACTGCAGGTGCTAGTTTTACAACAGGTACTACTAGTCCATCAGCAGATGTAACCATTACGCAAACTTCAGATTTTCAATTGGTAATTACAGGACCTGGTTCTTGTACTTCAACATTGTATTATTCTATCGGGGTTTATGCACTTCCTACAGCCACAGTTACTACTACTGCTAATGGC
>CALPIE020000137.1 GCA_943323545.2 Bifidobacterium breve | reverse complement strand
TCTGTCACACGTTCATCTGCATCTACAAATAAAACCCAATCGCCTTTTGCAAACTTTATTGCTTCGTTTTTTTGATTGGAGAAATTATCGAATTTACGTTGTAGAATTTCGCATTTGCTATTTTTTACAATCGATAAAGTATTATCGGTACTATAGGAATCAACAACAATTATCTGATTGGCAAAATCAACAGAGCGCAAACAATCTTGAATATAATTTTCTTCATTAAAAGTCGGAATAATAACAGTAAGCGTTTGCATAGTACTAAATGTAGAGTTCAAACTTAGAAAAAATATTTTATCTTTGCAACGCAATGCAAAAAGATATTTCTGTTATAATTAGTACGTATAATTCGCCCGAATGGTTGGCCAAAGTGCTCTATGGCTACAATACGCAAACATACCGAAATTTTGAAGTAATTATTGCCGATGATGGATCGGATGAGAGAACTAGATTGTGTTTGGAGCGTATTCAAAAAGAAGTTTTTTATCCGATTAAACATGTATGGCATGAAGATAACGGGTTTCAAAAAACCATTATTCTTAATAAAGCAATTTTAGAAGTAACTACCGAATATCTTTTAATGACAGATGGCGATTGTATTCCGAGAGAAGATTTTATAGAACAACATATAAAACATAGAGAAGAAGGCTATTTTTTATCTGGGGGCTATTATAAATTACCTATGAATTTATCCCAACAAATTTCTAAAGAAGATATTTATTCAGGAAAATGTTTTGATATTAAATGGTTAAAAAAACATGGAATAAAAATGTCTTTTAAAAACAATAAACTAATAGCAAACGGTATAAAAAGTTGGTTGTTAAATTATACAACACCAACCACTGCTAGTTGGAACGGGCATAATGCATCGGGTTGGAAAAAAGATTTATTAGCTGTAAACGGATTTGATGAACGTATGCAATACGGTGGTGAAGATCGCGAATTTGGTGAGCGTATGATGAATTTGGGAATCAATTCGAAACAAATACGGTATTCTACAGTTTGTATACATTTAGACCACGCTCGTGGTTATGTAAAACCTGAAATGATTGAAAAAAATCTTCAAATTCGAAAAGATACTAGGGCTAGTAAAAGTACATGGACTGAATTTGGAATTGAAAAGAAGACTAATCTAAAGATGTCTTTTTAAAAAAGCATGCAATTCTGGAATAATCATTTTTGGCGTTAATTTTAAATACAATTCTCTTGGATTTTTCTCAATTTCCTTGCTTTGTTCATAGGATAAATTAGAAATTGCATCGGGTAGAAAATCTAATAAATGAACTGATTTGTGAAATTTTCCGTCTTCAAAACTACTCCAATCATCTTTATTTATATAAGGAGAAAAAATTGTAAAAGTAGGTTTACCCAATGCTTTTGCAATATGAACTATTCCACCTTCATTAGAAACTAAAACCGCACATTGATTCATAAGCACGGCAAAATCACGAATTGTTGGCGCAAAAATATCCAAAATAATATTCGATTTGTTCTTACATAAATTATAAATTTTATCGGCTTCTTCTTTCTGATTTGGTGCAAAATTAAACAGTAAATAGCAATCAAATTTTGTAGCGATATCATCTACAATTTGAGCAATATATTCGTAAGGCATTGATTTTTGAGGTGTGCTTCCAAGAATTCCAAGCATTATAATTTTCTTATCTTGGTATTGTTGAGGTACACGAAATTGCTTTTCAGCTTTAGTTAAAAATATTTTAGGTTCATAATCAATATTTTCAAAAGTATCGACTTGTTGCATTAAATGAATTCGGTCTTCAATTGCTTTACCACAAAAATTTGATTTATTTTTTAGTATGCTAACCGGATGGGTATAGTATCCCAAATTTCCAATTTTTTTCCTGCTTTTATGTCCAACAGTTTGTTTGGCTCCACCAAATTTACAAATCAATCTGCTTTGTAATTTTGAATAAGGATCAAAGATAATATCGTACTTTTCATTTCTAACTTGGTGAATGGTTTTTATTAAATTAGATATTTTTTTTAATTCTTTTTCATCTATAGAAATGATTTTATCAATATTTGGGTTATTCAAAATAACACCATGCGTAAAGCCATACGCCATTAAATGAATTTCACTATCGGGATATTTTATTTTGTAATTGTTGGCAATCACCGAACTGATTAATACATCACCAATTCTTTTGTTTTGTATAATTAAAACCTTTTTCATAAAACTAATTATTGGTGCAAAGTACATTTTTTTATACTTTTACCCAACTATAATTTACTATTGTGAGAATTACAATCCATCCCAACTATAAAAATCAAGAAGCTGACATTCTTAAATTGATTGCCACTTTTTTTGGTGAAGGAAACTTGGTTGTTAAAGGTTCTCGCAATACAATCAAAACCAATTTTTTAGGAAACGAAAAAGTAAGTATAAAATTTTTTCAAAAACCTGGATTTATTAAATCGGTAATCTATTCATTTTTTAGAAGTTCTAAAGCCAAACGATCTTTTGATTATGCTAATTATTTATTAGAACATTCCATTTCAACACCTTTTCCAATTGCATTTATTGAAGAGCAAAATAGCATTGGATTATTAGGTAAAAGTTTTTATATCTGTCATCAAATTGATTATGATTTTACCATTCGTGAATTGATTCACGATCCGTTTTTTCCTCAACGTAATATGATTATAGAACAATTTACTGCGTTTACTTTTAAGATGCACGAAGCGCAAGTAAATTTTTTAGACCATTCACCAGGAAACACATTGATAGTAAAAAAAGGAAACGGTTTATATGACTTTTATTTAGTCGATTTGAATCGGATGCAATTTAAAAATCTAACTATAGTAGAGCGTATGGATAATTTCAAAAAGATGTGGTTATCCAAACAAATGATTAAAGTTGTAGCTAAGAAATATGCTAATTTAAGCAATCAATCAGAAGAAAAATTACATACCATTCTTTTGGATAAATCGACGCAATTCAAACGAAAAATTACCAGAAAGAAATACTTAAAAAGAAAGGTAGGGAAGTAGTTATACAGCTACATCATATTCTCTCAAAGCATCATTCAAAGACGTTTTTAAATCGGTTGATGGTTTTCTGGTTCCAATAATTAAAGCGCAAGGCACTTGGTATTCTCCGGCTTCAAATTGCTTGGTATAACTCCCCGGAATTACAACCGAACGTTCCGGAACATATCCTTTTCTTTCAATTGGAGTTTCACCAGTAACATCAATTATTTTAGTAGAAGCAGTTAAGCAAACGTTGGCGCCAAGAACGGCTTCTTTGCCAACATGAACACCTTCAACAACAATACAACGAGAACCTATAAAAGCACCATCTTCTATAATAACTGGAGCTGCTTGTAATGGTTCTAAAACACCACCAATTCCGACTCCACCAGATAAATGTACGTTTTTTCCAATTTGAGCACAACTTCCAACAGTAGCCCAAGTATCGACCATAGTACCTTCGTCAACAAAAGCGCCAATATTGACATAACTTGGCATCAAAATAACACCTTTAGAAATATAAGCACCATATCTTGCAGTTGCAGGTGGTACAACACGAATTCCCTTTTCGGCATAACCTGTTTTTAATAGCATTTTATCGTGATATTCAAAAATTCCAGCTTCCCAAGTTTCCATTTTCTGAATTGGAAAATACATCACCACCGCTTTTTTCACCCATTCGTTTACTTGCCAACCATCATTTGTAGGTTCGGCAACACGCAGTGTTCCTTTATCAAGTAAATCGATAACATCTCTAATGGCTTTTGTAGTTGAAGTTTCTTGTAATAAAGCACGATTGTCCCATGCTTGTTCGATAATTGTACGTAATTCGGTCATAATTTAAATATTGGAAGTGCAAAGATAATTGAAAAGGTATTATTTTCTGAATTAAAAATTAATCCAACGAATAAAATGGAATTTTCCATTTAGAACCAGTTGAAAGTTTTCGCCATTGCTTTTGAATGAAGGTTAATTTTTTATAATTTCTTTTCGGAATAGCCAATGTCTGTGGATTTATTTTGTGAATTTCGTTAATTAATTCAACAATTTTTTTCGATTTGTTGTGGTCGAAAAAAGCTTTTAATATGATGCGAAATTCTTTAAAATCCCAATAATGATAAATAAAATCTTTAGTTTCTTTTGGTTGATTTATTTTTTGAAAATAATAACTTAAAGCAATTTGTTCGACTGTAAAAATTTTACTTTTTACATAGAGTAAATCCATTAACTCTTCAACAGACATAAGTGTTTTTTGGATAGCATTTGTAAATCCAATTATTCCTGAATTCCATACAACAAACTGATCAGTTAAAGTGATAGCATTTGCATCTGAAGGAATAGAAAAAGTATCTTGTTTTTTTAGAAATCGCTTTATTTTTTTTGCGATTCCTCCCTTATTAGCAACAAGTTTGCCTTCGTTGGTATCAAGAAATAATTCGCGAGCTTCAATTTCTTTAAATATAATAGCACTGTTTTTTAAAAAAACGGTATCGGTATCTACAAAAAGAAAATTGCCGGTATAAGTGGCACAAACTGCTTGCAGCACTTTTGTTTTAAGTCTGTATATGTAGTTTAATGGACCTTTCCAATCGTTGATCTGTTGAGTGTCAATAATACAATACTGAACAGTAGGAGGTAAGATTTCTATAAAAAAACTAGGTTTGTCGGAATAAATTAGGATGTTAATTTGGTCTTTATCTGTATGGAATTTGTAAAATGAAAGCATCGAAAATAATGTTTCCCTATGATAATCGTCATTTCCAAATGATAGGTAAATAAGATAATTTTTCAAGATAAATAAAATGGTGCTATCAAAAATACAAACAATATTCTGAGATTTTTTGTATTTCTCAATTTGTTTATTAAAAAAATGTTATTATTCGTCGATTATTTTGATTTTTTATTATTTTACTCATTTGATTTTGAGATAATTATTTTACATTTGAATACTCACAAATTTATTATTATGAAAAAATCAGTACTGCTATTTGCTATCATTATTTTTTCAAACAGTTTCGGACAATCGTCATTATGGAATAAAACTTCAGAAGAAGCTACTCGTTCCTTGCCTAAAATGGATCGTGGTTCGATACCAACAAAATTCGAATTGTATTCTTTAAATTTTCAGTTATTGAAAGAACAATTGCAGCAAGCGCCTTTGGATTCTCAAAATATTCCATCACAATTGATTATTCCGTTTCCAAATTCAAATGGTGAAATGGAAGAATATGCTATCTATGAAGCACCTATTATGGAGCAAGGTTTATCGGATAAATTTCCCGGTTTAAAATCTTATTCAGGAAAAAGTATAACAAATCTAGCTCAATCAATCCGTTTTAGTATAACTTTATTTGGATTGCATGTGATGTCTTTGGGTAGCGAAACAGGTACTTTTTACATTGATACGTATACTAAAGATTTGAATAATTATATTGTTTATAACAGAAATGATGTTCGTCCGAGTCGTTCTTTCGAATGTTTGGTTACTGATCAAACGAATGATATTAAAAATAAGGTTGGTCAAGTAAATAGTGATAGAGTAAGCGACGGAATTTTTAGAAGGTATCGTTTAGCAATGGCCTGTACGATAGAATATGCGGCATATCATGTCAATGCGGCCGGATTAAGTGGCGGAACATTAGCCCAGAAAAAAGCTGCGGTTTTATCAGCAATGGTGGTTACTATGACAAGAGTTAATGGCGTTTTTGAAACCGATATGTCATTGCGTATGAATTTGATTGCCAATAATGACCTGGTTATTTTTATTGATTCGGATAGTTTTGATAATGCAAATGCTGGTACATTGATTAATCAAAGTCAAACGGTTATTGACGCTACTATTGGATCTGCAAATTATGATATTGGACACACAGTTAGTACCGGAGGAGGTGGATTGGCACAATTAAATTCCCCTTGTACAACAAGTAAAGCAAGAGG
>CALPIE020000136.1 GCA_943323545.2 Bifidobacterium breve | reverse complement strand
TCGACAGAAGTGGGGGAAAACATGGTAATAAAGGTACCGAAGCCGCTATTGCTGCTATTAAAATGGCTTATTTAAGACATCAAGCCTCGTTCAGTCACCAATATAAAAACCATCAATTGATATCAACTAGACCCTTGCAGATAGAAGGTTTACCTCTGTTAGAGGAGTAAAATTATGTGAGTGTGCATATCTATTAAAATGGTTATCCTACAAATCGATAAGCGTTTATGTAAAAAATCAAAGTGGACAATTCTAAATTATTTTAGAATTGTCCACTTTTGTGGAGTCGGGGAGAGTCGAACTCCCGTCCAAACAAGCAACTAAAGAGCTTTCTACACGTTTATTTCCTGATTGGATTTTCGTCATGTTGCTAGGCCAGAAACAGCCACAAAATGCTTATTTTCTTTAATTTTCGTAACAGTCCCGAAACGTAACTGTTCTTAGGTTCGTATTTACGATTTACCTTTATCGACCGCCACAAACCAAAGCTTTCGAGGTAAATCCTGCTTTCCTACCTAGTAGGAGCGTGGCCAATCTTACTATAATTCAGATTATGCAGCAAGAGCGTAGTTTCCTTCGCCGTTTATGTTTTTGTACCTTTGGATTTACGAGCAAAAAGTACAATGCTCGACGTGCTTACTGTTCAATTCGACTTGCTGTCAAAACCAGTCGACCCCTTGTTTAGATTTTTAGATCTTTAGAATGTTAGACTTCTTAGATTCAAAAATCAGACGACAAAGATACTTCATTAAATCCAATAATCTAATTTTCTAAAATCTAAGTAGTCTAAGAAGTCTAAGTCAGTCTAAGAAGTCTAAAATCTACTCACTCGCCGCAGTATCCTTCAAAGTAAAAGGATAATCACCAAATAAAGCAGATAATCGTTTCATTTGAAAAGTTCTTTTCGTGAACTTATTAGACAAAGCAATAATTACAGCATTTTCTTTTTTTAAATTGATAAAACTAGAAGTGTTGCCATGCCACCAGCCATTATGATAATAAAGTGTTTGTCCCGTATCCCATTCTCGCATTCGAATTCCTAATCCGTAGTTTTTGATGCCCTTACTTTCATAACTGTAACCTTTGTATACTTCCTTTTGGAGCTCTTGGCTTAAAAAACTTGGTGCGTTGCGAGCTAAGTCAAATTTCAATAAATCTCTTGGAGTAGAATAAATATTTTTATCTCCATAAACGGCATCTAAAAAGTCAAAAGGATATTTTTGATAATTCCATTTGTATGATGGAGTTCCTTCTTCTTTATCTGAAGTTTCATCTTTTACAAAGGTATTCTTCATGTTTAAAGGATTAAAAATAATTTCCTTCATCGCCAAACGGTACCTCATTCCAGTCACTTTTTCTATAATTAAAGCCAACATGGCATAATTGGTATTATTGTAACTAAAATGGGTATTGCTTTTTGTTTCTAAAGGAATATTCTTATTAATCATAACTTTCAGAATGTCTTTATTGGTAAGCGTTTTATCTCTTCCCCAGTTGGCCTTGTCATCACAAAAATAATTGTATTTTTTCATACCACTTCTATGATTTAATAGCATTCTAATTGTAATATCTGGGTATGGAAATCCTTCAAGAAGTGTATTCACTTTTTGATCTAAATCTATTTTTTTAGCATCAATTAGTTTTAAAATAGCAGCAGCAGTTAACACTTTAGTAACCGATGCTATATGTAAAGGAGTTTCTGCTGAATTGAGAATATTATTTCCTTTATCTGCATATCCATCATATCTTTCATAAATAATCTGACCGTTTTTTGCTACCAAAAAACAAATGTTTTCAAATTTGTTGGAGAAATTGTTGGCAATGAAATTCTCAATTTCTCTTTTTTTAATCTGTTTATATGTTTTAGAAAGTTTAGGCAATGAATCCTCCAAAGGAGTCATAGCATAGTCTAAATTAGATTTGTTACTATTTTCATGATTTTTGTTTTTTACAAATTTATCGCAACTTATAATGAGGAATAAAAGACAAAACGAAAGCGTAAAAAAGATTTTTAATTGGGGTTTATTCATTTTTAAAATACTTGGTAGACAAATATAGATAACCCAATCTTAAATTGATATAAAAAAGAATTAACAACTGTTGTTAAAAACCACATTATATATATAAAGAGCTGATTTTAAGATAACAAAATCAAATATTAATTTTGAAAAAAAAGTTTTGAAAACGATTTCGTAACAACTACTTTTGGAAGCGTTAAAAAATAGTTCAACATGAAGTTTGGCATCATAAAAGAAAGAAAAAATCCACCTGATAGAAGAGTCGTTTTTACACCCGAAGAACTAGTTCGCCTAAAAAAAGAACATCCCGAAGCTACAATTAAAGTAGAGTCTTCTGATATTCGAGTTTTTTCAGATGAGCAATACAGTAATTTAGGTATCGAAGTAACAACCGACATGTCGGATTGCGATGTGTTATTTGGTGTGAAAGAAATTCCGGTTGATGCTTTAATTCCCAATAAAAAATATTTCTTTTTCTCACATACTATAAAAAAGCAAGTCCACAATCGAAAATTATTACAAGCTATCTTAGAAAAAAATATCGAATTGTACGATCACGAAACCATAGTAGATAAAAACAATAAACGATTGATTGGTTTTGGAAGGTATGCCGGAATTGTAGGCGCTTATAACGGTTTAAGAGGATTCGGAATAAAATACGACTTATATACAATTCCAAAAGCAGAAACGCTTCAATCTAAAGACGATTTGATTATTCGTTTAAAAAGACAAGTACTTCCCAATATAAAAATTGTACTTACAGGTCATGGAAAAGTTGGCATGGGGGCTAAGGAAATCCTTGACGGAATTAAAATTAAACAAGTTTCTGTTTCTGATTTTTTAGCTAAAAATTATTCAGAACCCGTTTATACTCAAATCGATGTTTTGGATTATAATAAACGGATCGACGGAAAAATTGTAACAGACAATAACGATTTCTATAAAAATCCACAAGTATATACTTCCGATTTTGAGCGTTTTAGTAAAGTTGCCGATATCTTTATAGCAGGTCATTTTCATGGAAATGACGCTCCAGATATATTAACTCGTGAAATGCTTATGGCAGCCGATTGCAAAATAAAAGTCGTTGCCGATATTTCATGTGATGTTGATGGACCGATTGCTTGTACCCTTAAGGCATCTACAATTGCTGATCCTTTTTATAGTTATTTGCCTTTTGAAAACAAAGAAGTTTCGTATACACATCCAGGTTCCGTTATGGTTATGTCTGTTGATAATTTACCATGTGAACTTCCCAAAGATGCCAGTGAAGGTTTTGGAGAAATGTTTATGGAACATGTTATTCCTGCTTTTTTTAATGGTGATAAGGACGGAATTTTGAATCGCGCAAAAATGACAGAAAACGGTAAACTAACAGCTAGATTTGCTTATTTACAAGACTATGTTGAAGGATTGTAATTAGTAAAAATTTTCTTTCTTAACCCGTTGGGTGTAATTAATTTTTGGAATAATTCTACCACTAATTACTTTGTCTGTTCGGCCTTTGGTCTCGAGTCACGATTTTTTTGGAATAATTATTCGATTAAATTCGAATTTTCATCAAAGATGAACAAATTATTGCGTTCAGCTAATTTAAAATTTGAGAATTCGTGGCCAAAATATTCATAATTTTATTGAAAGTACTTAATTACACCCAGCGGGTTTTCTTATATTATTTTCATTCCTAATATCATTCTAATTGATTTTATTAGATCTTTTTCGTTAATAACTTATTTTCATTTTTTCTACTTGAAATCGATATAAATGTATATTTATTGAAATTTTGATTCCAATGAATAGCATTTATTTATACTTTTTTTTATTAATTTCTTATTGTTCGATTGCACAAAGTATTCAATCTCCTTCAAAAGAAATCACAATCGATTTTAAACTATCCTCAAATGGTAGCCCAAATTATTCAGTTAATTATAAAAACAAACCTATTGTACTTGAAAGTTATCTCGGAATAAAATTAAAAGATGGGGGTGACTTAGTTTCAAATTTTACAATTAATAATAGTAAAGTAGACACTTTTAATGAAACTTGGCAACCAGTTCTAGGTGAGCAATCTAATATAGTAAATCATTATAATGAACTCACTGTTTATTTATCTCAAAAAGAAACCAATAGAAAAGTAAATTTAATTTTTAAAGTTTATGATGAGGGGGTTGCTTTTAGATATGAATTTCCCAAACAAGAAAAACTAAATTATTTTATCATTTCTGATGAAGATTCTGAGTTTAATTTAGCAGGAAATCACAAAGCATTTTGGATTCCGGGTGATTTTGATAGCCAAGAGTATTTCTATAAAGAAAGTAATTTATCAGATATTGATGTAGATAAGTTCGATTTAAATAATGGAATCGGTTTGAAAACGATTGCAGGAAAATATGTAATTCAATCGCCTTTAATGATGAAATCAACAGAAGGTATTTACATTAATATTTTTGAAGCGGCAGTGGTTAATTATCCGGTAATGCATTTGGATATTGTTCCGAATGAATTTAAATTAAAATCACATTTGGTATCCAATGCTATTGGAGATAAAGCCTATTTGCAAACACCATTTGTTTCACCTTGGCGAACTATCATGGTAAGTGATGATGCTCGCGATATTGTTGCTTCTAAAATGATATTGAATTTAAATGAACCTTGTAAAATTAAAGATGTTTCGTTTATAAAACCCATGAAATATGTAGGTATTTGGTGGGAAATGCATGTGGGTAAAGCCACTTGGGATTATGCAGGATCTCAAAATGCTCAAAATACTGATGGTAATCTCATTGCCTCAGGAAAGCATGGTGCTACAACCACTAATACAAAAAAGTATATTGATTTTGCTGCAAAACATGGTTTTGATGGTGTTTTGGTTGAAGGATGGAATGTAGGTTGGGAAGATTGGTATGGTAACTGGAAAGAAAATGTATTTGATTTTACTACCCCATATCCCGATTTTGATTTGAAAGAAGTTAATGACTACGCCAAGTCTAAAGGAATAAAAATGATAATGCATCATGAAACATCTGGTTCGGTAGCTAATTATGAACGTCATTTAGATCGTGCTTTAGAATTGATGAAAAAATACAATTATCCTGCTGCTAAATCAGGTTATGTTGGGAAAATAATTCCAAGAGGTGAATTCCACGACGGACAAACTATGGTCAACCATTACAATTTTGTAGCGCAACGTTTTGCAGATTATAAAATGATGGTCAATTCACACGAAAGTTCTCGTCCAACAGGGTATAGCCGAACGTATCCAAATTACATTGCAGCCGAAGCAGCTCGTGGAAATGAATTTAACGCATGGAGTATTGGAAATCCACCTTCACACGAAACTATTTTGCCATTTACGCGCTTACTTGGTGGCCCTATGGATTATACTCCAGGTATTTTTGAAATTAAAATGAGCTTTTATGATGCTAAAAAAACAGAGCAAGTTCATACTACTTTAGCCAAACAATTGGCGTTATATGTAACAATGTATTCCCCTTTACAAATGGCTGCTGATTTGCCAGAAAATTACGAAAAATACCTCGATGCATTTCAGTTCATAAAAGAGGTAGCAATCGATTGGCAAGAATCTATTTATTTAGAAGCTGAACCTGGTGATTATATAACAGTTGTTCGTAAAGCAAAAGGTTCAGAAAATTGGTTTTTAGGTGCGATAACCGATGAAAATGCGCGCCAAACAGAAATAAAACTCGATTTTCTTTCCCCAAACAAAAAATACCAAGCAATTGTATATCAAGATGGTATTGATGCCGATTGGAAAAATAATCCAAAAAGTTATACTATAAAAACAATTCAAGTCACTTCTAAGTCAAAAATTAAATTAAATTTGGCTAGCGGTGGCGGAACTGCAATAAGTTTCAAACCTATTAATTAACCAACCAAACTAAAATTATGAGTACCAACCAAGTTAAAACTAATTACCCTGCACTTTATACACTAATTACAGTGTTTTTCTTTTGGGG
>CALPIE020000135.1 GCA_943323545.2 Bifidobacterium breve | reverse complement strand
TTTTGGGTTTATCCTCCGATTCTGTTGCTTCAGTAATTTCTACTATATCATTCTTTTTTACCTTTGGCGCTTTTGCAACTGTTTCTTTTTTACCAGATGATAATTCATCAGAAGTGGCAGCTTGTTGCGCCATTATCATATCAATAAGTGCCTCTTTCTTAACACCGGTAAATTTTATAGTTTTAGCCAATTTGGCAATTTCTTGAAGCTCAGACAGCTTCATTTCTTTTAATACAGAACTATCAAACATAAATGTTTATATATATTTTAAATTGAATTAACAATACTTAATGTGTAGTGATTTATTTCTATTGGGATGTCCGTGTTTTTGAAGTACTTACGGAATTGTTATGCAATAATACGAATAATTTTCATTCGTGCAATAGTTTTTTTAAAAAAGAAAATATATTTTTGCTCTTCATAAAAAGCAAAATGTTACAACGAATTCAAACCATTTATTTAGGAATTGCATTTATCGCAACCGGAATTCTTCCTTTTGTTTTTTCATTATGGACAGAAGCCGGAAAAGAAATCTTCTTTATGGGTAATATGGCTTATTCCATTTTGTTCGGTTTGAGTACTACATTATCATTATTGAGTATCATCTCATTTAAAAAAAGACAACAACAATTTGTTTTTGGCAGATTGAATATCATATTAAATTTAATTTTATTAGGATTATTTGTATATCGAACACTAAACTTATCTGGAGGAACAGCGTTAGTTTCTGAGAAAGGTATTGGGATGTTCTTACCTATTATTTCTATCGTTATGCTAGCTTTGGCCAACAAAGCTATCAAAAAGGATGAGGATCTCGTAAAATCTGTGGATCGATTGAGGTAAACCTATAAACTTAGTTTTTTTAGTGCGTTAAATCCGTTTAGTTAATTCTAGACGGATTTTTTTATGTGGCGTTGCCTCGTTGCACACATTTGTAGTTTGTAATAAATTCGGTTTTGCAACGAGGCCGGGCTTTTCACTACAAGTCCTCGCTCGTTCCTCGCTGTGGGCTTTACGCTGCAATCCCTAACGCGGATACGCTGCGCTATAGAAACGGACTACGTCCTTTGGATTTTAAATTGCTTATTTTGAAAATTTTATAAACCATAGCTAAGCGATTCTAAAGCGTAGCGGTTCTATAGCGTAGCGGTTCTATAGCGTAGCGTTTCTATAGCGTAGCGTATCTATAGCGAAGCGTATCTAAAGGCGCAGCCGTTTCTATTTCTTCCCTATCTCCACAATCTCCAGCTTTTCTATTTTTTTCCCATCAATTTCAAACCGCAACATAGTTCTGACTTGATGAAATCCGTAAATGCCGCAGGCACCCGGATTCATATGTAACAAATTCAACGATTTATCAAACTGAACTTTTAAAATATGCGAATGTCCGCAGATGAATAATTTCGGTGGATTTGTCTTTATATCTTCCCGAATCGCTTGATTGTATTTCCCAGGATAACCGCCAATATGTGTAATCCAAACGTCAACATCTTCACACATAAATCGATTGTTTAGCGGGAATTCCATTCGGGCTTTATCGTCATCGATATTGCCATAAACGGCACGCAACGGTTTTAGCTTTTTGATGGTATCAGTGACTGTTAAATCGCCAATATCACCGGCATGCCAAACCTCATCCGCTTGACGGACATATTTTAAAATCGTTTCATCAATATGACTATGCGTATCGGAAAGTAATAGGATTTTTTTCATTTATGCTGAACTTGTTTCAGTATCTTTTTTGCCACAAAGGCACTAAGTTGCAAAGTTAATTATTTGGGAAAACTTTAAATATTTAAATCAATTAAAATCTTTGTAAATTTGTCGATAATTATTGGTTTTGAATTTTGAACACTGAACACTGAATACTGAACACTGAACACTAAACTTGAGATACTTCATCGAACTAGCATACAACGGCACAAATTACCACGGTTGGCAAATTCAACCCAATGCGACTTCTATTCAGGAAACGCTTAACATTGCATTGACTACTATTTTACAAACTGTTATTGATGTTCAAGGTGCTGGACGAACTGATACTGGTGTTCATGCCAAACAAATGTTTGCTCATTTTGATTTTGAATCAGAAATTAATGGTCCTCAACTCATTCACAAACTCAATTCGTTTTTACCAAAAGACATTGCAATCTTTAATATTCATAAAGTACATAATGATGCTCACGCTCGATTTGATGCTACCAAAAGAACCTATGAATACCACATTCACCAACAAAAAGATGTGTTTGAAAATGAAAATAGTTGGTATTATCAAAATAATTTAAATGTTGAAAAAATGAATCAAGCGTGTAAAATGCTTTTTGACTATTCTGACTTCGAATGTTTTTCTAAAGTCAACACCGAAGTCAATACCTTTAATTGTAAAATTTACGAAGCGTATTGGCAACAGAATGGAAACCAATTAATTTTTACTATTGCTGCCGATCGTTTTTTGCGTAATATGGTTCGTGCCATTGTTGGAACCATGATTAACATCGGTTTAGAAAAAGCAGCAATAGATGATTTTAAAAAAATTATAGAAAGTAAAGACCGCAGTCAAGCTGGTTTTTCAGTTCCTGCTCATGGATTGTATCTAACAAAAATTGAATACGATTTTTTGTGCCATAAACTTTAAGCTATAGGCAATAAGCGAATACAAATAATTAACAAGGCATAAAGCTTAAAGCTTACTGCCTAAAGCATAAAAATGACACGAGCAAAGCGACTGCATGAAACCAATAAAAAACAATATTAAACCTGAATGAAAGCAAAAGCATTCGATACCAATCTTTTTATAAGAATATTAAAATACACAAAGCCATATAAAAATAGGTTTAACGGTGTAATTGCATTTGCTATTTCTTTAGCTGTATTTGCTGCATTACGCCCGTACTTATTAAAACAAACTGTTGATAGTTATATAGAACCTAAAGATCAAAACGGACTCTTATTTTATGTTACTTTGATGGGATTCGTTTTAATATTAGAAGTTTTAGCGCAATTCTATTTTGTTTTTTGGGCCAATTGGTTGGGACAAGATATCATTAAAGACATCCGAACCAAACTCTTCAAACACATGTTGACTTTTAGAATGAAGTACTTTGACAACGCACCAGTCGGACAATTAGTCACACGATCCGTTTCAGATATCGAACAAATTGCACGTATTTTTAGTCAAGGTTTGTTTATGATTATCAGTGACTTATTGAAAATGGTTGCCGTTTTAATTTTCATGTTTTATATGAATTGGCATTTATCGTGGATTGTCATTATTGCCATGCCTATCTTGGTATATATTACTAGAATTTTTCAGAAAAAAATGCAAATCGCTTTTGAAGAAGTTCGAACTCAAATCGCTAATCTAAATACTTTTGTACAAGAACGTGTAACCGGAATGAAAATCGTACAACTCTTCAATAGAGAACAAATAGAATATGAAAAGTTCAAAGAAATCAATCAAAAGCACAATAACGCTTGGATAAAAACCATTCTTTACAACTCCATTTTCTTTCCCATTGCCGATATTATTTCTTCTTTAACATTAGGTGCAATAGTGCTCTATGGCGGATTTCATATTATTGGTGGCGATACTTTAACCACAAAAGGCGATATTTTTTCTTATACTATGTTTATCGGAATGTTATTTAACCCGCTTCGGCAAATTGCAGATAAGTTCAATGAAATGCAATTGGGAATGATAGCTGCCAATAGGGTTTTTGATATCTTAGACATTGAAACCGAAGTACAACAAAACGGAACCGAAATAGCGAATAACTTTAAAGGAAATATCCGTTTTGAAAACGTTCGTTTCAGTTACATCAAAGACGAAGAAGTCTTAAAAGGCATCAATCTCAATGTAAATAATGGAGAAACAATAGCTATTGTTGGAGCAACAGGGGCAGGAAAATCGACAATCATTAATTTACTAAATCGCTTTTACGAAATTGATTCAGGTGCGATTTATATCGACAATCAAAACATTAACGATTTTACTTTAAATAGTTTAAGAACAAAAATAGCAATTGTTCTACAAGATGTTTTTTTATTTTCCGATACTATTTTTAATAATATTACATTGTACAATCAAAAAATTTCTAGAGAAACTGTTATAAATGCTGCTAAAAAAATTGGTATTCACGAGTTTATTATGAGTTTGCCTGAAGGTTATGATTTTGATGTAAAAGAACGTGGTGTAATGCTTTCTTCCGGGCAACGACAATTGATTGCTTTTTTACGCGCCTATGTCAGTAATCCAAGCATTTTAATTTTGGATGAAGCTACCTCGTCTATCGATACATATTCTGAAGAATTAATTCAACATGCAACTGAAGCAATAACTCAAGGAAGAACCTCAATAGTTATTGCACATCGATTGGCAACAATTGTCAATGCTGATAAAATTATTGTAATGGACAAAGGTCAAATTGTAGAAGAAGGCAATCATTTTGAATTGCTGAATAAAAAAGAAGGCTATTATAAAAATTTATACGATTCGCAATTTTCATTAGATATTGAAAATGATTTTATTTAATTAAACAAAAATAATCTATGGCATTTACTATCGCAATCTCAAATTACAGAACCCCTTTTAAATCCAACCGCTGGATGCAATTTTTCACCGTTGTTTTCGCCATCAATTGGGCAAACTCCTACATCGGAAATACCAACGATGCCAATTGGTTTCTCGAAAACACTCTGGTTTTTCTGTTCTTGGGATTTTTAATTTACAGTTACAAAAAATTCCAATTCAGCGATTTAAGTTATTTACTGATTTGCGTGTATTTGTGTCTACATGTATACGGTTCGAAATATACTTATGCCGAAAATCCGTTCGGCTATTGGCTTAAAGATTATTTCAATTTAGCACGAAATCACTACGACCGAATCGTGCATTTTAGTTTCGGATTTTTATTGGCTTACCCGATGCGCGAACTGTTTTTAAAATGGTTAAAATTCCCAGCTTGGGTAGCGTGGACCTTACCTATCGAAATCACACTTTCCATTAGTGCCTTCTATGAATTGATTGAATGGGCGGTGGCCGACGTGTTTTTCAAAGCGCAAGGCGATGCGTATTTAGGAACGCAAGGCGACATTTGGGATGCACAGAAAGATATTTTTCTAGCCTTTATAGGTTCGATAATCGCAACAACTATTGTAACAATCATAAAAAAAGTTGCGAATATTAAAGAGCCCTAATTTAGGGGCTATTTTTTCAAAATATTTCCGTAAATTTGCAACTTCAAATTAATTATAGAAAACCTTTTTTATGAAATACGATATCATTGTTTTAGGAAGTGGTCCTGGTGGTTATGTAACCGCTATCAGAGCATCACAATTGGGCTTTAAAGTAGCCATTATCGAAAAAGAAAATTTGGGTGGCGTTTGCTTAAATTGGGGTTGTATTCCAACCAAAGCATTACTAAAATCGGCTCAAGTTTTTGATTACCTAAAACATGCTTCCGATTACGGATTAACAGTAAAAGAATTTGACAAAGATTTTTCTGCCGTGGTAAAACGTTCGAGAGATGTAGCAGACGGAATGAGCAAAGGGGTTCAATTCCTAATGAAAAAAAATAAAATCGACGTTATCGAAGGTTTCGGAAAACTAAAACAAGGGAAAAAAGTAGACGTAACTGCCTCTGATAAAAAAGTAACTGAATATTCAGCTGACCATATTATTATTGCTACGGGTGCGCGATCACGCGAATTGCCTAATCTTCCTCAAGATGGAGTTAAAGTAATTGGTTACCGTCAAGCAATGACATTGCCAACACAACCCAAATCGATGATTATTGTAGGTTCAGGAGCTATTGGAGTTGAATTCGCCCATTTTTACAACGCAATGGGAACTGATGTTACTATTGTTGAATTCATGCCAAACATAGTTCCGGTTGAAGATGAAGATATCTCTAAACAAATGGAACGATCCATGAAAAAAGCGGGTGTAAAAATCATGACCTCTTCTTCAGTAGAAAAAATTGATACATCCGGAAACGGCGTAAAAGCATATGTGAAAACAGCAAAAGGTGAAGAAGT
>CALPIE020000134.1 GCA_943323545.2 Bifidobacterium breve | reverse complement strand
GCCCCAGATTGCAGTGGAATGCTTTTTATGGGGTTGGTTTATAATTTTTAGTTTTAAAAAGCGACCAGCGGAAGCTATTTTAAACCTTTAAAATTGTTAGCAACAACATAAAAACTTGCAACGAAAAGCTGGAATTGGCTCAAAAAATAAAATTAATTCTCTTCGGTTATATGGCTTTTATAGTAATTATAGGTTTCTAGTTGGGCACGGAAAATAACTTCACCTTCTTTTCTGATACGGTATTTATTGTCTAATTTTTCAGAGTGATAACGGGCTTTTACATTTCCTTTCCAACCTAAATTAAAATTATCAATTAATTGTTTTTTAATGTCTTCATCAAATATTGGGCAGGTCACTTCTACTCTACCGTCTAGGTTTCTTGTCATAAAATCGGCTGATGAAATGTATACTTCAGGATTGTTATTGTTTCCGAAAATAAAAACACGTGAATGTTCTAAGTAATTATCAACAATACTTATGGCTTCAATATTTTCGCTCATTTCTTTATATCCTGGAATTAACGAACATATACCACGTATTTGTAATTTAATTTTCACTCCTGCATTACTAGCGTCGTATAATTTATCAATCATGGCGAAGTCGGATAAACTGTTCATTTTTAAATTAATCATGGCCGGATATCCCGCTAGAGCATGGACAATTTCCCTATCGATTAACTTGTATATTTTAGATCGCGTGTAATGTGGCGAAACTATTAAATGTTTGTAACGATGTAAACGATAATTTACTTCAAAAAAATCAAATATTTTTGATATGTCTTTTAATATTTGTTGATGGCTAGTAAAAAGCGTAACATCTGTGTAGATTTTTGCAGTTGATTCATTAAAGTTTCCAGTTGAAATAAATCCATATCTTTTTAATTTACCCTCTTCAATTCGATCAATCATACAAATTTTAGAATGCACTTTTAGTCCTTTTATTCCAAAAATTAGTTCGATACCTTCCGTTTGCATTTGTTCTGAATAAGAAATATTAGAAGCTTCATCAAAACGAGCTTGTAACTCAATTTGAACTGTTACTTTTTTTCCGTTTTTTGCAGCATTAATAAGTGAACTTATTATTTGAGAATTTTTTGCTAAACGGTATAACGTAATTTTAATAGAAGTTACTTTTGGATCTAAAGCAGCTTCTCTTAAAAACTTAATTAGGTAAGAAAAGGATTGATATGGTGCTGAAATTAGGTAATCTTTATTGGCAATTCTATTAAGAATACTCCCGTCTAAAGAAAGGCCTTCTACTAGTAATGGTGCTTTTTGTTGGTATAATAAATCAAATCTTCCAAGGTTTGGAAAATTCATATAATCGCGACGGTTATGGTAACGACCACCAGGAATAATGCTATCGGTTGATTCAATTCCCATATGAGATAAGAAAAAATTTAAGGTGTCTTTTCCAATCGTTTTATCATACACAAATCGAACTGGTTCTCCAATCCTTCTGTCTTTTACAGAGGAGGCGATTTTTTGAAGCATACTTTTACTCATATCGCTATCGATATCAAGTTGTGCATCACGGGTTATTTTTATCATATGAGCCGAAATACTTTCATAATCAAAAATATTAAAAATACTACTTAAATTGTATCGAATAACATCGTCAAGCATCATAATGAATTGCTTTTCTTTATCTGTTGGAAGTTCAACAATACGATTTATATTTTTTGGCATTTCGATAATAGCGTAACGGACTTCTTTTTTTGGTTTTACTAATCCGAGTAATTTTGTTTTTTCATTGACTTTCATGACTAATTTTACGGCTAAATAACCCATTGTATCTTTTAGTAATGGAAATTCAGCTAAGTCATTTAATATAATCGTAACGAGTTCTGGACTTACTTTTTGAATAAAAAAATCTTTAATAAATAGTTCCTGTTCTTTAGAAAGCTTAGTTTCATCTACAATAAAAACATTTTGTTTTTCGAGTTGTTTTTCTATTATTTCAAGAACACGCATACTTTCTGATTGTTGTTTGATAACAATTTCAGTAATTTCCTTCAATAATTTTTGAGCTGATATACCGCCAAGAATTTTTTCGCCTGTTTCACCAGACAAACTCAATCGACGAATTGCAGCAAAACGCACACGAAAAAACTCATCTAAATTGTTGGAAAATATTCCTAAAAAACGAAGTCGATCAAGAAGTGGAACGGTTTCGTCGGCAGCTTCTTGAAGTACTCTTGCATTAAAAGCAAGCCAACTTTTTTCTCTATCAATGTATTTATAATTCGGATTTGAACTCATAGTTTAGCAATCTCTGGGAAATAATATTTTTGTTGTTTTACCTTTAGAAATGTTTTTCCAATGGTTGGTTTCAAAACTAATAGAAACATAACCAGCTGTTGGTACATTGTCAATATAAATATCTCCAAATTTATTAACAAAATCTGTTATGGCATTATTATGACCAAAAAGAATTAGGTTTTCTATATTATTTGGACACAATTTTACAAATTGTTCTAATTTATTTACATCGAAAGTATATAAATCATCTGAAAAAGAAATTGTGTTTGTATTTAATTCCCAATTTTTAACTATAATCTTTGCTGTATCACTTGCTCTTTTTGCACTACTACTCCAAATAGCCATATTTTGAGAAATAAATTCTTTTGTTTTTATAGCAATTTTAGTCGCCTTGGTAATTCCGTTTTCTGTCAACGGACGATCAAAATCTTTTAAAGGTAAATTCCATGAAGATTTAGAATGTCTAATGAGAATAATCTGCTTCATTTTTAAAAGTATCACCTAGTTAATTATGATTAGTAAACACGTCTTAAAAAAGTTTTATAAATGTAATTAAAAATTGTTAATAAACTATTTTTCAAATAGATTATATAAACAAAATAATATTATAAAATTAATATTACATTATAAGTTAAATTATGTATTTTATCGTTATTTTTATACACTTTATCGACATTATGTTTGGTAAACAGTAAAATAAAAATTAATTTCGACAAATAATTTTTATTAATGAATATCATTTTAATAAAGTAAATAAAACTTTACAAAAAAACAAATAATTAAATAAAATTAATGAATAGAAAAATCTATTGAATATAATAAAAACATCATAAATAACAATAATTAACGATTATAAAATAATAAAAAATGCGTTTTAACGAGTTTTGAAGTAGTTCATAGATTTTTTTCTCTTTTAGAGAAATAAGAAAATAAATTTGCTCAATGCATAAATATGCTTTAAATGTTAATAACATCTATTTCTATAAAATCACATTTTATCGTAAAAAAAAAACAAAGTCATGAAAACACCTCTATTAGTAACTTTATTCTTTTTCTCTTTATCTATTCCAGGTAAACTTTTCAATTCTTATGTTAATCAATGTAAAGAATGGGAGTCTTTTAAAAATTTAGATGGCTCAGATTCTAAATTGGCAATTCACTTTTGTAACCTTTCAGATACAGGAAGTGAATTTTTTGAAATAAAAAATGATACCGAATTGGATGTAAAACTAATTTATCACATTAATTTCAAGAATGGTAAAAACATTAGTAATGAGATAGTTATTCCACTAGACGATAAAGTTAGAATTTACTTTAGGGATCAAACAAAATCAAATATAAGCGAAATAGCTTCTTGGAATTTTGAAAAAATAATTTTTAAAAAAAGAAATAGTTTTAAAGACGCAAAATAATATTAAAATAAACTTTTGATACCTAATTTTTAAAGGCACCAAATCAAAAAAACATTTTTATGAAATCAAAAATTACTTTATTTTTACTGATACTTTCCTTTTGTATTGGTAATGTGTTTTCACAAAATCCTAATAGAACCTTTAATTCTGGTTCCTATATTGTTGATATGGGTCGTAGTTCAACTACAATTCCTGCTGTTACAATAAATAGTGGTTTAAAACCTTATGGATTTGTGTACGCGTTAATTCGAAATAATAATGTTCCTGTGTATTGGTCGATTAATTCGTCAAAAGCGAAAAATGGGATTGATTTTACTTTACCTGCCGGTGCGGGCGGTAAGAGCTATAGAGGAGGAACATTCATTGTTGCATCTGAAGACGCTGCAAGTCCGACTATTTTAGCACTTATTAATACTTGGAGAAGTAATGGAGTTGTAATTGATGGACCAATATCCACTTCATTTACAGCTCCAATTTATAATAAATTAACCAGTTGGCCAAGAGGTTTACTTGATGCAGAGAATTTCGGATTGATAACCCCATATTATGCTAATGCTGGTGTACCTTCAAGTTCTTATGTAACACAAGCAAATCCAACACAATTAACAAGTTGTGGTGATATTTATATATTACCACACGCAGATCCTCATTTATGGTCACCAGCATATGTTTCGGCATTTAAAAACTATATGAATAATGGTGGTTATTTATGGACAGGTTGTCATGCTGGAAGTGCTTTAGACATTGCAAACGATCAAACAGCTACTATAACAAATGCATCGCCTGCTCTTGTAACATCTGCATCTCACGGTTTCAGTGCTGGTGCCACTGTTACTTTTTCAACAACTGGTACATTGCCAGGACCTTTGGTAGCAGGAACTACCTATTATGTTATTGCAACTGGATTGACAGCCAATTCCTTTCGAATTTCTGCTACTTTAGGTGGTACTGCGATCAATACAACCTCTGCTGGTTCGGGAGTGCATACGATGAATCCAAATCCTGGTTTTAAATTCTTAACTAATAATGGACTTGTGCCGTGGGGTGATCATAATGATCCGGTTACACCTTTTGTATATGATCCTACTGCAGATACCGATCCAGTAATGCAGTTTATGGGTATTATGGATGGAGCACAACAATCTGGATCTGAACAGGTTTACCTTCCAAAAGTAGGTTCTTCGTGGCGACCTTCAACCAAAGTAGCTGTATATAGTAATTATACAGATAGTGGTACTGGTGTTACTTATAATGCAAACAATCGTGCCGCTTTAGTGGCATATGGAAAAACGTATGGTGACCCAACAAAAGGGATGGTAATGTATGAAGCAGCTCATACATTAACTGGAGGAACAGTATCAGAACAAGTAGCTGCTCAAAGAGCGTTTTTCAATTTCGTTTTGCTTGCAGGTATTAATCAGCAAATGACAATAACCCTTGCCAATAATTTTCCTACCTCTTTAACTCCTAATCAAGTTTATAATCTAAGTACATCTGTAACTGGAAACATTGGTGCTGTAACTTATGAATGGTCTGTTTTAGGAGGTGGAAGTTTTTCAAGTACTTCAACCAATCCAACCAATTATACAGCTCCATCACAAATTGGAAACATCATCATTAAATTAAAAGTTACCGATTCTTGTGGTAGAACTAATTTTATTTCAGTATTAATGAATGGAGGAAGTACAGTTAATTGTGTTGCACAAGTAGTACAACCCGCTACACCAACATTTCTAGACAATTGTGGAAATACTATTGTATTTAGTGGACCTACTGTTGTTAATTCAAATCCAGGAAATAATTGTAATACAACTATAACTTACACTTGGTCCTACACTAATTATAGCACTTGTAATCCTAGTGCAAGTCCGTATTCTAGCACGTGGTCTTATGTATACACTGTAAACCATGTGCCACCAGCTTTAACTGGAACTCCTTTACCAGGAGGAACCGGACTTAACGGTTGCTATATTAACCCTTCTACGGTGCCTGTTGTTGTGCCGCCATTCAATCCGGCAACAGCCATAACCGGCTATACAGATAGTTGTGGTGGAACTGTAACTGCAAGTTTAACTGGTACTAGTGTTACAGGAAATAGTTGTAATTGGACAGCCGTTTATACTTTTAATGTTACTGATTCATGTGGTTATGTGCTTTCTGGTCAGACTATTACTTATACAGGAGGGAATACAACTAAACCTGTGCTTTCAGGTCAAGGTGCAAATGCAACTATCAATTGTCCTGCAACGCCAAGCTTTACTGCTCCAACTGTAACAGACTCTTGTGGTGGAACTTCAGTAATTACTTTTACTGATGTAACTGTTGCCGGATCGCCAACTTGTGCTGGTAATTATACTACAACTAGAACTTGGATTGCTACAGATACCTGTGGAAATGTTTCGCTGCCAGTATCTCAAGCCATTACTGTTCGTGATATTACCCTTCCTGTACTTTCTGGTCAAGGTGCTAATGCTATTATTAACTGTCCTGCAACGCCAAGCTTTACTGCTCCAACT
>CALPIE020000133.1 GCA_943323545.2 Bifidobacterium breve | reverse complement strand
TTTAGTTCTTCGTAATATTCCGAAGAAACTATCGACGTATTGGTGTCTTTTGTATAAGAAAGTTGAATTTTATTTCCGGCAGTTGTGATTTGATATTTTACATCAATAAGTTTTTCGGTCATCGGAATGGAAACCGACTTTGGCAATGACTCAACAACATAACCATCGGGAATGGTAATGTTAATGATAAATCTATCTTTGTTTGGATATACAAAATCTATAGGATATTCTCTATTTTCCTGTTTAAAAGGATTTTCTGTCAATGCAAAAAAGAAAAGTGGTGAAAAGTACATTTTATCGCCAATAATTTCTATACTGTTATTATTTTTAAAGGAATAATTTTCAACAACAGGTTCGCCCAACTCTTTTTTTCCAGTAACATCGTAATCGCTAACTTCGGTATTGTTAAGTTTCTTTTCTAAATACTCTAAGTAACTTTCTTTTGAAGTATCTGCAAAACGATTTCTAAACAAATACCCATTATAATCAAAATGCTGTTCTCTAACTTTACCTTCAACTGTACCGTCGGAAGTAACAGTAACTATAATATTAGTGAAATCATTAGAAAGTATTTTTGACATTAAATCGATTTCGGCAGAAGATCCATTTTTTCGGATAATTCTTCCATTCCAATTTAAGTCTTTTATAGGGAGAATATTTGGTAATGAATTTTTATCGGTTGCATCCAAAAGAATGACATCGTTTTCTTTTTCAATTCCTACAATTACATAATTAAAAGCCGTTCTACTAGGGAAAGAAGCTATACCGTTAGAACGTGTACTTATAATAATCGGATTTGCATCAATTTGTACATAACGCAACATGGCAGTAAGCATTAAATTGATTTCGGCAGCATTTCCATTTTGATCTTTGTATGCTTTTTTTACACCATCATTACAAGAATAACCGTTATATCCGTTCCACTTGACTTTAGATTTAACAAAGTTAAATAGCGCTGCCACTTTTTCTTCTTCGGTGGTTAAGCCTTTAATTATAGCATTTACATCATCTTCAAAATAACCCGTTTTGTTTAATTCATCACCAAAATCTTTATCTTCTTTGTAGATGGTTTCAGTTACCGCCTCCCAATCGGTTGAAAAAAGTCTTGGCGATTCACCAGGATATGTAATTGCAGAAAGCTCATGTGCTAAACTGGATGTGTAATTTTTTATATTGTTAACAAAAGCTTCTTCTTTTAATGCTGGAACATCACTAACGGTATACATTGAAACTTGTTCGATAAATTCAAGACTCGAATTAACACGATTCGTGTTTGTATTATTGACGGTTTGACTTCCTGGCTCGAAATTTTTAACATAAGAATATTCAATTGTTCGTTGTTTTGAATTTACTGTTTTTACGGGAAAAACAAAACCTTTCTGATTTAAATTATAAGTAAAATATTCAGGAATAAAGGTTTTTAATTCTGAATATTTTACAGGAATGTCTGTTTGAAAATCCCATCTATCAATAGCACCAAATCGAGTAGTTCTTACTTCATATTGAAATTCTATAATTGACCCTTCTTTTACATTAGGTAGTATTATCTTTTTTCTATTCCAATACCTGTTTACTTTTTCATCAAAACTACCTTCACTTTTTAATTTTGATTTTTCGATTTTCCCATCTACCAAATTATAAGTTACAGCATTACTATAATTTGATTTTTCATTTGAATTCCCTCCGATATAATATTCTTGAATATCATTTGCCCATTTATATCCTTCTTTTTTATAAATTTTTATTTTAGTTTTAATAGTTGTTACCATTTCAAAACCGTCTTCGTGAGAATATTCAAATGCAACTTTACCAGTTCTAAACAATATACAAGCAACAGCACTTGAGTCAACCGGATGTACTTTTTGTTTTAATTCATCTATCGTAACTTTTCCTAAATCGTGGTCTTGAGCGAGGCAATTTATTGTTGTTAGAAGTAAAAATGCTACAAATACAGTTAGTTTTCTCATGTTTATGGTTTTTTGGTTAGTAGTATTTTTGAATTATCGGCTTTCGCAATTTGTTCTCTAAACTTTCTGTAATTCTCATATTCTGATTTTTCGTAAAGTCCTTTGTTTAGCAAAAAAGATCGTTTGTAAATTAGTTTTGATGGATTGACAACTACCAATTCTGTTTTATATTCACCGAATTTATCTTTAATTTTGAAATTAGATGGTTTGGCATCAATGACATAATTTTCGGGAAGTGTGATTTCGATTTCATCTTGATCTAAAAAACCTCTATCAATTTCAAGCGGATTATTTCGTGTTCGATAACGCTGCGGAACATCCGAAAATTGATTGAAGGCATTTAGCGGAAACATCATCGTATTGCCATTTACAACACCGTATCCAATGGCTTGGATATCGACATTTTCTGTAAGTGCTATCTTTTCTTTATCATTTATAAATTCGATTTTCCTAATTTTTAAATTATTGATGTTGTCCCAATACTCTTTGTAATGCGCTTCTTTGTCAGTAGGTTTAAATTTTTCAATTTTTGCTTTCCTTTCGTATTGGGTTCCTTCGGAAACAATCGTAATTTTCCCAGAAAAATCCCCATTCTCTACAATGATGTAATTTCCTTTGCTGATTTGGGTATTTCCTTTATCGAAATACACTTTTGTTCTTACAATTTCTCCACCTTCTGGTTTTACAACAACTACTTCCCTATCATCAGTAAAATTGGCTTGAAAACCAAAAGGATCATCCTGACTGGTACATTCTAAAAACACGTATTCCTTTCCATTTGGAATGGCTAAAATTACATGATTACCTTGTACAGAAAAAAAATCTGATTCCAAATTCATTTTATTTTTACTTCCATACAATTCGGTATAATATGAATTTACATTAACAGCACTTAAGAGTGCTCTTGTATAATTAGATAACGCTTTACAATCGCCATAACCTAAACGATCAACATCTTTTGCAAGCATAGGTTTGAATCCGCCAATTCCAACTTGTATACTAACATATCTCGATTTATCTTGGACATATTTATAAACAATTTTTGCTTTCTTAATTAAATCCGTTTCATTACCAACTAACAATTTGATTTTAATTTTTGTTTCATCCGACAAATCATCCGTTCCTTTTAATATATTTTCATAAAACCATTTTCCATACTCATTCCAATTTTTTGCAGTTCCATCAACTCCTTCAAGGTTAAAAACATCTAATCCTAATAATAATCTAGGATATATATCAAAAAAATTTGGGCTGTTCAATTCAACTTTTTGGGCTATTATATTGGAAACTTGATAGGATAATTGAGTAGAATTATCGGTAGGTTTTTCAATTTTAAATTTAGAAAAATTAAATTCTTTTTTTCTGAATCCCAGATTATTTGGATAATATACATTTAAGAAGCTTTTTTGAACACTAACAAAGTAATCATTAATTGGCATCCAAGTGGGTATAAAAGCCGTATTTGACGTAGTTATTTCACTTTCATAAACAATAGTGAATGGATATTCGGTTGGCGTATAATCTAAATAAATCAATCGACTATCTGAAAACATAGTACCATCACTTGTAGCCGTTTGATCTTTAAAATCACTTCTTCGGATTTTCTTTATTTCTTTCCCAAAACCATTATAAACAATAGCTTCAATCGAATTCACACTAGATGATTTCTCGTAATTCTCATTTGCATCTATAGCGTACTGTCCTCTTTCATTAAAAACGGTTACAACTCTTTTAGTATAAATTTTCATTTTTCTTTGGGAAGAAATTGTAATATCTATCTGATTGAGTCGAACAACCGCATTGGCATTTTGCTTTAAACTATCGGGGATAAGTAAAGTGGAATAATCTGTTTTCTGAGCATACGAATAAAAAGAAACTAAATAAAAAACAATAAATAAAATTCTCTTTTTCATAAAATCAAATTTTACCAAATATAAAAGAATTTTCCTAAAAACTTTTATTACTCTTTGTTTTTTGTATCAATAATAATAGTTACTGGTCCGTCGTTTAAAAGTTGCACTTTCATGTCGGCACCAAACTGACCGGTTTGTACTTTTTTGCCGATTTCAATTTCCATTTGAGTGATGAATTTTTCATAAAACGGAATGGCAATTTCAGGTTTTGCTGCTTTAATATACGAAGGTCGATTTCCTTTTTTGGTAGATGCATGAAGTGTAAACTGACTTACTACAATCACATCGCCATTGGTGTCTTTTAGTGATAAATTCATTACGTCATTTTCATCACCAAAAATACGAAGATTGGCAATTTTTGATGTTAACCAAGTAATGTCTTCCTGACTGTCCAAATCTTCTATGCCAACAAGTACCAATAATCCTTTTTGGATGTTGGCAACGATTTTACCATCGATAGTTACTGAAGTATGAGAAACTCTTTGAATTACGGCTTTCAAAATAATGGTGAATTGTGAATTGTGAATTGTGAATTATCGCAGAAAATCATAATTATTTTTTTAGATTTTGTTTAGTCGAAATAATAATTGACGCTAAAATTTTATTGATTTCAACAATATCAAACTTTAAAGATTTGTATTGAATTTCATTTAAATATTCCGATTGAAATAACAATTCTAACCAATAATCACTTTCATTAGCTTCTTTTTGTGCAATTGCTAATTTGTGTATAAAATCTAATTTACTTTCAGCTTGCTCGGCTTCTCTTACTAATGCACCAACAGATGTTCCGCTACGAAGTAATTGTTTACTTAAAACAAATTCTTTTTTTTCTTGATTTAAAAATTGATATAATTTTACAATTCTTAACGCTAAATTAAATGATTTTGTTTTTATAATATTCTCTGACATAATTCACAATTTACCATTCACAATTCACCATTATTATTTATTCCTAGTTTCATCACTAGCAATTCGATCCTCATTATAAACATCTTGCCGGTAATTTTCATCATCGCCTTCTAAAATTTTCAGGTAACTATTATATCGCGACCATGCAATTTTATCTTCTTCTAAAGCAGCTTTAACAGCGCAATGAGGCTCTTCTTTATGCAAACAGTTATTGAATTTACATTGGTCTTTTAACTTAAAAAATTCAGGGAAATAACCGCTGATTTCTTCTTTTTCCATATCTACAATTCCGAAACCTTTAATCCCTGGAGTGTCAATAATTTTGGCGCCAAAAGTCAAATCATACATTTCGGCAAAAGTAGTGGTATGCTGTCCTTGTTTACTTTGTTCGGAAATGGTTTTGGTTTTCAAATCTAATGTAGGTTCTAAAGCATTAACTAAAGTTGATTTTCCAACGCCCGAATGTCCAGAAAACATAGACACTTTCCCCATCATAATCGCTTTTATTTCGTCCAATCCTTTTTTCTCTGTCGATGAAACACGCAAACATTTATACCCAATTTCTTGATACAAATGTTGCATATAAAGTTGATCGTCTAAAGTAGTATCGTTTAAGGTATCTATTTTATTAAAAACTAAAATTGTTTCTATTCCGTATGCTTCGGCTGTGACCAAAAATCGGTCAATAAAATTAAATGTGGTTGGCGGATTATCGATGGTAATTAATAAAAAAACAAAATCTAAATTAGAAGCAATAATGTGCATTTGGTGAGAAAGATTCACCGATTTACGAACAATATAATTTTTCCTTTCGTGAATGTTATGGATGGTACCGGTGGTAACATCTGTAGAATCTTCAAGTTCATAATCTACAATATCTCCAACAGCAATAGGATTAGTGCTTTTGATGCCTTGCATACGGAATTTTCCTTTGATACGACATTCTAAAAACGAACCGTTTTCTGTTTTAACTGTGTACCAACTTCCGGTAGATTTATAAACTAATCCCGTCATTTATTTAGTATGAATTTTGAGTTACAAAATTACATTAATTCAACATTTAAAATTTAAAATTCATAATTTAAAATTACCCATTAATAATTTTCTCCTGATGCGAAATACTTTCCTGATGAATGGCTTTGAATAATTTAAGAATAAATTCTTCGCTAAGTCCTTTTTCTTCTCCGTCAAGAATCATTCTTCCAAGAATTTCATTCCACCTTTTATTTTGCAAAACAGCCACATTTTTTTCTTTTTTCAATGCACCAATTTTTTCGGCTACTTTCATTCGATTGCCTAAAAGCTCTAATAATTTACTATCGGCAATATCAATATTGGCTCTCAGTTTTATCATTTCGGTATTGAAATCATCCTCTTCAACAGTCATTTTTTTGACTTTTAAATCTTCAAACATTTGTTTCAAAACTTTTGGTGTTACTTGCTGAGCGGCATCACTCCATGCATTATCGGGATCGGTATGCGTTTCAATAATTAAT
>CALPIE020000132.1 GCA_943323545.2 Bifidobacterium breve | reverse complement strand
TTTGGGCCACATGAAAATACAATTCATAAATTGTATCTTCCAAATTAATTATCTCTACTAAATTTAATTTCCGTTTACTAATTCCAACTGCACGATGGTGAGATCTTTTATATTGGTCACGGTATTTTTTAGATAATGCAGCAATATAATCATCGTTAGATTTCCAAGTTTGAGGTATTTCAAAAATCATATTTGGTTGAATTGTAAATCGGAAAAAATCTTTAAATTGATTATTTTCAAATAAGTCTAAATCACTTATGTCAAAATCTTTAAAAGTAGTTAAATGTACTTTTTTTCCAATGTTCTTATAATGAATTTTTAATTTTTCGGTAGCTTTTTTAATAGTTTCAACGGCCAACTTTTTATCAATAGTTTCAGCAAAAGAAAAGGCATTTTGGCCAGTTAACATATTGTTGCCAACAAATAAAACACGAGAACTAAAATTCTTAAAAAAAAAGTTTCTAATAAAAGTTTTGATACATTTATCGCGATCACCAAATGAAATTAATTGGTTAGCATCTATAAATTGAGAAAGCGCAATTCCGATTAATTCTTCTTTATGAAACAATCCAATATAATGACATTCCATATTTGTTGGAGCTGATTTTTCGAGAATTTCAAAGTATTGTTTTGAAAGAAAAATATTTTTAGTAGCCAAAGAATCCCAAGAAGCAGGGAGTTCTAAATAAGTAGAATAGATTTTAAAGGAATAATAAAGATTCAAGGTGACGCTGTGATTTGGTCAAATTTAAATATTATTTTATTTTAGTCAGGATAATTTATATTTATTTAACTAATTTTAATAAAAAAAATGGAAACATATACAGAAGAAAAGATTAGTGCAGCATTGCAAAATTTAAAAGATTGGAATTTCATAGAAAATGCAATTGAGAAAAAATTTCAATTCAAAAATTTTGTATCAGCTCTAGGTTTTATAGTTCAAGTTGGATTAATTGCAGAAAAAAAGAATCATCATCCTGAATTATACAATGTTTATAATAAAGTAACCATTCGATTATCTACTCATGATGCTGGTGGAGTAACCAATAAAGATTTTGAATTAGCAAAAGCTATAAATGAAATCGCATAAAAATCCAATCTCACTATAAAAGATGGGATTTTTTTTGAAGGATTATTGCATGGCACAAATAATTCCACCCATAAACATGCAAGTAATAACCCAGTAACCACCACATACAAGCACGTATTTAAAACTTCTTCTTTCATAAAGTGAATTAACTCCAATTATTGGTAAAACAAAAAACAGACCTGTCATAAAGCCGTGTAAAGCACCATGTTTAAAAGTACGGAATGCCAAACCATAATCGGCTATAAAAGCTTCATAAGAAGGTTTTGCAATTGATGGATCACCGCCAACCATTCCCAATGCGCCATATTGATGAATAACTAACATTTGTAAAATAAATGAAATAAAAAAAGCATACAAAATAGACATTCCAAAAATGGCTATCATGTTAGATCCTTTCATTTTTTCTTCTGTCATTCCAGCTTCTTTCATCCAAATATTTCCGAATACTTTTGGATTGTACCATACAAATCCAATAACTAGCGATGATAAAGCGGCTAGTAACAATGCTAAAAAATTAATGTCCATAGTTTTATAGTTTAATAGTTAGTGTAACAAATATGTATAATTTATATTAATTTTGCCTCTTTATTTATTGTAAGAAAAATGCCTTAAAAAATGTTAAAAAATGTTAAAATATGTATTTAATCGATATAATATGCACTTTACCGGAATATTGTTTTACTTTTACTGAACCAAATCACAAAATTATGAAATCAATTTTAGCCTACGTTTTAACATTAATTGTTAGTCTATCAACTTTTGCAGAAATTGCTATTTCTGAAAAGAAAGCGTTACTTCAACTTAATAAATCAACTAACGGACATCAGTGGACTAACAAATGGGATTTAAATGCACCAATTACAAGTTGGTATGGTGTTACAATTCAAAATGATAAAGTGGTTGCTATCGATTTATCTAGTAATAAATTATCAGGAACACTTCCTAAAGAAATAGCTAACCTTACTAATTTAAAATCGTTGGTATTATTTCAAAACGAGATTTCAGGTAATATCCCATCTACTATTGGCGATTTAAAAAATTTAGAACAATTAAATTTATCATTTAATAAATTTTCTGGTGCTATTCCAGAAGCTTTAAGTAATGCAGCTTCATTAAAATCAATTGAATTATTTATGAATCGATTAAATGGTTCTTTACCAAAATCATTTAATAAATTAAACAAATTGGTAGTATTGTCTTTGTACAATAATGAGATTTCAGGAGAAATACCATCTGAAATATATCAGATAAAATCATTAAAAGTGTTGCAATTAAATTCAAATAAAATAACTGGTAAATTAAGTAAAGAAATTTCAAATCTTTCTTCATTAGAAAGCTTGAGTTTGTTTGATAATAATATGATAGGTCAAGTTCCTATTGCTATAGAAAAAATGAATAATTTAAAAGAAATGAATATTTCATATAATAATTTTAATGGTGCTATTTCTAAGAAACTCTCTAATAAAGACGTATTAAATATGACGATGTTAAATGAACAAGGTGTTGCAAGTGCATTAAAAATAGACATGTCAAAAGATAAAGCATTAGTTTCCGAAGAGTAATAGTATAGTTTTAAATACCTTATTAATTTATTAGCATAATAATGATAAGGTTTTTTTATGTCTAAAAATATGATTTGATACTAATTATACTGTTAATTACTGTTAATAATAATACCAATAAGTTTTTTAAATTATAAAAAACGCTGGTTTTTTAAAAAATAATTTTGCAAAAGAATTACAAATTTTAATATATTCTTTAAACAGATGAAAAATTTTAATATAATTAAGTTCTTAAGTTTACAACTTTTACTTTTAGTATTCGTAAACACTACTTTTTCCCAAACGAAAACAATAGCACCAGGTTCTGTGGTTATTAATATGGGGGTGACTCCTCAAACTATTGCAAATGGGTTAAAACCTTATGGGTTATTATATAATTTATTAGACATACAAAAAGTGCCTGTAATTTGGTCAATTAATCCTCTGAAAGCAAAAGACGGAATCGATTTTTCTATAGGTGCCAATAATTTTAGAGGAGGTACTTTTGTAATAGAGGCTGCTTATGCTTCTATTCCAGGTGTTCAAACTGCTATAGCTACTTTTGTTGGTCAAGGTGTTGTAACTTTTACCACTACAACACCAACTACAATTCCTGTTTATAAGGAGTTGGTAGAATTTCCTAATTGGGTATTAGACACCCTAAATGGATCTATTGCTCAAGGTTATTTAACAAGCGCTGGTATACCTGCAACAGCATGGCGATTTTCATTGCCTATAGGATTAAATAGTTGCGACGATTTATTTATACTTCCACATGCTGACCCAACTTGGGCAAATCATGGTTTACCACTCTTAAATTGGAATGGGCCATATTCTAGCGGAGGAAATGTAGGTTGGATTTGGGCTGCTTGTCATGCGGTTAGTGTTTTAGAAAATTTAGGTAATCCCTATCCTGGAGCCACATCAAGAACAAATTTTTTATCAGTTAATGGTTTATGGAGATATAATGGATCTACCGGAATTGGTTTTAACAATCCAGTAACTGGAGTGGTTAATCCAGTACATAATAATACCCCAACACCTCCTTTTAATAATCCTCCATTGTATCCTGCTGATCCAATAATGCAATATATGGGAATTTCTGATCTTGCTCATAATGCAGGTTCAGAAAAAATTTATTTACCTACAAATGGCTGGAGGCCTACAACAAAAGTTTCCGTTTTTGATCCAAATCATGTTCAAATGCCTACAGGAGTTTTTCCTAATCAAGCGGCAATAATCGCTTATGGTCCTGCTTTTGGAGATGTAAATAGAGGCACTGTAATGTATGAAGCAGGACATGATCACGATAACGGAACAGAAGCTGAAGATGTTGCGGCACAAAGGGCTTTTTTAAATTTTTCATTTGATGCACCAATTGGGAAAGCGCCAATAATTACAAATATTAATAGTGCACCTGCCTCTATAAATTCTGGTTCAACTTTTACATTTAATATTTCAGCAATTTCGCCAAGAGGTAATGCAATTACTTACTCTTGGTCATCAAGTTGTGGGGGTACTTTTTCTAGTACAACTGTAGTAAATCCAACATTTACTGCCCCAACTTTATTACCCGGAGGAGCAGATGTAAATTGTTTGGTAACGGTAGTAGTAACCGATACTTGTAGTAGAGAATCATTTTTATCATTTCCTATAACTATAATTGCACCACCGGCTCCGCCAATTGCAAATAATGATAATTATACAACCTATAATACGAATCCGATATTATTAACGCCCTTGGCTAATGATATCGATTTGGATAATGATATCAATCCAACTTCATTAACAAATTTATCACCACTAAATGTAGCTGGTGGATCATTTATACTTAATGGAGATGGTACAGTAACATTTTTTCCAACCCCTGGTTTTACTGGCACGGCTGTCTTAAATTATCAAATATGTGATTTAACGCCAGCAGTTCCTTATGGTGGTCCATATTGTGATTCAGCAACGATTACGGTTACTATACTTGCAAGTCCATGTACGGCACCACAAATTGTTTCATCAACAACTGCATATGGAAGCGTGGTAACATCGTCAGTGAGTTGGAATACAACAGCTAATGCACTTGGCGCACCTGATGCACTTGGTTCTAATTCAACAGCCGCTGCAGGGGCCATCGTAATTGATTTAGGCGCCGGTAATGTACCATTAGTAGGCTCACAAATTCAATTAAGAATTTTTAGTACAAACGGCAGTAATGTTACCGGAACTATTGATGCATCAACAAATACAACTTTTCCGGTTGCTCCAGTTGCAGTCTCAACTACAGCAGCTTTAGCAACGCCACAAACTGTTACATTTACAGTAACCCAAGCAAATACAAGATATGTTAGAGTTACCGGAATTAATAGATTTGGTTTAGAATCGGTAACGTATTCTAGAATAATTTGTGTTTCACCAAGTGTTGATATAGCAGTTGTTAAAACGGTAAGTAATGCTACTCCACCTGTAGAATCTAATGTTACTTTTACAATTACAGCAACCAATAACGGACCTAGTTTTGCAACTGGTGTTAGCATTGCCGATATCTTACCTGTAGGTTATACTTTTGTTAGTGCTACTTCTACTTCAGGAACTTGGACAGCACCCAATTGGACAATTGGTAATATGGCAAATGGAGGTACCGCTACTTTGACAATTGTAGCAACAGTTAGAGCTACTGGTCCTTATGAAAATACAGCAACAATTACAGTTAATGAAACCGATACTGTTCCAACAAATAATACATCAACAGTTACTCCAGTTCCTGTTCCACAGGCCGACTTAGGTGTAACAAAAATAGCAAGTAATAATACACCTATTATAGGTAATAATATTACTTTTACAATAACTGCAACTAATGGAGGTCCAAGTCCAGCAACAGGAGTAAGTGTTTCAGATATTATTCCTGCTGGATATAATTTTGTTAGTGCAACTCCTTCATTAGGAGCTTGGTCAGCTCCAACTTGGACTATTGGAAACTTAGGGATTGGTGCGAGTGCAACTTTATCTATTGTAGCTACTGTTAATGTCACTGGCCCCTATGAGAACACAGCAACTATTTCGGGAAATGAAACTGATCTAAATTTTGTAAATAATACTTCAACAATAACTCCTGTTCCAAAAAATTTAATAGAGGCATTCAACGATGGACCAACCACATTAACATCTTCAGCAACTCCAACAATTGTTTCAAATGTAACCACAAATGATACTTTAAATGGAGTTTTTGTAACGGGGATAAATACTGATGTTACTCCAATAACGGTTGGTCCACTAAGTATAGATGCTAATGGAGTGCTAACGTTAGCAGCGAATACTCCAAGTGGAACTTATACCATTACTTATGAAATATGTGAAGTTGGAGCCGTACCACCAAATTGTGATACAGCCACAGCCACAGTAATAGTAACCACTATCGATGCAGTAAACGATGCAACAACAACAGTAAATGGTACAACAGGAGCAACAGTTCCAACAGTATTTGCTAATGATACTTTAAATGGAGTACCGTTTTTACCAGCAGATGTAATCTTAACATCGTTGCCATTGGCATCAGGCTTGACTTTAAATTCAGATGGAACCATAACAGTTGCACCAGGAACAGCGCCAGGAACATATCTAGTAACCTATACGATTTGTCAAGTTGCCAATCCAACGATTTGTGATACAGCAACAACAAGTGTAATTGTAACTACAATCGATGCAGTAAACGATGCAA
>CALPIE020000131.1 GCA_943323545.2 Bifidobacterium breve | reverse complement strand
TGGTTGTGGCGCTACAGCTCAAGTGGTGGTAACGGAAAATGCAGTGGCTGGAACACCAACAATTACACCAGCATCACCAACCTATGGTTGTGGAAATCCTGGTACTTTATTAAGTGTTGGAGCAACGTACACTAACCCAACGCCATCAGGTTCTTGTTTGAATAATGTAAATGGACAATGGCCGTTTGGTTCTGGTAATACTCCAACAGTATGTGATGGGGTGACTCCTACTAATTTAACAACTTGTTTTACTGCCGAGCATTCACTTATAAACGTTACAGCAAATACATTGTATACTTTCGCCTCTTCTGGTGTTGGAGATATAGTTGAAATCACAGCTACCGATGGTACTACTGTTTTAGCTTATGGGCCATCGCCTGTAACATGGTTTAACAATATTGGGGCAACTCAGATTAGATTTTACACGCAAACGGCTACTTGTGCTGAAGAAGATGTTTCAAGAGTACGTTCAATAGTATGTTCAAGTTCACCTACTGCGGTGTTTAGTCCTGCTACAGGCTTATTTAATGATGCAGCTGGTTTGTCTCCATATAATGGCACTACAGCAGTAACGCAAGTTTATGCGAGACCAACCGCTACACAAACATATTCGGTTGTATCTAATAATGTGTTCAATTGCCCATCACCAGCAACTAATGTAACAGTAACTGCAACTCCATGTAATGCAGTAGTAAATTTAAAACTATTCATCGAAGGATATTATGATACAACTGCTGGATCTATGCGTCCTGTTAAAAACAACCAAGATGGCGTTTCGCCTATAACAGATGTTGAAGACATTACTGTTGAATTGCGATCATCTCCTACAGTTGTAGCAGCCACAACAACTGCTGTTTTAAAAACAGACGGTACTGCAGTTTGTACTTTTAGTAGTCCACTAAGCGGTTCATTTTATATTGTTGTAAAAAGTAGTACTGCAGTTCAAACGTGGAGTAGTAATTTGGAAACTGTTGGTTCAACTCCTGTAACATATGATTTTTCTACCGCTGCTAATAAAGCATTTGGAGATAATATGATACAATTAGATACTGTATTTGCTTTCTATTCTGGAGATATTAACCAAGATGATGTAATTGATGGTGCAGATGCTCCTGAGTTAGATTCTGATATATTTAACTCTGAAACCGGAGTTAGACCTACCGATTTAAACGGAGATGGTTCTGTAGATGGTTCTGATTCTGTATTTTATGAAAACAATTCATTTAATTCAATATTTGCACAATATCCATAATTAAAATAATAGTAATTAGAAAAGGATGTCATATGGCATCCTTTTTTTTGTTTATTAAAATCGTTTTCTTTAAAAATTGAAGTAATTAAGATGTAATTATTTTTAAATGCTATGAATTTATAGCTAATTTATAAGAATAGAATGGTATTTTGATACTAACTTAAAGGATTAATTAACTGCTTTATAATTTATTAAAATACTACTAGTTATTTATAAAGTAAAGATTTTAAATATCTTATGCTGCTTTTTTTTCAATATTAATTAATTATATTTTATTATCTTTAATAACAAATTTTTAAATTTAATAAAATGAATAGAATTTACAATTCATTGATTGAGATGGAAAATACTTCAATCAATAACAAAAAAAGAATTGGCGTTGTTTCAACAGCCAATAGTTTAAAAAGTGACCAGCCTTCTTGGCTTTTGAGCTTGTTTGTTCTTTTCGGAATAATTTTTTCAGGTTTTACAGCCTCTGCTCAAAATGTTGCTGTAACAGGTGCAGATGCAACAACAAATGGTGCAAGTCCTTTTGCAACATTAAGTGCAGCATTTGCATCTATTAATGCAACTGCTCAAACAGGTAATGCAATAGTTATTACTATAACTACTGATACTGCTGAACCCGTTGGCGGAGCAATACTAAATGCAGGTGCTTGGACATCGGTTAGTATTCAACCTTCTGGCGCGAGAACCATTACAGGTGCTGCAACAGCAGGTTTACCTTTAATTGACTTTAACGGTGCCGATAATGTAACCGTTAATGGTTTAAATACTGGTGGTAATATGTTGACTATTGCTAATACAACTGTATCGGCAACTTCAGGAACTTCTACCATTCGTTTTATTGGTGGTGCAACTACCAACACAATTACGAATTGTAATGTTCAAGGTTCAGGAACCATGAGCGTTGCTACAAATGGTGCTGTTATTTTCTTCTCTACAGATGGAATAACAGCAAATGGAAATGATAATAATACCATTTCTAACAATGATATTGGGCCAAATGGATTAGCACTTCCTACAAAATGTATTTTAGGAAACGGTTCGACCACTACAACTGCAATTGGCAACAGCGGTATTGTTATTACTAATAATTATATTCACGACTATTTTGGTGCTGCTGTAACGAGTGCAGGTATTGCTGTAAATGGCGGCTGTAATACTTGGACGATTACTAATAACCGTTTTTATCAAACGGGTACACGTACTTGGACGACAGGTGCTTTGCACAATGCCATTAATATTGCAAATACAACTGCTACAAGTGGTGCGCAAGGATTTACAATTACTGGTAATATTGTAGGGTATGCTTCTAATACGCAAACAGGGACCTATACTTTAACTGGCTCAACTGGTACATTCCGTGGAATTGTTTTTAATGGAATAACTGGTGGTACAGTTTCCAATGTAAACAACAATACAGTTGCATCAATAAGTGTAACAGGTGTTACATCTAGCGGAACTAGTTCTAGCGCTCCGTTCATGGGAATATACATAGTAAATGGTATAGCAAATACAAATAACAACACTATTGGAAGTCAGTCTGCGACAGGTTCGTTGGTTTTTGCAACAACTTCTGCAAGTGCTGCTGATATGCATGGGATTTTCAATTTCAGTGTTGATGCCTGGACTGCTAACTCCAATACTATAGGTGGGCTTACTGTTTCTAACGCAGGTGCTGGAGCAGCTAATGCTTATGGTATTCGTTTGAATACTAGTTCAACTGTTATAACGACCTTAAATGGGAATACTATTGGCGGGAATATAGCCAACTCTATTCAAAGTACTTCAACTGCTACTGGTTCGCAAGTAGCGGGTATTTTTATATCCACATCTATCGCAACAGTTTCTAATAATATAATAAGAAATCTAACGGCTGCAGGAGGAACAGGTACAACAACTGCTGCATCGGTTGTAGGTATTGATTTTATAAGTGCAACTCCAATTAATAACGCTTCACAGAATACAATTTTCAACTTAAGTAACACCAATACTACTGCTAATACAACTGTAACAGGTATCCAATTTACAGGAGGTACTGGAAACGTTGTAGAAAGAAATTTGATTTACGCTTTACTTAATGCAACTACAAGTGCAACTGGAGGAGAAATAAACGGTATTCGTGTTGCGGGTGGTACTACCATTTACCGTAACAATATGATTCGAATAGGAAGAGATGTGTCCAATGCTTTTGGTACAGCTGCTTCTAATTCATCTACTTCGGGTATTAATGGGTTTAACGGGTTTTTAGGAACCGATAGTTTTTTCCATAATACGGTTTATATTGGTGGTATAGCGACTACTGGTTCTGGACCATCTTATGCTTTTAATGGTACACAAACGGTAAATACAAGAAGTTTCAGAGATAATATTTTTGTAAACAATCGTTTTAACTCAGGCGCTACGGGTACGCATTATATTATTAAATTAAATGGTACTGTTCCTAATCCAACTGGTCTTACCATTAATAATAATGTTTATTTTGGTGCAGGAAGTGTACTTGGTTTTTATAACAGTTTAGAGGTAGCTAATTTAGCGGCATGGAAAACAGCTGTTGGTCAAGATGCGAACAGCTTTCAAAGCAATCCACAATTGCTAGCCCCAGATTCAGAAACGCCAGATCTTCATATAAACCCAACAGTTTCTTCAGTTGCTGAAGGAAATGGAGCCGATGTTGGAGTTACTTTAGATTTCGATGGTCAAACACGTTCTGGTTTAACACCTGTTGACATCGGAGCCGATGCAGATAACTTTATAGGTATCGATTTATCAGCACCATCAATTAGCTATACAGCTTTATTAAATACAGCTTCAACTGCCAACCGAACGCTTTCAGTTACTATAACAGATGTTACGGGAGTTAATAATACAGCAGGTTCTCGTCCACGTATTTATTTTAATAAAAATGCTGGAGCTTACTCTTCAACAGAGGCATCACTTTCTAGTGGTTCGGTTACTAATGGGGTTTGGACTTGTACTATTGACAACTCAATTGTTGGTGGCGTAGTGCCAACCGACGTGATTCGTTACTATGTTGTAGCACAAGATGATTTAGGGAATCTTGCAGCCAACCCTAGTGCAGGTTTTGTTGGAACCAATGTTAATACAGTAACGACACCACCGACAACGCCTAACAGTTACTTGATTTCTGTTACGTACTCAGGCACTATAAATGTAGGTGCTACAGAAACGTTTACTTCATTAACAAATACAGGAGGTATATTCGAAGCAATTAATAATGGCGTTTTAACCGGAAATGTAACAATAAACATTACCTCTGATTTAACAGGAGAGTTAGGTACAATTGCACTTAACCAATGGGCTGAAGACGGCGCAGGAAATTACACCTTGTTAATTAAACCAAGTGGTGGTGCCAGAACTATTACAGGTACTATCGCAGGTTCGTTAATTAAAATTAATGGTGCCGATAGAGTAACTATTGATGGTTCAATATCTGGTGCTTCTGCAGCAGCTTGTTTGGCAGGTGGTAATGATACAATACGCGAATTAACAATTCAAAATACTAATACAAGTACAACTGCTTGTGTGATCTCGGTTCAAACGGGAACTAATGGTGCTCAAAACAATACCATTAAAAATGTAAAAGTTTTAGGACAAGATCCTACAACCACTTTAGTAGGTATTTCATTAGGAGGTAATACGCCAGGTACTGCGGGTACTGATAATGATAACAACCGTGTAGAAAACTGTTCGGTGAAAAGAGCTATTTTTGGTATTTATTCATCTGGGTTTTCTGCTGCTAACCAAAATACAGGAAATGTTATTACGAAAAACGACTTATCTGCAACTACTACAGATCGTATCAGAAGAATTGGTATCTTGGTATTTAACGATGATGGTATTCAAGTTACTTATAATAGTGTTTCAGTAGAAACCAATGAATCTGCTGATGGAATTGGTATCGCACTTGGTACTCAGGGTATTGATGCAACAAATACAACTACAGGGAATGTTACCAATGCATTGGTTGCCAACAATAAAATTAACGGAATTGCTAGTTTAAGTACAACAGGATTCTCTGCTGCTGGTATAACAGTTGCTGGTGGTACAACAGGCGTAAATACCATTGCTAACAATATGATTTCGGGTGTAACGGCTCCGGCTACTTCACCAGATATTGTGGCAGGTATTTATGTGGTTGGTGCAATTGGTTCTAATACAAGAGTACTTTATAACACAATTTCTTTATCAGGTGATAGAGGTGCTGTGCCTTCTCAAACGCCTAGTTTTGGTATAGCTATTACAGGAACAGATCCTACAGTAAGACTTACAAATAACATCATCAGTACAACTCAAATTGCTTCTGGTGGTGGTGTAAATGCAAAAAGTTATGCTGTTGGGATGGTATCTACTGTTTTTGCTAATCTTGATTCTAATTACAATGCATATTGGTCAGATGGCGCTAATGATGGCGGATTTAGAACGGGTTCTTTAGCTACAGCTGCTGGTATTGATTATGCTACTTTAGCTTTATATGCTGCTGCTGTTGCTGACGATGCCAATTCATTGGAAACATTGCCAACTTTTGTTAGTGCTACCGATTTGCATTTAGACATAGCAAGTAGCGCTGCATTTAATGCTGCTGCTACGCCAATTGCTGGTTTAACAATCGATTTTGATTGTGGTGTTAGAGATACATCAACTCCAGATATTGGAGCCGATGAGTTTTCAAATAGTTCAACAATAAATCTAAAATTATTCATCGAAGGATATTATGATACATCAATTGGCGCTATGCGTTCTGTAAAAAACAACCAAGATGGTGTTTCTCCTGTAACAGATGTTGAAAACATAACTGTTGAACTACACAATCCAACATCTCCTTTTGGTATAGCTGCTTCAACAACTGCTGTTTTAAAAACAGATGGTACAGCAGTTTGTACTTTTAGTACTGCACCAAGCGGTTCGTTTTATATTGCTGTAAGAAATAGTAATGCAGCTCAAACTTGGAGTAAAGATCCACAAACTGTTGGCACAACGCCTTTGTCATATGATTTTTCTACTGCTGCCAATAAAGCTTATGCAGATAATATGATACAAGTAGGAACTGTATTCGCTTTCTATTCTGG
>CALPIE020000130.1 GCA_943323545.2 Bifidobacterium breve | reverse complement strand
AGAAAGTAGTAAAAGAAACATCAAGTACTATTAATAGAACCCTAATTTTAGAAGAGTTTAATCTACAAAATTAAAAAATTTACTATTGCATTTTAATAAAATGAAGAATGAAACCAAAAGTGATTATCTTGACATTCTTCAAATATTTAGAGGTATTGCAGCATTATTGGTGGTATGCCATCACACAATAGGGTCTATTAGATTTTATCACAAAATTGAGTACTCATTTTTCAACTATATTGCGATTATTGGGAAATTTGGGGTTGATTTCTTTTTTATTTTATCTGGATTTATTATAACATACACAGCCTATCAGAAGTACAATCTTCCGAATTCTTTTAGCAATTATTTTAAAAACAGACTGTTACGAATTTATGTGCCTTACATTCCTATTGGAGTTTTAATGTTGTTGCTTTACTCCTTTTTACCAAATCTTTCAAATGCTGATAGAGAAATAAGTATTCTAACATCTTTAACATTAATTCCAAACGGCAATCCAGCTTTGTCAGTAGCTTGGACGCTTACCTTTGAATTGTGCTTTTATCTTTTATTTAGTATCTCCTTTTTTTCAAGAAAAAGTTGGAATTACTTTGTGATTTTTTGGTTGGTGTTAATTATAACATTTAATTATACCGATATGGAATTATACCGTTTTACTAAAATTCCCTTCTTAAAAGTGTTTTTGTCACCTTATAACATCGAATTTATTTTGGGTTATTTTCTGGCTTTACTAATTATTAGAAAAAAAGCAATTGACACAAAGCTCTTTTTTATCCCACTTACTTTTAGTTTAACAGGTTTCATGTATTGCATTTTAAAAAACCATCCTCTTTTCTATTTTGGTATTAATTTTCTATTTGCAATTTCAATGTTTATAGTTATCTATCTTGCTATTTTATATTATACAAAACGAATAAATAAAACGGCAATAATGATGCTCATAGGAAACGCAACATATTCTATTTATTTAATTCACAATCCCTTGCAGATGCTTATACTGCGAATTTTTCCAAAAATAAATTCAGGTATCGAATTTATTTTTGCCTTATTTTTTGTGTTGATTGTTACTAGTTTATTAGGATATTTGTACTATCAATTATTCGAAAAAAGAGCAATGCGAAAAATTAAGACTATTATATAACTATGGATATATTATTTAATGTATTACTGTTATTTCTTGGATACCTATTTATTAGTAGTTTTAAAAATAAAATTTCTTCTAATAATTTAAGTACACTTAAAAAATTAGCGTTTTTTCACATTCTATTTGGATCTTATTATTGTTTTTTTGGAAAAGGTGATTCTATTGGCTACTGGAATCAGGCAAAATTGATGAATTACGATGATTTTTTATATTCTATACAAGAAGACCAAGGAACCTTTTTTATGTATGCCTTAAATTATTATCCTTCCAATATTTTAGGCTTATCTTACTTTACTGGAACCATGATATATAGTTTAATTGGTTTCATTGGGCTTACCTATTTTTATTTATTAGCGATTGAACTTGTTCCAAATAATCCAAAATTCAAAGGGTATTATTTATTTCCTTTATTGTTCTTTCTCCCAAATTTACATTTTTGGAGTTGTGCAGTTGGGAAAGATTCCTTGTTGATTTTCTGTATTGCCTTTTTTGTTTACGGATTGATGCAACCCTTCAAAAGAATGCCAATGATAGCCATAGGACTATTTTTTTCTTATTTAATTCGACCGCACATTACACTTTTTTTGTTATTGAGTTTTGGAATGGCTTATTTTTTAGGAAAAAAAATATCGCTATTGAGAAGAATATTATTTTCTGTATTAATGATTGGATTAGCTGTAGTCATTTTACCAACGGTAATGAAATTCGCAAAAATTGAAGAAGCATCGATAGATAGTTTTGATAAATTTTCTAATCAAAAAGTAACAGCTTTGAGTAGTTCTAATTCAGCTTCCGCAGTAGATATTTCTTCGTATCCATTTCCTTTAAAGGTTTTGACTTTTTTGTATCGTCCGTTTTTTTTTGATATCAACGGTATTCCTTCGGTAATTGCATCGTTTGAAAATTTGCTTTTATTACTCCTTTCTTTTAAAGTTTTACGAAACAAACCTATATCCGGATTTAAAAAATCACCTTTTATAATTCAAGGCATGGTTTATTTTTTAATAATAGGAACGCTTGCATTTTCACAATCACTCGGTAATTTAGGAATTATGCTCCGTATGCGTAACATGTTTTTACCTGGTTTTATAATATTTATTCTTTGGTATTTAACCTACCTGGAAGAACAAAAAATAAGCGAAAACGATATTATACAATCCCATTTAGAAACAGAAAAATAACTTAATAATAACAATAAAAAAATAATTAACACTATGTAGTATTTTAATTTTATAGCTTATTATTTTACTATGAAAAAATACTACTTCATTATATTTTTCTTCGTTTTTTTTGTTTCTGGAAATGCACAAAATATTAATTTTTCTGATCCACTTTTTAAATCTAAATTATTAGAATCGAGTCCAAGTAATTTTATTGCAAGAGATTTAAATGGTGATTTTTTTGCTATAGACAGTAATGGTAATGGGGAAATTGATATGAATGAAGCCTTACAATTGGGCTATTTAGAGGTTAATGGTTATGCTATTTCTTCCTTAGGTGGTATCTCCAATTTTACCAATCTTGTATCTTTAGAATGTGAAAATAATCTTTTGCAATCACTAAATGTAAGCATGCTCATTTACTTAACCAATTTAAATTGCAGCAACAATCAGTTAAATAATTTAAATGTTAGCGGGTTAATTGAATTGCAAAATTTAAATTGTCAATTTAATCAGCTTGCCAATTTAAATGCAAGCGGAATTACAAATCTGATAGACTTAGATTGCAGTTACAATCAACTCGTGTCTGTAAATTTGGTTAATCTGGAAAATTTAGTGAATTTAAATTGCAGTAACAACCTGATTGGAACAGTTGACTTAACCGATTTAGTTAATTTAAAATTTATAGATTTCAGTTACAATCAATTTACATCGATTGACACAAGCAATTTAACAAGTCTTGAATCATTAAATTGTGCTTTTAATTTGCTCACAACACTTTCAGTAAATAGTCTAATTAATTTTAAAGATTTGAATTGTAGTAATAATCTGCTCACATCATTAAATTTAATAAGCTTGCTAAGTCTTACCGATTTAAATTGTAATTTCAATCAGCTTCCATTAATCAACCTCAATGATTTAATCAATTTAAAAAATTTGTATTGCACTAATAATAATTTCATCTCATTAAATTTAAATGGACTCAATGACCTTGAAAATTTATATTGTTCGAACAATCAAATTGCTGCAATCAGTTTGGATGGATTAACGAATCTTATCACGTTGAATTGTAATAATAATCAACTTTCTTCGATTGATTTGAGTAGTTTAACAAGTCTTAAATATTTAAATTGTAATAGTAATTTGATCACTACTATAAATACCAATTGTTTGAATGCCCTTTTGTCAATGAGTTGTTCCAACAATCTAATCACAACATTAAATTTAAACAGTATGATTCAGTTGCAATCTTTGTATTGTATGAATAATCAGATTGGAACGTTAAATGCAAGTAATTTAATAAATCTGCAATCTTTATTTTGTTCCAACAATCAATTGGGTAGTCTTTTTATAAAAAACGGAAGCAATGAAAGTAACTTGCAATTTTCAGGAAATCCCAATTTGCAATACATCTGTGCCGATGAATCTGAAATTGAATTCGTTCAAGACGAAATAAATAACAATGCTTACACTAATTGTTTTGTAAACAGCTATTGTTCTTTTGTTCCTGGCGGACTTTATTACACTGTTCAGGGAAATAGTAAATTCGACAATAATAACAATGGTTGTGATGCAATTGACAGCAATTATCCGACATTACAATTATTATTTTCGGATGGAACTGACACAGATACGCTCTTTCCAAATACTTCCGGAAATTATTCAAAATCAGTAAAAAGTGGTTCCTATACTATAACGCCAAAACTTGAAAATCCCAATTATTTTACTGTTTCACCAATAACTACTTCGGTAAATTTCCCGCCAACGGTAAGTCCTTATAATCAAAATTTTTGCATTGCAGCCAATGGTAACCATTCGGATATTGAAATTACTATTTTACCTTTAAACAATGCTTTACCCGGTTTTGATGCAACTTATAAAATCATCTATAAAAACAAAGGGACGATTTCTCAATCAGGAACTGTAAATTTAAATTTTAACGATGCTGTATTAGACTTGACAACTGCAAATCCAACTGCTACCTCACAAAGTACTAATAATCTGTATTGGTCGTTTGTAAATTTATTGCCTTTAGAGAGCCGGAGTATTTTGGTAACATTAAATGTAAATTCAGCAACAGAAAATCCACCAGTAAATGCAGGACAGTTGTTGACCTCTACTGCTTCAGTAACTACTTCAAATACCGATGAAACTCCCAATAACAATACCTCACGTTTAAATCAAATTGTGGTGAATTCGGCAGCAACTAATAATAAAACGTGTATAGAAGGAAATTCTATTTCGACATCGCAAGTTGGAGATTATGTGCATTACATTATCCGATTTAAAAATAACGGAACCGCAATTGCTCAAAATATTGTTGTAAAAGATGAAATTGATACTTTAAAGTTTGATATTACCACACTTATTCCTATAAATGGAAGTCATGCTTTTGAAACAAGATTATCTAATCTCAACAAAGTAGAATTTATATTTCAAAATATTAATCTAGCTTTTAACAGTCCAAATAATGAATGTTTTGTTGCTTTCAAAATAAAAACATTGGCCACTCTTGTTGTTGGAAATACCTTTACCAATACATCGACTATTTATTTCGATTATAAAGCTCCGTTATCAACTAATACCACATCAACAGTAATTCAGACATTGGAAAACCAGATTTTTGATTTTTCAAATAATTTTACTGTTTATCCAAATCCTGCAAAAGAAGTATTGAATATCAATTACACTGATGAGTTTACAATTAATTCTTTTAGTATCTACAATACATTAGGACAGTTGATACAAATAATTTCAGATCCAAATGACAAATCAATTGATGTTTCAGAACTGAAAACCGGAATTTACATTTTAACTATAACTTCTGATAAGGGAATTGCAAGTATCAAATTTATAAAAGAATAATATAGCATTAGCTCTTTGTTTTTGCATTGGTCACAAAAATAAAATCAAAAACAATGAAATTAAATTACATTGATTCTATTCGCGGTGTTGCTATATTAATGGTTATTTTGGGTCATATAGGGCAAGAAGTTAGAGGATTAAGTTTGATTCCACATTTACTAACCTCCTATGGTCAAATGGGAGTTCAATTGTTTTTTGTTGCCTCTTCCTATACGCTATGTTTATCTGCACGTAATAGAGCTAGTGAATCGCATCCGATAAAAAAGTACGCTATACGTCGCTTCTTTAGGATTGCTCCGATTTATTACATCGGATTGCTTGGTTACTTTTTGGTGAACGTTTTTTTATTGTGGAATAAGGGTGGAACGATTGCTATACCTGATAAATACACATTTACCAATGTGATAGCTAACCTACTTTTTATACATGGTTTTTATCCTTCTGCAAACAATAACATTGTTCCTGGCGGATGGTCTATAGGTACAGAAATGGCTTTTTATGTACTATTTCCAATCTTGTTTTATTATGCTAAAAAAATAAATCTGCAATTAAAAAACGGACTATTTTTAATTTTTGCCGTTTTAGCATTTTCGCAATTGATGTTGTTATTGATTTTTCAATTTACAGGTTTATTAGTGAATAACAACAGCTTTATGTATTACAATCTCATAAACCAACTTCCTGTGTTTTGTGTCGGAATTGGCTATTATATATTAGAAGAAAATAAGGTTTTTAAAACCAATTGGAAATTTGATTTGATTGCTTTTGTTTTGCTAACCCATTTATCATTACTATTATGGGGCTTTGATTGGGAACACATCTTTTCCGTTATCCCATTTATTTCGGCTATTTCGTTTATCTTTCTGATGAATATATTCAAAAAAATAAAAACCCTGAATTGTAATTTACTTGTAAAAATTGGTACTGTTTCTTATTCGATGTATATAATACATTTTGTATTATTGCCTTTTTCGGGATTTATTTCAACAAGATTGTCATCATCTATAAATAAAAACATCTTACTTATACTATTGTATTTAGTAACTGCTTTTCTAACTTATATTCTGGCAATTATATCCGAAAAGTATATCGAAAAACCATTTATTGAGAGGGGTAGAAAGCTAACTTATATATTCAATAATAAATCTTAATTTCTAAGATTTTTTACTCTTTTTAAATGCATTCCGAAACAATTTTTTCACATTATGAGAAAAAGAAGTCTT
>CALPIE020000129.1 GCA_943323545.2 Bifidobacterium breve | reverse complement strand
TGCTGTTTACGGCAAACGGCACCATCAACATCAAAAATAAAAAATGGGAAGAAGATTTTTCACCTGTTGATGAAATGGGACACACATTTGTGGATACCGAATATACCAAAGCGTATTTGCGTCATTTATTTGCTGCGAACGAATATTTAGGAAAACAAATTGCCACGATTCACAACCTCGGATTTTATATGTGGTTGGTTCGTGAAGCAAGAAAGCATATATTAGCGGGAGATTTCCGTCAGTGGAAAGAGATTATGGTGAAACAAATGAGCCAACGTTTGTAATTTTGTTTCAGGTTTCGAGTTTTAAGTTTTTCTAACCTTAAACCTGAAACCTGAAACTTGAAACCTGCAACCTGAAACTAAAAGAATGTTAAAAATAATAGACAAATACATATTAAAAAGATACCTCGTTACTTTTTCAGTGATGTTGCTTATGTTTATTCCGATTGGAATTATCATTGACGTTTCAGAGAAGGTAAATAAAATGATTGAAAATAAAGTGCCAATCAAAGAAATCGCCATTTATTATGTCGACTTTACGGTTTATTTTGCCAACATTTTATTTCCGATTTTTTTGTTTCTATCGATCATTTGGTTCACCTCTAAATTGGCAAATAATACCGAGATTATAGCCATATTAAGTTCGGGAATCTCCTTTACTCGTTTTTTAAGGCCTTATATTATTGGTGCTACTTTTGTTTCCATATTCGCCTTACTTATGGGATTTTTTCTCGTGCCAAATGCAAGTAAAGGTTTTAAGAGTTTTAGGTATATGTATCTCATTGGAAATGGACAAAATGAAGAACGCGATAACTCTGATATATACCGTCAGATTAGTGATCACGATTATATTTATGCGAGTAGTTTTAACGCTATTTCTAAAATGGCTTTTAATTTTTCATTAGAGCATTTTAGTAAAGGAGATAGTTTGGATTACAAAATCACAGCAGATAGAATTAAATGGAATGAAAAAGACAGCACCTATTCGCTATACAATTATAAAAAAAGGAAGATTGGAAAATGGAACGACATCATTGAATCTTCAGAAAAAAAAGATACGGTTTATAATTTTGATTTGAAAGATTTAACACCAGTTGTATATATTGCAGAAACATTAAGTTATACCGATTTATTAGCGTTTATTAAAAAAGAAAAAGCTAGAGGTTCTACCAATATTAATATTTATTTGGTGGTTTTATATAAAAAATACAGTATTCCAGTTGCTGCTTTTATCTTAACGATTATTGCAGTTGCTGTATCTTCGATGAAGAGAAGAGGCGGAATGGGAGCCAATTTAGCCATCGGAATATTATTGGCTTTTGCCTTTGTGTTTTTAGATAAAATCTTTGGTGTTTTAGCTGAAAAATCGAGCGCTCCTCCAATTATTGCAGTTTGGATTCCGAATCTTGTTTTCGGTATACTGGCCATATATCTTCTACGAAATGCGAAACGATAATTTTAAAAGTTATCTGCATCTTCATTTAATAGTTTTTATTTGGGGATTCACAGCCGTTTTAGGAAAACTCATTTCATTACAAGCATTAGACTTGGTTTGGTTTCGGATGTTTTTTGCTGTTTTATTTATAATCACCTATATTATTTATAAAAAAATTTCATTAAAAGTGCCTTTAAAAGCATTTATAGGTTTTTTGGTTTTAGGAATTATTATCGCAACACATTGGTATACCTTTTACCAAGCTATTAAAGTATCTAACATCTCTATCACTTTAGCTTGCTTGTCAACCGGAGCTTTTTTTGCTTCTTTGTTGGAACCTATTTTATACAACAGAAAAATAATTTGGTATGAAGTGTTTTTCGGAATACTAGTAATTATTGGTTTAGCAATTATTTTTAATGTCGAATCACGTTTTAAAATCGGAATCCTACTCGCTTTATCATCTGCTTTTTTGTCGGCTTTATTTTCGGTAATGAATGGCAAATACGCAAAAGAATACGATTCAAATGTTATCTCTATTTATGAATTAGGAGGAGGATTATTCTTCTTAACGCTATATCTTTTTTTAACTGACAAAATCACTTCTGAATTTTTTAGTATTTCAACTAATGATTTATTTTGGTTGCTAATTTTAGCTTCAGTTTGTACTGCCTATGCCTTTTCTGCATCTGTAAAAGTGATGAAATTTTTGAGTCCGTATACTGTTATGCTGACGATAAACTTAGAGCCTATATACGGAATTATTTTAGCAATATTAATTTTTAAAGATTCTGAAAAAATGAATGCTGCCTTCTATTTGGGAGCGCTTATTATACTTAGTACCGTAATAATTAATGGCATTCTAAAAAACAAAAAAGTGAATAACTAATGATATATTATCGTTAAATTTATGCTTATTATACTATATTTGTCTTCCTAATCCCGAAGCTTCGGGACGGAAATAATAACTAAATTATCAACTAATACTATGGAATATTTAGACTTTGAACTTCCAATAAAAGAGCTTGAAGATCAGTTAGATAAATGTCAAGTAATCGGTCAAGAATCAGATGTAGATGTAACCAATACTTGCAAACAAATTGAAAAAAAATTAGACGAAACCAAACGTAAAATTTACAAAAACTTAACGGCTTGGCAACGGGTTCAACTCTCCAGACATCCGAATCGTCCGTATACAATGGACCATGTAAAGGCATTGTGTGGCGACACTTTTTTAGAGCTTTTTGGAGATAGAGCTTTTAAAGATGACAAAGCGATGATTGGTGGATTGGGTAAAATTGGGGGACAATCGTTTATGATTGTTGGTCAACAAAAAGGATACAATACCAAAACACGTCAGTATAGAAATTTCGGAATGGCAAATCCGGAAGGATACAGAAAAGCCCTACGACTGATGAAAATGGCTGAAAAATTCGGAGTTCCTGTAGTTACTTTTATTGATACACCGGGCGCTTATCCAGGATTGGAAGCAGAAGAAAGAGGTCAAGGTGAAGCCATTGCTCGAAATATATTAGAAATGTGTCGACTAAAAGTACCTATCATCTGCGTAATTGTTGGTGAAGGTGCTTCAGGTGGTGCCTTAGGAATAGGAGTTGGTGATCGTGTTTTAATGATGGAAAATACTTGGTATTCTGTTATTTCTCCCGAATCATGCTCGTCTATTTTATGGAAAAGTTGGGAGTATAAAGAACAAGCAGCCGAAGCTTTAAAATTAACTTCAACCGATATGAAAAAACAAAAATTAGTCGATGATGTTATTCCGGAACCATTAGGCGGAGCACACTATGACAGAGATACAACTTTTAAAACAGTTGAACAATACATCACTAAAGCTTACAACGAATTAAAAGATTTATCAACAACCGAATTGGTTTCACAGAGAATGTATAAATACAGTAGGATGGGCGAGTTTAAAGAGTAAATTCTTACAGAATTATATACAAACGTCTCGTCAATAAAGAGGCGTTTTTTTTTGCTTATTAACAAAAAACAGTAAGTTGTAAACAATAATTTATAATAACTAAAGTTTAAAAAAAGTACAGAATAAATTACTTTCGCTACATGGAAAATATCAGAAATATCAATCCGATTAAAGTAGATAAAGCTACTATAATTAACCTTGAAAAAGGCAAACTCCCACCACAAGCTCTCGATTTAGAAGAAGCAGTGCTTGGAGCCATGATGATTGATAAAAAAGGAGTAGATGAAGTTATCGATATTTTACAACCCGATGCGTTTTATAAAGACGCACACAAACATATTTTTGAAGCGATTTTTCAGTTATTCACAGATTCTCAACCAATTGACTTATTAACAGTATCTTCTCAATTAAAAAAAACTTCAAAATTAGAATTGGCGGGTGGCGATTTCTACCTTATTCAACTAACACAAAAAATTGCATCATCTGCTCATATTGAGTTTCATTCTAGAATTATTTTACAGAAATACATACAACGAAGTTTGATAAAAATATCTTCAGAAATTATTGAAGAATCATATGATGAAACTACCGATGTTTTTGATTTATTAGACAAAGCCGAATCAAAATTATATGAAGTAACACAAGGAAACATAAAACGAAGTTCTGAAACAGCCCAAAGTTTAGTTATTCAAGCCAAAAAAAGAATTGAAGAAATTGCCAGCAAAGAAGGATTAAGTGGAGTAGCATCTGGTTTTGAAAAACTTGATAAAATAACTTCTGGTTGGCAGCCTTCCGATTTGATTATTATTGCTGCTCGTCCTGGTATGGGTAAAACGGCATTTGTACTTTCGATGGCTCGAAATATCGCTATCGATTTTGGTCATCCAGTTGCCCTATTTTCGTTAGAGATGTCTTCGGTGCAATTGATTACGCGTTTAATTTCTTCTGAAACTGGTTTGTCTTCTGAAAAGTTGCGAACTGGAAAATTAGAAAAACACGAATGGGAACAATTGAGTATCAAAGTGAAAAACCTTGAAAAAGCACCTTTATTTATTGATGATTCTCCGTCACTTTCTATTTTTGATTTACGTGCAAAAGCCCGTCGTTTGGCATCACAACACGGTATAAAATTAATCATTGTCGATTACCTTCAATTGATGACTGCAGGTGGTAGTAACGGAAAAGGAAGTGGTAATAGAGAACAAGAAATTTCAACTATATCAAGAAATTTAAAAGCATTAGCAAAAGAATTAGGTGTTCCGGTTATTGCATTATCACAATTATCTCGTGCTGTAGAAACACGTGGATCGAGCAAAAGACCATTGTTATCTGACTTACGTGAATCGGGAGCAATCGAACAAGATGCCGACATTGTATCGTTTATTTATCGCCCTGAATACTATAAAATTGAAGAATGGGATGACGACGAACAATCGCCAACCGAAGGTCAAGCCGAATTCATAATAGCCAAACACAGAAATGGTTCTCTTGAAAGTATACGTTTGAAATTTATAGCAACACTCGGAAAATTCGATAATTTAGAACAATACTCGGGCAGTTATGATGATTTACCTTCTAAAATGAATCACGATGATAATCCGTTTCAAACTAAAAATTTACCTTCTCCTAACGAAGCTTTTGGTAGCAGCATAAGTCATGAAGATGATAGTGATATTCCTTTTTAATCGTACTTAAAAAAAATAATTATTTAGTTTAAAGGCATTTTTATTTAATTACAATTTTCTTTTAACAAAAATTTATCTTGTATAATTATTATTATTTATAGTATCTTCGGACTAAATTTATTTGATAAAATGAAAGTGTTACAAAAGAACTTTTTTTACCTACTTTTTCTTTTAAGTATTTCGACTTCAAGTTTCGCCAATTTTATTTTATTACCCATGGATGAGGTTTCTCAGAAAAATCATCTAAAGGCATACGGAATTACCTATTGGTGTCTAGACAAACAATATAAAGCCAGCTGGTTATTAAATTACCGTGGAGGTTCTTTTTTACTTCCAGATGCTCCAGAAATTAGAAAAGAATGTCAGATTAGAGGCGTAAGTTTTGAAATCTTATCAGATACTGAAACCAACCAAATTCTAGAAGAGATATCAAGTCCGTCTCAAAACATGGAAACCGTTGTGCTCGAAAAAGCGCCCAAAATTGCCGTATACACTCCAAAAGGGAAACAACCTTGGGACGATGCTGTAACTATGGTTTTAAAATATGCTGAAATTCCATATAAAGAGATATATGATGAAGAAGTATTATCTGATCAATTAATATTATACGATTGGTTACACCTACATCATGAAGATTTTACAGGGCAATACGGTAAATTTTATGGTGCTTATAGAAATGCACCTTGGTATATTGAACAGAAAAAAGAAGCCGAAGCTTTAGCAACAAAATTAGGTTTCGCTAAAGTATCGGAAGAAAAATTAGCAGTTGCAAAAAAAATAAGAGATTTTGTTATTGGTGGCGGATTTATGTTTGCGATGTGTTCAGCAACCGATAGTTTTGATATTGCTTTATCAGCAGATGGTGTCGATATTTGTGAACCCATGTTTGATGGAGATGATAGTGAACCCAATTATCAATCTAAAATTGATTATTCCAAATCGTTTGCTTTTAAAGATTTTATTTTAGATAGAAAGCCCGAACATTATGAGTTTTCAGATATTGATATGACCGAGAAAAGAAGGGTAATGATGGACAAAGATTATTTTACTTTAATGGAATTTTCTGCAAAATGGGATCCAATTCCGAGTATGCTTTGTCAAAATCACACTCAATTGGTAAAAGGATTTATGGGTCAAACGACTTCTTTTGATTCCCAATTGATTAAAACAAATGTGTTAATTCTAGCAGAAAATGAATCCAATGGTGAAGCTCGTTACATTCATGGTCAAAAAGGAAAAGGAATGTTTACATTTTATGGCGGTCACGATCCGGAAGATTATCAACATAGGGTAGGTGATGAGCCAACTGTTTTAGATTTGCATCCTACTTCACCGGGTTTTAGATTGATATTAAATAATGTTTTGTTTCCAGCAGCTAGAAAGAAGAAACAAAAAACATAATAG
>CALPIE020000128.1 GCA_943323545.2 Bifidobacterium breve | reverse complement strand
TTTGGTGATGATAGATTTTTGTGGCACGAGGATTTTAGGTTTAATCGCTTTCCTCAAGGCGAGATATACTCGTTTGTGTATGGTGCAGATTATTATAGAGTAACCGATGATAATGAATCCTTCGTGTATCGTCCCGATTATACAATAGCATTACTAAATGGATTAGACCAGTTTCCTGGAGCAAATAGAAAATATGATGAACTTCGTATGCATAAAGTGGGGTAACAAGTATCCTGCTAGATATGTGAATAATCTCTACAGTATGGTTAAGAAGAACTATACTAAACCATTCACATTTACTTGCTATACAGATGAACCTGAAGATATAACATGTGATACTGTGCCCATTCCGGATGATGGTTTGTTGCATCCGAAATACTGGTTCGGAAAAGAAACCTTCTGTTTTGATCGAGCAAAGTTCTCGTTATTCAATTCACACAATTGGTTGGGATATGATGGCGATTGGTGTTACTTTGACCTCGACGTTGTAATACAAGATAACATAGATGACATAGATTTCTTGGCACAGAAACCCAGAATGATTAATAGTCGCTGGCAACCAAAATCGCAAATACATGATAGATTGTTTATTGATACTAGAGGAACCTTCTTTAATTCCAGTATGATGTTGTGGCCTGGTAAATCATGCGAATTCATTTATGATGACGTAATTGAACACAATGAAATTATTTTCAAAACTTATATCAAAGGTAGCGACAATTATCATTATTGGCGCCAGAGAGAGTTTTGGAAGGATATTCCTGGAGGGTGGATCTACTCATGGAACAGAGGCAAACATTATCCTGATGATATCAAAAAATTTACATACAGAGAAGATGCCAAGATTTGCATTTTCAACACAGACAATATTCCAGATCCTAGCGCGAAACAGCAAATTAAATTGATTGATTGTCAGGATCCAAATATTATTAGATTGTGGAACTGCGATGAGAGTTAATTACATCTGCTGCAAATGGGGAACAAAATACTCTGCGGATTTCGTCAACCGACTTTATCGAATGGCAAAGAAACACACTCCTGACAATTTTGAGTTTCACTTCTATTGCTATACGGATGATAGCGTAGGATTTGATGCTGAAATAAAAGTTATTGACTTTCCAGATATCCCAGATATACATCCCAAATACTGGTTCGGATCTGAGGATTTCAAATACGGCATGGCACGTTGTTGGGACAGACCAAAGACGTTCATCTTTAATACGCACAACTTCGCAGAAGATAAACCCAGTGGAAGATTTGTCTTTTTCGACCTTGACGTGATCATTCAAAATGATTTGTCACCAATCATCACTTATGATTTAGAGAATCCTACCAAGTTACGCTCGTGGTGGCAAGATCCTCGACCCATGAAGTCTCGTAACTTTAAGTTGGCACACGGTGCGTATACGAATGGCAGTTGTATGGTGTGGTCAGATGATCAGACAGAATGCATTTGGCAGGATGTCCTAGAACACCAAGAACGCATTTGGTTTACATTCACAGATGGAACCGACAACTATCACAGTTGGAGGTGGGGAGATTTTAGTAACACCCCTCTCTGGGCACACTTCCCGAGCACATTTGCATATTCATACAATCGTGGACGGAACTGGCACGAAGGTGATTTAGAAGTAGGCATATATAGAAAGGATTGTATCCTTTGTGTGTTTAATGTGGATCTACTTCCGTTTAAAGACAATAGCAGAGGTAAAGTAAAACAGGAGTCGCTCGTAGACCCTGATCTTCTAGAACATTGGAATGTTATATGATTAATATTTACACAGTGAAGTGGGGAGGCAAATATGGTCCAGAACACGTCAATCGTGTGTTCGAACAATGTAAAGAACACATATCATATGATTTTAATTTTTACTGTTTGACTGAACATCCACTAGAATTAAATCCAGAAATTAATGTTATCCCCCTACCAGAAGATAACTATTATGAGAAGTGGTGGAACAAACTTCATCTATTCGATCGCAGGATAATTAGGCAGCAAGGCGAAAAACTATTCTTAGATTTGGATATCGAACTCCAACAGAATATTGACTGTGTTATAGAACATGATCCAGTGGATAAGTTGACGTTCGTCCGCACCCACTGGCACAACATGAAGAAAATGAAAACAGATACAAAGGATATTCCACACAAATACACGGATCTTAATTCTAGTGTTCTTAGATGGAACGACAGATTAGATATCGATAAGATTACCAAGTTCGCTAAAGATTATCCCGACCAGATGTTTTATTATTATCGAGGTCTTGACAATCTATTTGGTCATCAGAGAGAACGTCTTTTGAAAATTGATTTTTTCCCAGACGGGTGGGTATATAGTTACAACTACGGGTATATTTGGCCTACAGATGTGAGAGAACAAGTTATCCGCGAAGAACCACTTATTTGCTTATATGATTCAATGGAAAGACCACAAGATGTTAAACTATAATTACTTGAATAACTATCGGAACTGGGGCGACGGTCTAGAAAAGATTGCGCACGAGATGCCATGGAAGCACGAGGATTTTCGTAAGTCCATGAATCCTAACACAATGGATGCTGCTATTTGGTTGGTGGAAAACCTGCAGAAATTTACTCTAGATTCAAAATCTCTGGACATTACAATCTTAAATTCTTGGTTAGGATTTCCACTGGTTCCGCTTCTCTGTGAAAATTTAGATGTCAGAAAAATCAACTTGATCGATATTGACAATGATGCATTAGAACTATCCAAGGTGTTCAATCGTTACTATAATAATGTCAGAGGCATCGAACTCAATCACATCAATTGGGATATCCCTTTTGCGTATCACGATATCAATGCTTTACAAACTGATGTTGTAATTTCTCTGTGCTGCGAAACCATGTATCCTCTGAAGAGGATGACCACCGCGAATCCAGATTGTATCTTCGCGTGTCAGTCGTCAAATGTATTCAAAGAAATGTATGGTATTAATTGTGTTCCAACAATAGAGGAACATATTGAAAATATTGGCGTCAGTGATGTTTTATATCAGGGACAAATAGAACAGTCATATTGGTCTTGGGATGGTAAGGTAAACTTCGACAGATTTATGGTCATAGGAAAAAAATAACATGGGAAAAGCAAGGGTCGTCGCGCCACCACCACAAGATTATATTCCTGAACCATTAGTAGCGCCTCCACCTCCACCTGAAATTGTTGAAGAACAAGAGTGGATAGAAGGTAATCTAGAAGAAGAAGTTGAACAAAATGAACCTTCTCAAGAAGAACTTGAGAAGGAACGAATTGCACAAGAAAAATATGAAGATCTACAGAGGAAAAAGGCAGAAGAAGAATCTAGACTCTCAGTAGAGTTACAAACTTTACGCGAAGAAAATGAAAGACTTACCCGAGAAAAAGAACGAGCAGAACAGGCAAGAGAAGAACAAATTATCAAAGTGCGTCAACAAGCAACTGATCGGGGCGGTAGTCAGTTGAACATGGTGCAGGCACGGAAACCTACTTTAATCAGTAAGTTTAAAGATTTCTTCAGGAAAAGAAGAATAGAACTTGCTACGATTCCTCGTGCAAATTATGAGCAGGCAATCATCCATCAAGCATCAGTTGCTGTTCCAAAGATGCTAGATGAAATTGAAAAGATGCATGAGAGTTTGACTATACTCGAAGAACTATTGGCAAAGCACAAAGAGCGCGAGAAGATTAAGAAAAATGAGAAGCATCCTCACCAGTAATATCTTCAATCATTGACCGCCAAATTTCTAGATGCGGCACAACATATCCTAACGTTAATCTCTTCGCAGAGTTACCACAACAGTGGTATACAATTTTATTTGGGTCGCTACGATCACCAAAGTATCCAACCTTACATGACCATCCCTTTGGATCGACCATAGTAACAACTTCTTTTGTTACTGGATCTAGGTAGCGGAAGAACCCACCATTTTCCTCAGCATTATATGTGATGAGAATATTATATCCTGCAGCGTTCCAGTTGTTGTGCCATCCCATAAACCCATTTTCAGGATAGTAAGTAAACACCGCATTGTTTCTTGCGCCAAGATAACTGATCAATTCTTTATTGGTTTCTTGTTGCCTTCTACCATATTCAGAAGGGAACCATGGTTGCCCATGTGCCTGTGACATGTCAGTGCACCATGCAACATCAGGAAACCCAACATGCCTTTCGCCCTTCCCCACGATATGATTCATATACTGCTCGTCCGTAGCAGTGTCCACATTCAATCCACCACGACGTTTTTCCTGCATGTCTTGCGGACCAAGAACCAGATGCTGATCATTTTGCGCAAAGAACCATTCAGTAAATGGGTCTAGTATGTCACTTAGTTCTTTAGAAACTGAATTTGTAAATTGTAGCATGCGTGTCCTATTTAATTCAATAAAGAATGTGGAATTGTGTAATGATATATTACTATTGGTTGACCTTGTAATTCTTCTTGCTTATATCCGGAAACAAAGTTCCATCTAGCATCAGGATCTGGGAATCTACCTGTTTTGACGCCGAAGTCAAAATGATTTAGGAGTCTCCACATTGTAAAGGTATCCCACTGTAGCGTAGACTCGGGATAATGCTTGCGATCCCATCCTGGTTTATTCTGTTCCCAGTACTCGTCATACCAAGCACGCATTAGTTTTAGAGTACGTTCATTGTTTCGATAGATGAACAACCCACAATGCTCAGTCATTTCTTCGGTGTCCGAGAGTTTAGTTATTGCTGCATTGTATGGTCGATTGGCAGTAAACAGCACATCTACATCTTCTGGAATCTGATCAAAGATTTTAGTTATGTCTTCATGTTCAACTTCTGTATCACAATCCATATAAACAGTTAAGTCATATGGTGTCTGATCAAGCGCCCATAGTTTTGCTCGCTTATCTCTTGGAACATTCTCAGTAATAACTGTATCGAAAATCTCATAGTCATCAGGTTGAACCCATTCTTCGTGTGTGAAGAATGTAATTTTTGCATCAGGATAGAAGTCGCGTAGAGATATAGCAGAATTCCTCGCTGCTCTATAGTAACCTTTTCTTACTGTTGCGACATAAAGAAAACCATTATTCTGCATTAATTGCTTCTTCCTGCTGAAGCAGAATCACTGTGTACGCAGTAACTTCCATGATATTCTTTGCTTTACGAATCTTAGACTTCAATTCGCGATTCTTCGAGGACTTGATCAAGTCGATCTCAAACGCATCCAGTTTCGCAGCGAACAGTTGTTCTTGCAACATACGGGTCTTATCAACCTTCTGGCGTTCAATGTTATGTTTGATATGTTGGTTACGGTCATCAAACCGTTTCTTGGTATTCGCATCAATCTGCTCGACGCTATACTTCTTCATCAATTCATCAAAGTCGCGATTAGTTCCATCGTTCATAATCGATGCAGTTGCTCGTTTACCTGTGTCAGAATAAACGAACTCTGCGATAACATGTTGCTTTTCTTTATTCGCCCAATAAGGGTTTTCAATAGTGCGCGTAGTACTCATTCAAATCTCCATTAAAAAATATTTTTATCAATATTATATATACGCGATTTTGACTCAAAAGTCAAGGGTTTTATGCTGTGCGAACCCAAAGTTTTATCGTCGACACAGTTTCTTTAGTTGCAATCACTGTCGCCCCAGAGAAGTTAGTGGAATAAGTTCCGCTAAAGTTACTGGCATAGTTACCCGCATAGTTTCTCGAACCAGAATAGAATCCAGTGTAGTTACCTGTGAAGAATCCAGTGTAGTTACCTGTATATGTCGCAGTTCCTGCATAGAATCCAGTGTAGTTACCTGTGAAGAATCCAGTGTAATTTCCTGTGTATGTTGCAGTTCCGAGATAGTTTCCTGAGAAGAATCCAGTATAAGTACCCGAATATGTTCCTGTGTATGTCGCTGGTCCAACATAGTTTCCTGTGAAGAATCCTAAGTATGTGCCAAGATATGTCCCAGCATAGTTTCCTGCATAGTTTCTCGATCCCGAGAAGAACCCAGTATATGTTCCAAGGTAGTTGCCCGCATAGTTACCAGCATAGTTTCTTGAACCACCATATGTTCCAAGATAGTTGCCGCTGAAACTGCCGAGATAGTTTCCTGTAAAGTTGTTTGCATAAGTTCCGAGGTAGTTACCGCTGAATGAACCCAAATAGTTACCAGTGAAATTGCTCGCATAAGTTCCGAGGTAGTTGCCAGCGAAACTATTTGTGCTCACGAAACCACCAAAGCTTGGTGTATAGTATCCGAGGTAGTTACCGCTGAAGTTTCCTAAGTAGGTTCCAGAGAAGTTTCTTGAGTATGTTCCGAGGTAGTTACCAGAGAAGTTTCCTAAGTAGGTTCCAGAGAAGTTTCTTGAGTATGTTCCAAGGTAGTTGCCAGCATAGTTACCAGCATAGTTTCTCGATCCAGAATATGTTCCTAGGTAGTTACCAGAGAAGTTTCCAGCATAGTTACCTGCATAGTTTCTTGACCCTGCATAAAATCCTGTATAGTTACCGCTGAAGTTACT
>CALPIE020000127.1 GCA_943323545.2 Bifidobacterium breve | reverse complement strand
ACAGCCGCTTGTCCGATTGTATGTGAAGCCCCAAGTGGATTAACAACTACAAGTATCACTCAAACAAGTGCTGTTTTAAATTGGAATCCGAATAGTACACCAACAGCTTTGTATAATTTACAATACCATAGTGCCACTTCTAATACATGGATAACAATAAATAATGTTACCATGCCTTATACTTTAGGAAACTTAAGTTGTGGATCGGGATATGCTTGGCGAGTGCAGCGTGTTTGTAGTTCGACAATTACTAATGTTCCAATTGTAAGTGCATGGACAACATCTACATTTAGTACACAAGCTTGTACCACAGCAGTATGTGAGCCACCATTAGGATTAGTAGCTACAAACATCAGTCAAACAGGAGCTGTACTTAATTGTACTCCAAACACTCCAAATACTTTGTATAACTTACAATACCATGGACCAAATACAACGAATTGGACCACATTAAATAATATTCCATTGCCATTTCAATTGGGTAATTTGGGATGTGGATTGTTATACGAATGGCGTTTGCAACGTGTTTGTTTAAACACTGCTGGTACTGCGCCATCTTTAAGTAATTGGTCAACAGCTGGCGTGTTTACAACAGCCGCTTGTCCGATTGTATGTGAAGCACCAAGTGGATTAACAACTACAAATATCACTCAAACAAGTGCTGTACTTTATTGGGGAACAACACCAATCGCTGGAAATGTATTCAACCTAAGATATAGAAACATAAATGCTACGGCTTGGATAACAGTAAACAATGTTAGTTTACCTTATCAATTAGGGAATCTAGCGTGTGGAAATGCTTTCATATGGCAAGTACAAAGAATTTGTAATACTACACCTGGAACAGTTGTTTCATTTAGTAATTGGTCAGTTGCTGCAAATTTTAATACATTAACGTGTACAAATCCAAATCCGTGTGCTATTCCAACAGGATTGATAACAACAAACATCAATCAAAATAGTGCAGTTTTAAATAGTGTTTCCCCTACATCAACGGGTTTATACAATATTAGATATAGACGTTCTAATACAACAGCTTGGATTTTTATAAATAATGTTAGTATGCCATTTCAATTGGGTAATTTAAGTTGTGGTTCAGGTTATTTATGGCAAGCACATAGAGTTTGTGGTACTGCTTCTGGTGCAAATTCATTAGTTAGTGATTGGTCATTAATTTCAACTTTTAGTACTTCATTATGTGTTGTACCTTGTTCAGCTCCAACAGAATTGACTGCGAATAATATTACTCAAACAAGTGCTGTATTAAATTGGGGAGCGGTAAGTGGAGCAGTTGCTTATATTGTGAATTACAGACAAGCTAACAATACTTCAGCTTTAATTACTGTAACAGCTACAACAAATTCAATTACTGTTAATGGATTAATTCCAGGAGCATCTTATATTTATCAAGTGAGAGCCATTTGTGCTATAGGAACTGTAGGTACAAACATGAGTCCATTCTCAATTAATTATCTATTTACAACTCCAACAGCATTGGTAATACATCCAAATCCTGCAAACGATATTCTTAGAGTTTCTATCAATTTAGAACAAGGTGAATCAGTTAATATTCAATTAAGAGATAGTTTTGGGCAATTGGTATCTTCTATAAATGAATTAGCATTAGAGGGATTAAATGAATTTAATATCAATACAGTTGGAATTAGCGAGGGTATTTATTTATTATCTGTAAACACTAAATCAGATACTACTGTATCAAAAGTATTTATTAAACATTAGATAGTTTAATAAAATAATTAAAACACTCGGAAAATATTATTTTTCGAGTGTTTTTTTTTGGAGTTACATTTGTTCTTATTAATTATAAAACGCCCAATTCAATCATACATTCTTTCATTGACAAATAAGTACGTTCAATGTCATTATCTAAACCTATAGAAAAACGAATTAATCCATCTGTTAAACCCATTTCGAGCTGTTCTTCTAGAGGTATTTCACTTGAAGTAGAAGTTCCTGGGGCACTAAATAAAGTTTTATAAAACCCTAAACTTACAGCTAAATAGCCAAGATTTCGTTCTTGCATTAATTCCATTAATTCATTTGCTTTAGAAATAGAACCAACATCAATTGTCATCATTCCACCATAACCATATTCTTTGTTAATCATACTTGTATACAATTTATGACTTGGATGACTTGCTAAGCCTGGATAAACTACTTTTAATCCTTCGTTTTCGAATTTTTGAGCTAAAAATAAAGCATTATAGCTGTGTTGTTTCATACGGATGTGAAGCGTTCTTAGGTTTTTCATTACACTGGCACTTCGCAAACTATCCATGGTTGGTCCGAGTAACATGCTTGCTCCAGAATTTACATCTTTTAAACTATTGATAAATTCTCTCGAAGCACAAGTTACACCGCCAACAGTATCACTGCTTCCGTTTATATATTTTGTTAAACTATGAATTACAATATCGGCACCCAATTTAACTGGCGCAACTGATAAAGGTGAAAAAGTATTGTCGACAACTAATTTTAAATTGTATTTTTTAGCAATTTTAGCCAATCCAACAATGTCTGCCACTTCTAATAATGGATTACTAACAGTTTCACAATAGATAACTTTTGTATTTGGTGTAATTGCAGCTGCTACAGTTTCTAATTTTGTGATGTCGACAAAAGTAGTTATGATGCCAAAGCGTGGCGTGAAATTCTTCAAAAAGGCATAGGTTCCACCATAGATTGTTCTACTCGAAATAATATGATCGCCATTAGAACATAATTGTAAAAGAGTAGGCGTAATTGCTCCCATGCCAGATGCAGAAACATTGGCAGTTTCTGTACCTTCCATAGCAGCCATAGCTTTATCTAAATACAAATTACTTGGAGAGGAATGTCTTGAATACAAATAGCAACCCTCAACATTCCCTTCAAAAGTGTCAAACATGGTTTTAGCAGAAAGAAATGTATAGGTTGATGAATCGGATATAGATGGGTTTACACCACCAAATTCTCCAAAGTATTGTAAATCTTGAATTGAGTCAGCTGGATTAAAGTCTTTCATAATATAAATTTTTTATTATCCAAAATTGATTAATAATAGTATAATAATCAATATATTATTAATTTTTTAGATTTTAAAACTATTAATTTAAAATAAATAAGAAATTATATCTAAATTTGAGCAAAAATTAATCTTATTTTAGATATAATAAAAGTTATGACTTTAGATATAATTGATAAAAAATTGCTTCAGCTTCTTCAATCTGACACAAAAAAAACTACAAAAGAACTTTCTATAAAACTTAACTTGTCAGTTACAGCAGTTTATGAAAGAATTAAAAAATTAGAGAGAGAAGGAATAATTGCAAGTTATGTTGCTCTTTTAAATCGAAACAAAATCAATAAAGGTTTTGTTGTGTTTTGCCATATTAAACTTATTCAACATTCAAAAGAATTTTTAACCATATTCGAAAGTGAAGTTGTCAAATTAGATGAAGTTTTAGAGTGTTTTCATGTTAGTGGTGATTACGATTATATTTTAAAAATATGTATAAAAGATATGGAAGAATACCGTGAATTTATGGTGACTAAACTAACAACATTGCAGCATATTGGTAGTACACATAGTACTTTTATGATTGGAGAAGTAAAAAATACAACAGCTTATTTAGTATGAAAAACGGAAATAAAATTCTCACTTTAGTATTGACATTTATATATATAATGTCATGTAATACAATTAAAAGGGATAATTCAAATTTAACTCGTGTATGGATGTTAGTCGAATTCAACCAATTTGATAAAGAATACTTGTCAAATAAAAAAGCTTATTTGGATTTAAAGCAATCAAATATAGCAAGTTCAAAAATGGGATGTAACCAACTTTCATTTGAATATACGATTAAAAGTAATTCAGAAATAAAATTTTCAACCGTTATCGCTACTCGAATGTTTTGCAATGATATGCAACTTGAAAATGATTTTTCAAAAGCAATTGTGTCAATTAATCATTTTGAGATAAATGGTCACCAACTTATTTTGACTTCTAAAGAAGGAATAAAATTGGTTTTTATTGCTCAAGATTGGGATTAGGTAAAATTTAAAATTATTTGTTTTTTGAAACTTAGATTGACATTATCATTGAATTATTATTTGTAATTTTGCTTCACAAAAAAATAAATACTATGAGTTCATTTGACGTAGTCATTATAGGTTCGGGTCCCGGCGGATATGTTTCTGCAATTCGTTGTGCCCAACTTGGCTTTAAAACCGCAATCATTGAAAAATATTCAACTCTAGGAGGAACTTGCCTCAATGTTGGTTGTATTCCATCAAAAGCGTTATTAGCATCATCTCATCATTATGAAGAATTGCAACATTTTGCCGATCACGGAATAGAAGTTTCGGGCGAAGTAAAAGTTAATCTTGAAAAAATGATTGCTCGTAAACAAGCCGTTGTTGATCAAACATCTGGAGGTGTTAAATTCCTTATGGATAAAAATAAAATTACTGTTTTTGAAGGATTAGGTTCTTTTGTAGATGCTACTCATGTTGCCATTACTAAAGCCGACGGGACTTCTGAAACCATCGAAGGAAAAAATATCATAATAGCTACAGGTTCAAAACCTTCCAATTTGTCTTTTATTGAGTTGGATAAAGAACGAATTATTACGTCAACAGAAGCTTTAAAATTACCTGAAGTCCCTAAACATTTAATTATTATTGGCGGAGGTGTAATCGGAATCGAATTAGGACAAGTATATCTTCGATTAGGTGCTCAAGTATCTGTTGTTGAATATTTAGACCGAATTATTCCAGGTATGGATGCAAGTTTATCTAAAGAATTAACCAAAGTCTTGAAAAAACAAGGAATGAAGTTTTACACGTCTCACAAAGTAAAATCGGTTACCAAAAAAGGAAAGACAGTTACAGTTCAAGCAGATAATGCTAAAGGAGAAACGATTTCATTAGAAGGTGATTATTGTTTAGTAGCTGTAGGTCGTAGTCCATACACAGCCGGATTAAACGCCGAAAAAGCAGGTGTGAAGTTAACAGAACGCGGAATGGTAGAAGTTAACGATCATCTACAAACTAACGTGTCTAATATTTATGCTATTGGCGATGTGGTACGTGGTGCTATGTTGGCTCACAAAGCCGAAGAAGAAGGCGCAATGGTTGCTGAAATTATTGCTGGTCAAAAACCTCATATCGATTATAATTTAATTCCGGGTGTTGTATATACATGGCCTGAAGTGGCCGCTGTTGGAAAAACTGAAGAGCAATTAAAAGAAGCTGGAGTAGCTTTTAAATCTGGAAGTTTCCCTTTCAAAGCTTTAGGAAGAGCACGTGCTGGAGGTGATTTAGACGGATTTGTAAAAATTTTAGCAGATGAAAAAACTGATGAGGTTCTTGGTGTTCACATGATTGGAGCTCGTTGTGCCGATTTAATTGCTGAAGCGGTAACTGCAATGGAATTCAGAGCATCTGCCGAAGACATCTCAAGAATGTCACATGCGCATCCAACATTTGCTGAAGCTATTAAAGAAGCGGCTTTGGCTGCAACAGACAATAGATCGTTACACGTTTAATTTTAATATTTTTATAAATAAACCCGTTTTTTAAAAGACGGGTTTTATTTTTTTTAGATAATTTTTTGTCAAAATAAATCATAAAATACAATTTATTGTAATTTTAAAAAGATAAAATTTTAATTTTTGAGAACAACTATTTTAAAACACATTGACAATCCAATTAAATTCAAACAACAATTATTGTTGTGGTCAAATCAATTTCGGGAAGTTGTTTTTTTAGATTCTAATAATTACCATAAGCAATATTCAAGTTGTGATTGTATTCTGGCTATTGATGCCTTAACATCTATTAAAACCGATTTCCACAACGCTTTTGAAGATTTACACCAATACCATAGTCAAACAAAAGATTGGCTTTTTGGTTATTTGTCTTATGATTTAAAAAACGACGTTGAAGATCTAAAGTCTGATAATTTTGACGGATTGCATTTTCCAGATTTGTTTTTTTTTCAACCTAAAAAGCTGTTTTTTTTGAAAGGTAATCTTTTAGAAATACAGTATTTGAGAATGTGTGATGAAGAAATTGAAAGTGATTTTGAAGAGATAAAACAGTGTTCAGTATTCAGTAATCTGTTTTCAAATGTTCAGATTCAGCAGAGAATATCAAAGGAAAATTATCTTTCCAAAGTTTCCAAAATGCTCGAACACATTCATAGAGGGGATATTTATGAAGCCAATTTTTGTATGGAATTTTATGCAAAAAAAGCAATGATAGATCCTTTAGGACTGTATTTAAAGTTGATAAAAATTTCAGAACCTCCTTTTGCAGCTTACTTTAAAAACAACAATCAGTTTTTAATATCGGCTTCACCTGAACGTTATTTAAAGAAAGAAGGAACAAAAGTAATTTCCCAACCCATAAAAGGAACTGCACAACGATTTTTAGATAAGACATTAGACGAAGAATCAAAAAAAGAACTTTCTAAAAATCCGAAAGAGCATTCAGAAAATATT
>CALPIE020000126.1 GCA_943323545.2 Bifidobacterium breve | reverse complement strand
TTGGATCTGGACGATCTTCAACCATGTTTAAACTAACTTCAAAAGGAGAACCAATAGGTTTTGAATACTTTGAGGAATGTAAAAGAACTGTTTTTTTTATATCGTTTTTTAAGATTTCAATTGGATTGGTAAATTCAAATTTTAAAACATCTAAATTAGATACAATTGGATTATTAGCATCAGGATATACAGCTGGTGAAAACAACCATGGATATTGAGTATATTGAGTAGCATTACCTTGTTTTCCTGTGGCTAAAGAAATAGGTGCAGCTTGTATGTCTTTAATTAAATCGGGCTTGATTCTAAAACCATATTTAAAAAACATATCATTCAAGTTCAAATCTCTTGGATATGCTAAATTTGTTCCGTTATCGGTATACAAACTGTCCATATCCATATTTACTTGGTCAATAAGCCATAAAGTTTTTCCTCCATTTATGATAAATTGATCGAGAACTTGTTTCTCTTCATCCGTAAAAGCTTCGGTAGGTTTAGCAATAACCGCTAAATCGTATTTTTTTAAGTATTTTAAGGTGTTATTTGGATTTTTAGTTACCGAATCTAAAGTAAAAGTTCCAATATAATAATTCTCACGAACCGATTTTACAAAATCGGCAATTAATAAATCATGCAATTCACCGTTTCCTTTAATGATAGCTACTTTCTTTTCTTTTGATTTTGAAACCGTATTGAAAGCATTGGCAAAGGCATATTCTAAATGTTGAACCGAACTTACCACTTTCTCTGCCGTGGATGCTCCCATCATGTTTTTTAATAAAGGTACTTTGGTACTTTTATCATTGTAGGTAATCACAGCCCATGGAAAAACAACTTCTTGTGTTTGTTTTCCTTTGTCGTCAACTGTTACGTTTAACGGAGTTAAGCCACGTTCTAAAAAAGATTGCATAATTTGATCGCGTTCTTCTTCTTTTTCTAACGGATTTACAAATTGAAAAATAATATTCGAATTGTAGGCTTTAAATTCTTCTAATAATTGCTGTGTTTCGGTTTGCAGTTTTTTGAATTCACCTGGAAAATTTCCTTCTAAAAAAACATCAATGTATAATGGATCTTTTACGTTTTTAATTATAGAAAGTGAGGTTTCAGAAAGGGTATATCTTTTATCAGTTGTTAAATCAAATCGTTTGAAATAAAAATGTCCTGCGAAATTTAAAACGAATAAAAAACCAAATGTAATTAGTAGTTTTTTTAGTCCATTATTATTGGATGTTTTCTTAGTTTCCATTATGATTTTAGCGATTTTAATTTATAAACAGTCATCGATAAAAATAATATAGTGATGCTAATAAAATATAACACATCGCGAGTATCAATAACACCTCGACTCATACTTTTAAAATGAAAATCCATTCCAAAAGAAGCAATAATAGCTTCAAAATCTTTTGCAAATGGGGCAACACCTTGAAATCCGAAATAAAATATAAAACACAAAAAAACGGATAGAATAAAAGCAACAATTTGGTTTTCGGATAAAGTAGAAGTGAAGATTCCAATTGATGTATAACCTGAAACTAAAAATAATAATCCAAAATAAGAACCCATTGTACTTCCCAAGTCAATATTTCCTTCAGGCATACCTAGTGAAGAAATAACGTAAACATATATAAATGTTGGAATAATGGCAATAACAATTAGGAGAAAGGCACCTAAAAATTTACCTGAAACAATTTCCCAAATCGAAATAGGTTTGGTCATTAATAATTCGATAGTTCCTTGCTTTTTTTCATCTGAAAAACTACGCATGGTAACGGCTGGAATTAAGAAAATTAATATCCATGGTGATAGTGTAAAAAACGGACTTAAATCGGCGAATCCACTATTTAGTATATTAAAATCGCCTTCAAAAACCCAAAGAAATAATCCGTTAAGGAGTAAAAAAATAGCGATAACTAAATAGCCAATTGGCGAACCGAAGAAGGATTTTATTTCTCGAAGTAGTATTGGTTTCATTTGTCTAATGGTTTCAAGTTTCAAGTTTCAAGTTTCAAGTTAGAGTTTGTTTAACTTGAAACTTTAAACTAAAGAAACTAATTTATTTACACTCCATGCCTCTGGTTTTTCATTGAAAAGCTTTTTAGTAAAAGTCCATACATCATCAAACAAAGCTGATCTTCGGTAGTTTTCTAAATCAGTTTCAGTTTCCCAAAAACTGTAGGTGAAAAACACACATGGATTGTGTTTGTCTTGATACAATTCTAGAAAACGATTTCCTTCAGCATTTCGTATATGAAATTTCATTTTTTCGAAATTTTCCAAAAAAGCAGAAATATTTTCTTTGTGAAAGGACATTTTAACTATTCTTATAAACATTTTGTATTAAATATTAATTGGTAAAAACAACTGTTATTACATCTCTATAACCGATTCCTAAAAGAGTTGAAGCAGAGCCGACTTTTGTTGGATTACTTCTAAAAATGGCTATTTCTAGATAACCAGCTTCATTAAAAATCGCTAATTTATCTCCTTCGTAGTTTTTGATTCCATAATTTCCAGAACTTGCAATATCGGAGTATTTTGGTAATATAGTTTTTAAAGTATTTTTTTTAGCGTATTTAAATTTTTCGTTTAAAATAATTTCATAAGGACGACCTTTTGCCACTTCAATAAATAGCTGTTTGGTAATATTAGTAACAACATTTCCAAAATGGTCAATATAAATCACATAGCCTTTTATTGCGTTTTTATCATTAGAAATAATAGGTTTTAATTCGGTTATTTCTTTAATTTCTTTAATTTCTTTTCCGATGACGTTAAGTAATCCACCTTTAGCTAAATGAACGGCAACTTTAATAAAAACATCTAAATCGGTAGCATCAGGCAATAAGCGGTCGTGAATGTTAATAGAAACAATTTTTTGAGGCACAATTTTCTGAATTAGCATACTCAAAATTCCATTATCGGCACAAATAAAAAAATGATCATTCCATTGTAAAGCGATGTGTTGATTTTCTTTATTTAATTCGATGTCAACGCCAATTAAATGTACAGTCCCTTTTGGAAAACTAGCATAAGCAGCACTTAATATATAACTTGCTTCAGCGGTATTAAAAGCATCGATGTCGTGGGAAATATCAACGATAATAGCTTCTCCAAACTCAGAAAGGATTTTGCCTTTTAAAGCACCAACAAAGTGGTCTTTTAATCCGTAATCTGTAGTAAGTGTAATTATTGACATAAATTTGTTTATAACTAAATAATAAATCTAATGTTGTGACTAGTCTATTTCTTAAATTTGGAATAGTTGCAAAGCTACTAATAATTAGTAAAAAATTTAATTAAAAAAAACTCCTTCCATTTGAACGAACGTATCATTGAATTACACGACATCGCTCCAAAAGAATTTTGGGGTGCTCAAGACACTCATCTTGAAACAATTAAAAAGTACTATCCAAAATTGAAAATAGTTGCCCGAGGAACCACCTTAAAGGCATTTGGAGAAAAAGATGAGCTCGACGAATTTGAAAACCGCTTTAACCGCTTAATGTTACATTTTACTCGATATAATAATATTGACTCTAATGTTATAGATAGAGTGATTCAAAGTAATTCACAGGAAGAACAAAAAATGCCCGATAGTGATAAAATCTTAGTTCACGGTATTGGCGGAAAATTAATAAAAGCATTAACACCAAATCAGCAAAAATTAGTAGAATATGTAAGTAAAAACGATATGGTTTTTGCTGTTGGTCCAGCAGGTACTGGTAAAACATATACTGGAGTAGCTTTAGCAGTAAAAGCATTGAAAGAAAAACAAGTCAAACGAATTATTCTTACTCGTCCAGCAGTTGAAGCAGGAGAAAATCTAGGTTTCTTGCCTGGCGATATGAAAGAAAAACTTGATCCCTATATGCAACCGTTGTATGATGCGTTGCGCGATATGTTGCCACCACAAACACTTGAAGATTATTTACTTAAAGGAATCATTCAAATTGCACCTTTGGCTTTTATGCGTGGAAGAACCTTAGATAATGCGTTTGTAATTCTTGATGAAGCACAAAATACGACTCATTCTCAAATGAAAATGTTTTTAACCCGTATGGGAAAAAACGCAAAGTTTATCATTACTGGTGATCCAGGTCAGGTTGATTTACCAAGAAGAACAATTTCGGGATTGAAAGAAGCAATTCTTATTTTGAAAGATGTAGAAGGAATAGGAATTATTTATTTAGATGATAAAGATATTGTACGCCACAGATTGGTTAAAAAAGTGATTGATGCTTATAAAAGTATTGAAAATATAGATTAATTTTTACAACAATAATTTTGAAGTTTTTTGCGAACCTGAATAGTTTTATTCAGGTTCGCTTCATTTTTTATAAAAACAAAAACTTTTGCGTATCGCTTTAAAACGCCTTATGTTTGCAATTACACTTATTACTTTACAAAAATAAATTTTGAAAAACGTACTTATTACAGGAACTGGTGGCGGATTAGGAAAAGAATTAGCCAAATATTTTGCGCAAAATAATTGGAAAGTAATTGCTACCATGATTTACTTGGAAGAAGGAAAGGAACTTCAAAATTTTCCCAATATTAAATGTTTTGAATTAGACGTTACTTCAACTCAAAGTATTGAATACGCAAAAACTGCAATTTTAAATGAATTCCATCAAATAGATGTTGTTATTAACAATGCAGGAGTAGGTTATAGAAGTTTTGTAGAATTATCAGAAGATAATAAAATTGATAGTATTGTTGACATTAATTGGTTAGGAGTTGTAAAAATATGTAGGGCTTTTATTCCTGTTTTTAGAGAACAAAATAAAGGACAGTTTATAAATATAACTTCTGTAGCCGGATTGGTTAATTTACCTTTAGGTAGTTTTTATCATTCAACAAAGCAAGCAGTAGAAAGCTTTTCGGAATGTATGGCATATGAATTAATGGATTTCAATATTCAAGTAAGTACGGTTCAATTTGGAAATATTCAAACCGATTTTCAAAAGAATGTAACAAAATCGGAGGAAACATCAATTCCGACTTACAATAAACTGATGAATAAAATATCGGAACTATTGACAAAGAAATCGAATAAAAATTCTGATTTACTTCCAATTATAGTTAGTAAAATTTTTAATATTGCTGAAAATCCATCCAAAAACTTTAAAAGATATACCATAGGTTTTGATGCTAATTTCATGAAATTCTTAAGAAGATTACTAGGATACCAACTTTTCAATGCTATAATTAGAAAATCGGTGTTGTAATTTCTCTTTTAAAATCCCAAAAAACAAATTACTTTTGCAGTTCACAACACAACTATAATGAACACTATTACTTCTACAAATTTTCAATTTCCAAACCAAAAATCAGTATATCGAGGAAAAGTCAGAGAAGTTTATAACATTAATGATGAATTACTTGTTATGATTGCTACTGATAGATTATCTGCATTTGATGTTGTTTTGCCAAAAGGGATTCCTTATAAAGGACAAATTCTAAATCAAATTGCAACTCGATTTATGGAATTGACAAAAGACATTGTTCCCAATTGGTTAATTGCAACTCCTGATCCAAATGTTGCAGTCGGACATTTATGCGAACCTTTTAAAGTAGAAATGGTTATTCGCGGTTACCTTTCCGGACATGCAGCACGAGAATACTCCTCAGGAAAACGAATAATTTGCGGTGTGACTATGCCAGAAGGTTTAAAAGAAAACGATAAATTTCCTCCCGAAACTTCGGGACCAATTATTACACCAACAACAAAAGCCGATAATGGTTCTCATGATGAAGATATTTCTCGAGAAGCTATTTTAGCAAACGGAATTGTATCGGAAGCTGATTATCTGGTTTTAGAAAAGTATACTCGCGACTTATATCAAAGAGGAACTGAAATTGCGGCATCACGTGGATTAATTTTAGTAGATACCAAATATGAATTCGGAAAAACAAAAGAGGGTAAAATTGTTTTAATTGATGAAATTCACACTCCAGATTCTTCTCGTTATTTTTATGCTGAAGGTTATCAAGATAGACAAGATAGGGGAGAAGAGCAAAAACAATTGTCAAAAGAGTTTGTTCGTCGTTGGTTAATTCAGAATGGCTTTCAAGGAAAAGACGGACAAAAGATTCCAGACATGACAGATAAATATATAGTATCGGTTTCAGAACGCTATATCGAATTATACGAGAATATTTTAGGAGAACAATTTGTTAAAGCAGATATATCGAATATATATGAACGTATTGAGAAAAATGTTTTAGCTTTTCTTTCAAAATAATTAGTCTTAAATATTATTATAAAGCCACGTAAAACGTGGCTTTTTCTGTTAAAATTATGTTATATTAAATAAATAGTTGTAACATAATTTATCCATTAAAGTCTTATCGTTTTTAAATAATCTATTAAATGAAAAATAATATAAATGTTAAAAAAATGTTAAAATTAAGTACTATGTAATACAACGTACTGTTTAATAGATATATATTTGCATAGTATGACACAAAACTCGGATCCATATGAAAATGCTGTGGCAGAAAGAATAAATGGCATATTAAAACAAGAATT
>CALPIE020000125.1 GCA_943323545.2 Bifidobacterium breve | reverse complement strand
TAACCCAATATATTTCCGAAACCTAAAAAACCCATCGAACCATTCGGAGCGCCATGAAAAAAAGAGGTGTCATATCCTTCACTTTTCAAAACAGAAACCAACGATTCGATCTTTTGTTTTGGATAAGGCGATGACGTAAAAGCATCTTTAAAAGAAGGTATTCCTGCTATTACAGACGACATTCCATGAATAGATTTATAGCCATTTGCATAGCCATTAGTGAAAATCAAACTATGTTGTGCCAACGAATCTACAAATGGAGAATACCCTTTGTAATTGGGAATCTTCATTGCTGTATTGAAAGAACTAATATATTCTTTAGCATAACTTTCTAATATAAAAATGACAATATTTGGTTTAGTTTTAGGATTATTTTTATACTTTTTTATTGGAACAATAAGTGAATCTATAGTAGCATTATCTACTAAATTTATTTTTTTAAATGTATTGGTATTCCATGTTCTAATAATGGCAAATGGCGTATTCAAAACAAAATCGGCTTGAGAGGCATCTGTTACAAATCGACTTGCATCAAGCAGGTTAATAGGACGTGTGCTCTTTCTGAAATCACCCCGAATTCCGCCAATACACAAAGCCGTAAACAATAAAAAGCTTGCCATAGAAGCTAAGAAATATTTCAATGTAGGATTGGGTTTATGATGAATTACTTTTATTTTCTTATATAAGTAAATCCAAACAAAAGCACATAAGAAAAATAGGAAAAAGACATGCCAATATTCGACCAAAAAGTTTAAAAACAAACGTGTTTTATTACTTTCATTTTCTAGAATATCTAAAGATGCTCTGGTACTTCTGTTAAAAGTATATTTATAGTAAATAAAGTCAATAAAATTTGCAGTATAAGCTAACAAATTGGTTATAAAATATAGATAAAACAAAAACTTTTGATATCCTTTTTTAGCATTAATAATTAAAGGAAAAATAGACAATAAAATGAATAACGAATTTACATACAATATTGTAGTGGTGTCAAATGCAATTCCGTGATAGGAAAGCTTTAAAAAATCGATTGCCGAATCGATTTTAATTAAATTCTCATTATAGACAAAAAATAAAATACGCGAAATCATATAAAATAAATAAGCCAAACCTATTCTGTAAAACAAGATTTTATATTCATTAAATCGGGGAAATTTATTCATGTAATTATTTTCAATTAATTGCAAAATTACTAAATAGAATAAGTATATATAAAAATATATTGTTAATCTATGATTTATTAATTAATTTGCATCCAAAATTACAATAAATGGTTAATATTTCTCGTCTCTTCGATTTTGCGCATTATCAATTAGAAAAAAATAATATTCCAGATTGTTTGGTAACTAAATACAATGGTATATGGGTAAAAACTTCAACTCAAGAATATATCAATAAAGCCAATGCAATTTCAAGAGCATTATTAAGACTTGGCGTAAAAAAAAATGATAAAATTGCTGTTATTTCTTCTACTAATAGAACCGAATGGAACATTCTAGATATTGGTGTTTTGCAAACTGGTGCACAAAATATCCCAATTTACCCAACCATTTCTGAAAATGATTATGAATATATTCTTAATCATAGTGAAGCTGTATATTGTTTTGTTTCGGATGTTGAAGTGTTACGAAAAGTAAATTTGATAAAACAAAATGTACCTACTCTAAAAGAAGTATATTCCTTTAACGAAATTGAAAATTGTAAAAATTGGAAAGAACTCCTGGTTTTCGGCGAAGATCAAAGCAATCAAGATGTTGTAGAAGATCGAAAAAATAATGTGAAGCCTGAAGAATTAGCTACAATTATTTATACCTCTGGAACTACTGGACAACCAAAAGGCGTAATGTTATCACATCAAAATATAGTATCTAATGTATTTGCTGGTGCTATGAGAATTCCATATGTAGAAGGTAATTATAGAACGATGAGCTATTTGCCTGTATGCCATATACTCGAAAGATTTTATTTGTACTTGTGTCAATATTATAGTATTTCAATTTATTTCGGAGAATCTTTAGATAAAATCGGCGATAATCTAAGAGAAGTCAAACCCAATTTAATGACAGGTGTACCTCGTGTACTTGAAAAAGTATATGATAAAATATATACAAAAGGTAATGAACTAAAAGGAATAAAAAAAATGCTTTTCTTTTGGGCAATTAATTTAGGTGAGCGGTTTGAACCTTATGGCAGAAATGGATGGTTTTACGAATTTCAACTTAAGATTGCCCGAAAACTTATTTTCAGCAAATGGAAAGAAGCTGTTGGTGGAAATTTAGAACTTATTGCCTGCGGAAGTGCCGCACTACAACCTCGATTAGCCCGAATTTTTGCAGCTGCAGAAATCACTATAATGGAGGGTTATGGATTAACTGAAACTTCTCCTCTAGTAGCAATAAATGATATGAGAAACAATGGTTTTAAAATTGGAACTGTTGGTAAAGTTATCGATAAGGTTGAAGTGAAAATTGCTGAAGACGGTGAAATTTTATGTAAAGGACCAAATATAATGTTGGGATATTATAAAGATGAAAATCAAACCAATGAAGTAATGAAAGATGGTTTTTTTCACACGGGTGATATTGGTGAAATTGATTCTGAAGGATTTTTAAAAATTACAGATCGTAAAAAGGAAATGTTTAAAACTTCGGGTGGTAAATATATTTCACCTCAGTTATTAGAAAATGCCATGAAACAATCACGTTTTATTGAACAAATTATGGTGATTGGTGATGGACAAAAAATGCCTGCAGCTTTGATTCAAATCAATTTTGATTTTGTAAAAGAATGGGCGAAAATTCATCAACTTGAGATTGGAAATAAAAATGAAGAAATCATTTCAAATCCTAAATTAATTGAACGTATTCAGGAAGAAGTAAGCGAAATAAATAAAAAATTTGGAAGTTGGGAGCAAATAAAACGTTTTGAACTCACGCCAGATATTTGGAATATTGAAAACGGACACCTAACGCCTACGATGAAAATGAAAAGAAAAATTATTCTAGATAAATACAAAAATCTTTATACAAAAATCTATTCCAATTAAATTTTATTAACTCCTTTTATCAAAGGCCTTTTATTTGTTATGAACAATTCAATCTTATAAATGGTTGATAAGTAACAAATTAACTAGCTAAACGATTCTTAATTTTTTATAATTTTATCACATTAACCAATAAAACTATATAAATTATGAATGTAAAAAACTTTATTGTTGGAGGAATTGTTGGCGGAATTGTTGACTTCCTCATGGGATGGCTAATTTGGGGAATCTTACTAAAAGAAACATTTCCAGCGCCAGAAGGTTCAGGACCAGAAAACATTATGTTTATATTCTTAGGTTGCATGTCGTTTGGTTTTATGTTGTCCTACATTTTTGCACAAGGCGAAACTGTATCACAATGTGTACCAGGTATTAAATTTGCTGTTGGCGTTGCATTATTTATGTCGCTTGCCAATAATTTCTTTGGTAACATGTACAAAGACACCATCGATGTTAAAATGGTAGCTATTGATGTGGTAGCTTCCCTTGTTGTTGCCGCCGTTGTAGGAGCTGCTATTGCTGTTACCAATGGAAAAATGAAATAAACATTTTTATTTATAATTTCAAAGACTCTCCAAGAAATTGGGGAGTTTTTTTTATGTCTATACTTAAATAAAAATATTTTTAAATTTATTATGCGTGCATAGTATTTTTTATTATCTTTGACTCGAAGCTTTAATTGAACAGGAGAAGCAATATCTATTTTCAACTATGAAAGAAAAAACAATAGATTACATATTAAGAGCAACATGGCAAGCAGTCTCCAGAATGTACAACGAAGAAGCTTCTAAATTTGATGGTTCGACGGCTATCGGATTTGCTCTATTAAGTATTGATAAGGAGGACGGAACACCTTCTACCTTTATAAGCAATCGAATGGGGATGGAACCAACTAGTTTATCTCGTACTTTAAAAACATTAGAAGAAAAAGGGTTGATATTCAGAAAGAAAAATCCAGACGATGGCCGTGGTGTTTTAATTTATCTTACCGATTTGGGTAAAGAAAAAAGAGAATTATCAAAATCAACTGTTCTTAAATTTAATGAAGTAATTAAAAAAAACATATCAGAAGAAAAACTGAATCATTTTACGGAAGTATCTGATATAATAAATAATTTGATTGCAGAAAAAAAAATATTTTAAAAATATATCAAATAATATGAAACGAATAATTAAAAAAGTGGCGGTAATCGGATCCGGAATAATGGGATCGGGTATTGCTTGTCATTTTGCTAACATCGGTTTGGAAGTATTACTACTAGACATCGTTCCCAATGCTTTAACAGAAACTGAAGAAAAGAAAGGATTGAGTCTTGATAATAAAATAGTTCGCAATCGTATTGTAAACGAACATTTAGCAAATGCCTTAAAATCAAACCCATCTCCTATTTACAGTCAGAAATTTGCTAGTAGAATTACAACTGGTAATACTACTGATGATATGTCAAAAATAGCCAATTACGATTGGATTATAGAAGTCGTTGTTGAACGTTTGGATATCAAAAAATTAGTATTTGAACAAATTGACAAATACCGAAAACCGGGAACTTTAGTGACATCGAATACTTCTGGTATTCCAATTCAATTCATGAGTGAAGGAAGAAGCGATGATTTTCAAGCACATTTCTGCGGTACGCATTTCTTTAATCCTGCCCGTTATTTGAAATTGTTTGAAATTATTACGGGACCAAAAACTTCATCAGAAGTATTAGATTTTCTATTTGATTATGGATCTAAATATTTAGGAAAAACTTCTGTAATAGCTAAAGACACTCCGGCATTCATCGGAAATCGTATTGGAATCTTCGGCATCCAAAGTTTGTTTCACTTGGTAAAAGAAATGGGCTTAACCATCGAAGAAGTTGATAAATTAACCGGTCCCGTAATTGGTCGTCCAAAATCGGCAACCTTCCGAACAGTTGATGTGGTTGGTTTGGATACATTGGTTCATGTGGCTAACGGAATTTATGACAATTGCCCAAACGACGAAGCGCATGATTTATTCAAACTTCCAGATTTCATAAACAAAATGATGGAAAACAAATGGCTGGGAAGTAAAACCGGTCAAGGTTTCTATAAAAAAGAAGGAAAAGAAATATTATCATTAGACTTAAATACTTTAGAATACAGAGCTGCTAAAAAAGCATCTTTCGCTACTTTAGAATTAACCAAAACAATCGACAAACCCATTGATCGTTTTAAAGTTTTAGTAAAAGGAAAAGACAAAGCAGGCGATTTTTATCGAAAGAATTTCGCCGCTATGTTTGCATATTGTTCTAATCGTGTTCCTGAAATTACTAACGAATTCTACAAAATCGACGATGCGATGAAAGCAGGTTTCGGTTGGGAAAATGGTCCGTTTGAAATTTGGGATGCTATTGGAGTAGAAAAAGGAATCACATTAATGCAAGCTGAAGGATTTAATCCAGCTGCTTGGGTTACAGATATGATAGCTTCAGGTATTTCTAGATTTTATTCAATTAAAGAAGGTGCTTCTTATTTCTATAATATACCATCAAAATCTCAAAACAAAATCCCAGGACAAGATAGTTACATCATACTAAACAACATCCGCGAAAGCAAAAAAATATGGAGCAATAGCGGAGCAGTTATTACTGATTTAGGAGACGGAATTCTGAATCTAGAATTCCAATCGAAAATGAATACCATCGGTGGCGACGTTCTCGCAGCAATCAATAAAGGAATTGACTTGGCCGAAAAAGAATACAACGGTTTGGTGATAGGAAATCAAGGTGCCAATTTCTCTGTCGGCGCTAACATCGGAATGATTTTCATGATGGCAGTCGAACAAGAATACGAAGAATTGAACATGGCAATAAAGTATTTTCAAGATACTATGATGCGCGTGCGCTACTCTTCTACTCCGGTAATTGTGGCTCCCCACGGAATGACTTTGGGCGGCGGTTGCGAAATGAGCATGCATGCCGATCGTGTGGTCGCTGCAGCGGAAACGTATATCGGTTTGGTAGAATTTGGTGTTGGCGTTATTCCGGGTGGCGGTGGCTCAAAAGAAATGGCATTGCGTGCTTCGGATTTGTTTCATAAAAACGATGTGGAATTAAATGTACTACAAGAGTACTTCTTAACCGTAGCCATGGCTAAAGTTGCAACTTCTGCATATGAAGCTTTTGATACCGGAATTCTACAAAAAGGTAAAGATATAGTGGTAGTCAACAAAGACCGTCAAATTGCCGTTGCCAAGCAAATCGCATTGCAAATGGCAGAACAAGGATACACACAACCTATCCAACGCAAAGATGTAAAAGTGTTAGGAAAACAAGCATTGGGAATGTTCTTAGTCGGAACCAATCAAATGGTAGCCGGGAAATACATTTCGGAACACGATTTAAAAATTGCCAATAAACTCGCTTATGTAATGGCGGGTGGCGATTTATCAGAACCTACTTTAGTAAGTGAACAATATCTATTGGATATTGAACGGGAAGCTTTCTTGAGTTTATGTACGGAAAGAAAAACATTGGAAAGAATTCAATTTATGTTAACCAAAGGAAAACC
>CALPIE020000124.1 GCA_943323545.2 Bifidobacterium breve | reverse complement strand
TGGGATTTGAACCCACACGCCCTTTCGAGCACCACCCCCTCAAGATGGCAAGTCTACCGTTTCTCCACGTGGCCTAAAAAAAAAGCATCCGAAAATCGAACGCTTTGAAGTGACCTGACTGGGGCTCGAACCCAGGACCCCATCATTAAAAGTGATGTGCTCTACCAACTGAGCTATCAAGTCTTAACTTGAAAATAATATTAAAAAGTGACCTGACTGGGGCTCGAACCCAGGACCCCATCATTAAAAGTGATGTGCTCTACCAACTGAGCTATCAAGTCATTTGCATTTCTTCAACGCGGGTGCAAATATAAGACGTTATTATTAATTTTTCAAAGCTATTTTATTTTAAATTTACCTTTTTTTATTTATCAATGTTAATGTCTTAATATATAAGGATTTATTAGTAATATGAAAATAGTTTTAGTGGGGTATATGGGTAGTGGTAAGTCGGTTATAGCAAAAAAATTAGCTGAAGAACTACATATTTTAAGCGTTGAGTTGGATATTTTGATTGAAAATAAATCGAAAATGAGCATTGAAAAAATTTTTTCAACCAAAGGGGAATTGTATTTTAGAAAACTAGAACACGAACTTTTTTTAGAAAAAATGGAATCAAATGAATCTTTTGTTTTAAGTACAGGAGGCGGTACACCTTGTTATTACAATAATCATGAATTGCTTAAAAGTGATAATTGTATTTCTATATATTTAAAAGCTTCAGTTAGTACTTTATATGATAGACTCAAAAATGAAAAAATTAATAGGCCTTTACTTGTTTCATTAAAAAATGAAGAACTAAAGGATTATATTGCAAAACATCTTTTTGATAGAAGCTATTATTATCATCAAGCCAAGTTTGTAATTGTAGTTGATGACAAATCCGTTGCTGAAATTGTTGCTGAAATTAAAACTTTATTAGCTTAAATAAGCGTAAGAATTTGTTTCTTCAAAAATTACAGCTACATGTTCCTGCGAAGATGTTGAAAGTGATATACCCTTAAAGTCAACTTTTACAGGATACTTTTTATGATTTCTATCAATTAAAACAGTTGTTTTGAATTTTTTAATTGGGACTTCAAGAAAATGTTTAACGCCATAAATTAAAGTAGTCCCCGAATTCAGAACGTCATCTACTAAAACAAGTCCTTTATTTTCATAGACTTCTTTTGAGATAGAGGTAGTTATTGAGTTATTAGGATGTAATTTATCAATTGTTACTTCGCATAAAATTACTTTAATTGAAGTAATTTTTTCTAATTCTTCAGCAATTTTATTTGCAAAAATAAAACCATTAGATGCTATACCAGCAATAACAATACTCTCTTCATCTACAAAAGTTTCATAGATTTGATAGGCTATTCTTTTTATTTTATGTTGAATTTCCTGGTGGGTTAAAATAATATTATAGCTCATCCTAATTTATTTTTTGGTAAATATAAAAAAGAGTTCGTTCCCTTTTCGTGGTTTAATTGAATTATATGCTTTTTCTAATACTTTGATAGTGAAATCATCTTGAAATAGATTTATATATTCTTCTTTAGACCCACCAAATGGAGGGCCAACTGTCGTTAAAGGAAATTCAAAAAACAAACCAATTAATTTTCCATTTGGTTTTAACAAAGAGGTCATTTTTTCAACATATTTTTTTCTTAAATGTGGCTCTAATGCACAGAAAAAAGTTTGTTCTACAATTAAATCATATTGATTTGTATGTTCAAAAAAATCAGCTTTAATAAATTTTTCATCGGAAATAGAATTTGTTCTTTTTTTACAATTTTCAAGTGGAATTTTTGCAATATCTAAAACAAAAACATTTTCAAAACCATTATTAGTTAGATAGTCTAATTCATAACTATTTCCAGCTCCAGGAATTAATATTTTTAATGATTTATCTGTTAATTGGTCAAAATAATCTTTTAATGGTGTAGTTATTTCTCCCGTATCCCAGCTAATATCGTTATTTATATATCGATTTTCCCAATAGTTTTTATTCAGTTTCATTAGTGTCGGTTGAAAATGAAATATCATCTAAATCTCTTCTGTCCTTTTTAGTAGGTCTGCCAGTACCTGTTTTTCGGTAATGTTCTTTAGATAATTTTAAAAGTTCTAAATGAGCAAAAGATTCAGCCGGAGTTTCATCTTTTCTATACATGTCAACTAATTTTGCTCCCACACGATTATCCGGAATATCTAGTACAGAAACTATATGAACAATTTGGTCTTTTCTAAAAGTAATTTTATCACTTGCAAATACTTCTTTAGATGCTTTAGCAACAAGGCCATTTACAGTTATGTGATTTTTTTTACAAGCTTCTGTAACCATATTACGAGTTTTGTAATAACGCACACACCATAAATATTTGTCTACTCTCATATTTTTTTCTAAAAACCTAGTTAAATAATTTACAAAAATAAATCAATATTGTATCTTGCGCAAAAAATTGATTGTTATTATGAAAAACGTTTTCAAAGTCTTACTATTTCTTGTTTTAAGCATTGTGGCTATTAGTTGTTCTAAAACTGAAGAAACAGAAAGAGCACCAATTAGAGATTTTGCAACACAATACCAAGCTGATTTAGATTCTATCCAAAAATTTTTAAAAACACATGCTATTACAGTAACAAATCACCCCGGCTTTAATGATGATCAAGATGTTACTTATACAGTTGTGCCTGAATTAGATCCAACTTCAATTTGGGGATCAAATGCTACAACTCATAATGCAAATTTATTAGAATGGCCAGTTGATAAAGATGGGATAACATACATTGTTTATTATTTGCAATTGCGACAAGGAACCGGACCAACAAGTAAATCTCCGTGTAATTTAGATGGAGTTTTAGCAGCTTACAAAGGGCAACTATTAAACGAAGATATGACTGTTTTTGACTTTAATAATTATCCACAATCTTATTTTAGTTTAAGTGGTGTAATTCGGGGATGGACAGAAATTTTTCCGAAATTTAAAACAGGTAGTTATGCAAGTAATCCAGACGGAACTATTACTTATTCTAATTTTGGAGCTGGTGTAATGTTTATTCCTTCGGGCTTAGCTTACTATTCAAATTCAGCCTCTGATATTCCGGCGTATTCACCACTAATGTTTAATTTTAAATTGTATGAAGTACAACGTGTAGATAATGATAGTGATGGTGTTCTTTCCTTTCAAGAAGACATTAATGGCGATGGTTATATAAGAGATAATGATACAACATATGAAGACGATACTGATCAAGATGGAACTCCGAATGCATTTGATGTAGATGATGATGCAGATGCTACTTTAACAAGAGAAGAAATTAAATATATTGTAAGCGGAAATACTTTTTATTATCCGTTCAATGGCGCAGCAGTAGATGATCCTGCTACATTATTAATAGATGAGACTAAAGGAATACCAAGCTGTGGTGCTTCTCCAGATTATACAACACCAACGCGATTACGAAAACATTTAGACGCTAGTTGTCACTAATAAAAAAATCCCATTCTAATTTTGAATGGGATTTTTTTTATTTTAAAAATAAAACTATTTTCTTTTAAGTACTTTAGATATAGCTTCAACAATAGCTTGTTTGTTCAATTTGTATTTTTCCATTAATTGTTCTGGAGTGCCGCTTTCGCCGAAGGAATCCTGAACGGCAACAAATTCTTGCGGCTTCGGATGATTAAGCGCTAATGTTCGTGCCACACTTTCTCCCAAACCTCCTAAAATATTATGCTCTTCAGCAGTTACCACGCAACCCGTTTTCGCAACCGATTTTAAAATGGCTTCTTCGTCTAAAGGTTTTATGGTATGGATGTTAATTACTTCTGCCGAAATTCCTTTTGCTTCCAATTCTTCAGCAGCCAATAACGCTTCCCAAACTAAATGCCCGGTGGCAATGATAGTGACATCAGTTCCTTCGTTTAAAACGATGGCTTTTCCAATTACAAACGGTTCGTCAGACGGCATAAAATTCGGCACCACTGGACGGCCAAAACGCAAGTAAACCGGACCGTGATGATCGGCAATAGCTAAAGTCGCTGCTTTGGTTTGGTTGTAATCACAAGTGTTAATTACGGTCATTCCGGGTAGCATTTTCATTAACCCAATGTCTTCTAGAATTTGATGTGTGGCTCCGTCTTCGCCTAAAGTTAATCCAGCGTGAGAAGCACAAATTTTTACATTTTTGTCGGAATACGCAACCGATTGGCGAATCTGATCGTAAACTCTTCCTGTCGAAAAGTTAGCGAAGGTTCCGGTAAACGGAATTTTCCCGCCAATGGTTAAACCCGCTGCGATGCCAATCATGTTGGCTTCGGCAATTCCGATTTGGAAAAAACGTTCTGGATGGTTTTTTTTGAAATCGTCGAACTTTAACGAACCGATTAAGTCGGCGCAAAGTGCTACCACATTTTCATTTTTTTGTCCGAGTTCGGTCATTCCTGCTCCGAATCCTGAACGTGTATCTTTACTTCCTGTGTTGGTGTATTTTTTCATGTTTTATTTATTTGCCACAAAGGCGCGAAGTCACAATGTTTTTATTTAATAATCTATTTCGTCTTCCGAATAATTCTGACTCAAGGCCATTGCCAATTGATCATCATTCGGAGCTTTTCCGTGCCAAGCGTGGGTGTTCATCATAAAATCGACGCCATTCCCCATTTCGGTATGCAATAAAACGCAAACGGGTTTTCCTTTTCCTGTTCTTGATTTGGCATCGGCCATTCCGGTTAGGATTGCATCAAGGTTGTTCCCCTCTTTAATTTCAAGTACGTCCCAATCGAAAGCTTCAAATTTGGTTTTGATGCTTCCCATGTACAACACTTCGTCGGTGGTTCCGTCGATTTGTTTTCCGTTAAGGTCAATCGTAGCAATTAAATTGTCGACTTTTTTGGCAGAAGCATACATAATGGCTTCCCAATTCTGACCTTCCTGCAATTCGCCATCACCGTGAAGCGAGTAAATCAAATGATTGTCGTTGTTGAGTTTTTTGGCTTGAGCCGCTCCGATTGCTACTGATAATCCTTGCCCTAACGAACCCGATGCCATTCGAACGCCTGGTAATCCTTCGTGTGTAGTTGGGTGTCCCTGTAATCTCGAATTCAGTTTTCTGAAAGTCGCTAATTCCGAAACCGGAAAATAACCACTTCGCGCCAAAACGCTGTAAAATACTGGTGATATATGACCGTTGGAAAGGAAGAATAGATCTTCTCCAATTCCGTCCATATCAAAACCGTCTTTGCGTGTCATGATTTTTTGATACAACGCGACAAAAAATTCGGTGCATCCTAAAGAACCTCCGGGATGTCCCGAATTTACGGCATGAACCATGCGTAGAATGTCTCTGCGGACTTGAATTGTTAAAGCGTTTAGTTGTTGTGTGTCAGCCATTTTGTGTAGTTAAAAATTGTAATGATACAAAAGTAAAAGTTATTTTTTGGTAGGGCAAATGAATTTGTTAATAGTTATTAGCAATTGGAAGTTATTTTTGTTTGCGTGAGTGATAGCAGCGGCATCCTTTTGTAGGGCCAAGCATAAACAGTTCAACGAACTGTTTTAGCGGAGGAGCCAGGAGGAGCAATGGCCGAAGCAGAACAAAAGATAGAGCGAATAGCACGCCCCCGTTGGACAAAAATAAGTTTGTAAAACGTAGTTTTTGCCAATCGGGGACACGCCCAATAAATATGTTAAATAAAATCCTAAATGTCATCCTGAAGTATCGAGACTAAATCCGAAATAATTTATCTTTGCCCACCATAAAAGATACAATGAAATTCGATTTACTACAAAAAGACCCTAATTCTAAAGCCAGAGCCGGAACAATTACTACCGATCATGGTGTAATTGAAACGCCTATTTTTATGCCAGTTGGCACCGTTGCTTCGGTAAAAGGAGTACACCAGCGCGAATTGAAAGATGAAATTAATCCCGATATTATCCTCGGAAATACGTATCATTTATACCTTCGTCCGCAAACGGCCATTCTTGAAAAAGCAGGTGGTTTGCACAAGTTTATGAATTGGGACAGAAATATCTTAACTGATTCGGGTGGTTATCAAGTGTATTCATTATCTGCAAATCGAAAAATTAAGGAAGAAGGGGTGAAGTTCAAATCGCATATCGACGGTTCGTACCACGTTTTCACACCAGAGAATGTAATGGAAATCCAACGTACCATTGGTGCCGATATCATCATGGCATTTGATGAATGTACTCCGTATCCTTGCGATTATAAATATGCACAACGTTCGATGCACATGACACACCGTTGGCTCGACCGATGTATTAATCATTTGGAAAAAGCACCTACAAAATACGGTTACGATCAAACGTTTTTTCCGATTGTTCAAGGAAGTACATACAAAGATTTGCGTCAGCAATCGGCAGAATACATCGCCAATTCAGGACAACAAGGAAATGCAATTGGTGGATTATCGGTAGGTGAACCTGCTGAAGAAATGTATGCCATGACTGAAGTGGTTTGTGAAATACTTCCCGAAGACAAGCCGCGTTATTTAATGGGCGTGGGAACTCCGATAAATATTCTTGAAAATATTGCATTAGGAATCGATATGTTCGATTGCGTTATGCCAACCCGTAAT
>CALPIE020000123.1 GCA_943323545.2 Bifidobacterium breve | reverse complement strand
GTTGAAACAGTCCAAGTAAAGGTACGTGTACAAGTGGTTGTTTGTCCACAAGCTACTGCTGTGAATGTAAATATTTGTTGTTTGTTACAAGCATTTCCTGTTATCTGTCCTGCATCACAAGTTACTGTCACAGGTCCACATTCATTACTTGCTGTAACGGCTCCTCCAAATGGAGCGTTACCTATTGTGGCGCATATTGGCAATGTAGGGTTACATCCCAATGCAATGGTTTGTCCACAATTCGCCATAACTGGTGCCGTTGAAACGGTCCAAGTAAAGGTACGTGTACAAGTATTGGTTTGCCCACATGCTGTTGCTGAAAAAGTAAATATCTGTTGTTTGTTACAAGCATTTCCAGTTACGGCTCCTGCTTCACAAGTTACAGTTACTGGACCACATGAATTACTTGCAGTAATTGCACCTCCAAATGGTGCTGTGCCTATTGTGGCACATGTTGGCAATGTAGGGTTACATCCCAACGCAATGGTTTGTCCACAATTAGTAAATTGCGGTAAAGGAGAAACTACATTAAAAGTTTGTGTACATGAACTTACACAACCATCTCTTGTTATATTATCTGTTAAAGTATAAGGTGTACATGTTGTTGGTGCTGTAACCGAAACAGATGGCCCTGTAAGTGATCCATTTATAGTTGCACCCACAATTGACCAGGAGTGTGAAACACCATCTGATGGAACTGGTGTTGAAGTATAGGTATGTGTAGTACCAGGGCAAACATTATCGTTCCCGGTTATATTACATGAAGGTATAGGCTTTATAGTTGCTATAACTTCTACTCTTGGACCTACACACTGTAAACCAAGAAAAGGTGTAGTTATTAGGGTAGAAACCCAGAAAGAAGTTGTTGTTGTTAACCCAATTATTGGAAAAGATGCACCAGATCCTATTAAAGAACCTCCACTTGGAGCATCATACCATTTTGGAACACCATGAACACCAAAACCACTTGCACCAAGAGTTAGATTACCTGGTCCACAACGCGAAGCTGGTATACCAACCACGTTTGGTCTATAAACAGCAACGGATACTGCACAAATATTAATTTCAGTATTATCATTAATACCAGTAACAGTACAAGTTAAGGTAAAAGAACCACCTGAACTACCTGGCGTAACTTCAATAAATTGAGCCGTTGTTGAACCAATAATAGAAGCTCCTGAAGTATTTGTGGAAAGTGCCCAACTATAAGTACTAGGTATTGACGGAGTTGCAATATACTTTAAGTTAACTCCATTAGCACAAGACTCTATAATAGATGCTGGATAAGGTCCAGGAAGCACGGGACTGCCGGGAGGATTAACTGTACCCGTATAACCTTGAACTAAACATGAATTCTGTGCAAAAGCACCAGTTGCAAAAGTCGCTACAAACAAAAATAATATTGCAACTTTTTTCAAAGTATTTTTTGTCATAATTGGACAGTTTATTTTAATTGTTTTCATAATAAAAAAATATTTGTGTTAATGACACCATAATATTTTAAGTAAAGTTTGCAGATTTTGGGGTTAAAATCTTTATAATAAATAATCAAATATTATTGTGATTTCACTGCAACAGAAATTGTACAAGTATTAACCGAAGAAAGGTCATCTAATCTTGTAACTCTACAAGTTAAGGTAAAAGAGCCTTCCGTACTTCCTGGATTTACTCTAACAACAGGAGATATACTCCCGATAAATGTAGCTCCAGATGTATTATTTGTAATAGTCCACAAATAACTACTAGGCACAGAAGGTGTAACACGATATTGCAGTTGATCTCCATTAATTTCAGCAGTAATATTTGCTTTTGGATAAGGAGCGCTTGAAGCATTTCCTGAGATAAAACAGGAATTCTGAGCTGATACACTAGTTGAGAAAATCCCTAAAAAAAAGAAAAGTAATACGAAACCTTTAAAGTTACTTATTACTCTTTTTGTAAATTTATTTGTCAACACAGGACAACAATAAGTATTTGTTTTCATAATAATAATGGATTAAAAAAATTTAATATCATTACATTAGAAATTACGCTATTAGATAGATTTGGGGGGAATTTTTTCTAAAATTTTAAAACTATTTTAACAAAACTTTTAAGTAAATTTATTAAAAGTTTATACTTAATAAATAATAAAATCGTTTAAATGTAGAAAAAAATCGTTTAAGTGCAAAAATTATCAATTTCTTATATTAAATAAAAAATATTAAAAAAAAGTAGTTGAACAAAAAATAATTGATTGTTAAATATTACATATTGCGTCTATACTGTCCTCCGACTTCAAATAATCCACTAGTAATTTGACCTAAAGAACAATATTTGGTTGCATCCATTAGTAATTCAAATAGATTTTCATTTTTGATAGCTGCTGTTTGCAAAAGTTCGATTTGTTCTGATACTTTTTTGGCACTGCTCTTATGCAAATTAGTCAACATATCTATTTGATATTGCTTTTCTTCTTCAGTAGCACGAATTACTTCTGCTGGAATCACCGTTGGAGAACCTTTCGAACTCAAGAAAGTATTTACTCCTATTATTGGAAACTCACCCGTGTGTTTTAAAGTTTCATAATACAAACTTTCTTCTTGAATTTTAGAACGTTGGTACATGGTTTCCATAGCGCCTAGAACTCCACCTCTTTCAGTGATTCGATCGAATTCCTGCAAAACAGCATCCTCAACTAAATCGGTTAATTCTTCAATAATAAAAGATCCTTGAATTGGATTTTCGTTCTTTGCCAATCCCAATTCTTTATTAATAATCAACTGAATTGCCATAGCACGTCTCACCGATTCTTCCGTTGGAGTGGTAATCGCTTCATCATACGCATTGGTGTGCAACGAATTACAGTTGTCATAAATTGCATACAAAGCTTGTAAGGTGGTTCGAATGTCATTAAAGTCGATTTCTTGAGCATGCAATGATCTTCCTGATGTTTGAATATGGTATTTCAACATTTGCGCTCTTTCGTTGGCTCCGTATTTATTTTTCATGGCTTTTGCCCAAATTTTTCGAGCTACTCGACCAACTACTGCATATTCTGGATCGATTCCGTTGGAGAAAAAGAATGATAAATTCGGACCAAAATCGTTAATATTCATGCCACGACTTAAATAATATTCCACATAAGTGAAACCATTTGAAAGTGTAAATGCCAACTGTGTTATTGGATTCGCGCCCGCTTCAGCAATATGGTAACCCGATATTGAAACCGAATAAAAGTTACGCACATTTTCTTTGATAAAGTATTCTTGTACATCACCCATTAATCGCAAAGCAAATTCAGTTGAAAAAATACAAGTATTTTGCGCTTGGTCTTCTTTCAAAATATCGGCTTGCACTGTTCCTCGAACTTGTGCTAAGGTTTTTATTTTAATATCCTTGTAAACGGCTGCAGGCAAAACTTGATCCCCTGTTACACCTAATAACATTAATCCCAATCCGTTATTTCCTTCTGGTAAATCGCCTTGGTATTTTGGCCGTACTGTTCCTTTTTTCTTATAAATTTCGTTGATTTTGTTTTCAACATCGTCAACTAAATTATTTTCTTTGATGTATTTTTCACAGTTCTGATCGATCGCTGCGTTCATGAAAAACCCGAGTAACATTGGTGCCGGACCGTTAATTGTCATCGAAACGGAAGTCATTGGATGACACAAATCGAAACCAGAATACAACTTTTTAGCATCGTCTAAACAACATATTGAAACGCCAGCATTTCCAATTTTCCCATAAATATCTGGGCGAATATTCGGATCATTTCCGTATAATGTTACGCTATCAAAAGCGGTAGAAAGCCGTTTTGCTGGCAATCCTGCACTGACGTAATGAAAACGCTTATTGGTACGCTCTGGACCACCTTCACCTGCAAACATTCGCGATGGATCTTCTCCTTCTCTTTTAAAAGGATACAATCCTGAAGCAAATGGAAATTCGCCAGGTACATTTTCTTGTAAGTTCCATTTTAAAATATCGCCCCAAGCTTGGTATTTTGGTAATGCTATTTTTGGAATTTGAGTATGCGATAAACTTTCGGTGTGCGTTGCGATTTTGATTTCTTTATCGCGGACTTTAAAACTGTAAATCGGATTTTTATATTTGTTTACTTTTTCATTCCAATTTAAAATAATTTCCCAATTGTATGGGTCAAGATTCATTTTTATACGGTCGAATTCTTTAACCAATAAAGCTAAAAATTGATGAGATTCCTCCTTCGTCAGAATGACAGTTTCTTCAATTCCCGCTTTGGTTAAAGTAGGTTTGCTTCCGAAAACCGTTTCAATCGTTTTGTATATTCCGTATAATTTTTGAGCTACTTCAACTTGAGAAAGTGCTGTTTCATCGTATTTTCTATTGTTTTCAGCAATCTCCGATAAATAACGTGTTCGATGTGGTGGAATTACATAAATCTTCTCGCTCATTTCACGAGTGATTTCGAAAGTCGAATTTAAATCGGCTCCCGTTTTTTCTACAATTTTATCCATAATGGATTTGTAGAGTGTGTTCATTCCGGGGTCATTGAATTGCGATGCAATCGTTCCGAAAACGGGCATTTTATCAGGGTCAACATCCCACAAATTGTGATTGCGTTGGTATTGTTTTTTGACATCTCGAATCGCATCTAAAGCACCGCGTTTGTCAAATTTATTAAGTGCAACCAAGTCGGCAAAATCTAACATGTCGATTTTTTCCAATTGTGTTGCTGCACCAAATTCGGGTGTCATTACATATAAGGAAACATCGGAATGTTCGATAATTTCTGTATCACTTTGCCCTATTCCTGAGGTTTCTAAAATGATGATATCGTACTTCGCGGCTTTCAACACTTCGATAGCTTCCGAAACGTATTTTGATAAAGCCAAATTCGATTGACGTGTCGCCAACGAACGCATATAAACTCTAGAATTGTTGATGGCGTTCATACGAATTCTGTCTCCTAATAAAGCGCCACCAGTTTTTCTTTTGGATGGATCGACTGAAATTAATCCGATGGTTTTTGTTGGAAAATCGATTAAAAAACGTCGTACCAATTCATCTACTAAAGATGATTTACCAGCACCACCTGTACCTGTAATTCCGAGTACTGGAATTTTAGAAGTCTCATTGTTTTTATGAATTTTATCAAAAGTAGGTTTTGCAATTTTAGGAAAATTTTCTGCTGCCGAAATTAATCGGGCAATAGCCGTTGGAATTTTATCTTCGATGTGACTTAATTCGCCATTTAATTTATCCCCAATTGGATAATCAGAACGTTTCACTAAATCGTTTATCATTCCTTGTAATCCCATAGCACGACCATCATCAGGAGAGTAAATACGTTCGATACCGTATTCGTGTAATTCTGAAATTTCGGATGGTAAAATTACGCCACCGCCGCCACCAAATATTTTAATATGACCTGCTCCTTTTTCCTTTAGTAAATCGTACATGTATTTAAAATACTCATTGTGACCACCTTGATATGAAGTCATCGCGATGGCATTAGCATCTTCTTGAATGGCAGTATTTACAACCTCTTCGACACTTCTGTCATGACCCAAATGAATCACTTCTACACCAGTAGATTGGATTATTCTTCGCATGATGTTAATAGCAGCATCATGGCCATCAAATAGTGAAGCAGCAGTTACAATTCGGACTTTATTTATTGGGATATAAGGAGTTTGTGGGTACATCAGTTGTTTATATTCTAATTAAAGGAGTGCAATTTACTGAATTTTCAAAAAATTGCCTATTAAATTATGTAAAACATAAAAGAACTATTCATTTCTACTTTTTTTAAAAAATAAGTTTAGATTTAAAAACAAATTTAATTTGAAAAGAATTGCCTAGCCCAGTCCCGAAGTTTCGAGAGAAACGGCATCCTTTTGTACTGATTTTTTTCAGTACAAAAGATATAGTGGACAGCTGGAAAAAGCTTCAAACAAAAAGAAAATGAAAAGAATTACACTTTTAATACATTGTGAAGATCAAAAATCGATTATCGCAACAGTGACGAGTTTTATTGCAAGTTGTGATGGCAATATTATTTATCTTGACCAACATGTGGATGCAGATCAGAATGTATTTTTTATGCGTTTGGAATGTGAATTTGCAATAGGAAAATGGGATGCAAATCAATTTAAAAAGGATTTTGAAATTACAATTGGAGGTCCGTTAAAAATGACATGGGAGCTATATACGCAGGAACAAAAACCTAAAATGGCAATTTTTGTTTCTAAATACGATCATTGTTTGTATGATATTTAAGGAAGATTTAGTGCAGGTGAATTGCCAATAGAAATTCCGTTAATTATTAGTAATCATTTAGATTTGAAACCTATTTCTAATCGTTTTTCTATTCCATTTTATCATGTTCCTTTTGCTAAAGATACAAAAATTGAAGGTGAAAAAAAGCATATCGAATTATTACAAAAATTTAATGTCGATTTTATTGTTTTAGCCCGTTATATGCAAATAATCACGCCTAATTTAATTTCACTTTATAAAAATAAAATAATCAATATACATCATTCTTTTTTACCAGCTTTTCCTGGTGCAAAACCTTATCATTCTGCTTTTAAAAGAGGTGTGAAAATTATTGGTGCTACGAGTCATTATGTTACAGAAGAATTGG
>CALPIE020000122.1 GCA_943323545.2 Bifidobacterium breve | reverse complement strand
TGCAACTTTAGATATCTCTTGGGAAAAAACTATGGTTTCAGTAAAATTTGAGGTGCCAACACAAAAAACTGCTATTGCAAGTATAGAAAAAGTTTTAGCTGGACCAACGGCTGGTGATTATTTTTCTTCAGGTCAATATTTATTGCAATCTAATGGCGATTTAAATAAAGCTTTGGATTATTTAAATAAAGCGATATCTATGACAAAACCAGGTGCAGATGTTCCTTTTTGGTATTTAAGACAAAAATCATTAGTTCAAGCTAAAATGGGAGATAAAACCGGAGCTATAGCAACTGCTAAATTATCACTTGCTGGAGCAGAAAAAGAAAAGAATGATGATTATGTAAAAATGAATAACGACAGTATAAAAGAATGGAGTAAATAATATTTGCAACTATTTATAAACCACAAATTCAATTTTAAAAACTTGAATTTGTGGTTTTTTTATGCTTTTATATTAGATTTTTGATTACTAATAAGCTGTATAGTAAATGATAAAATTAAGGTTAACATTGCCCCAATAAAGTTTAGCCATAAATAACCTAACTTTTCTTGTCCACTTGGTTGATTATATATGGCAAAATAATATATCAAAAATATTATAGTTTGACTTAGACAAGCAGCAATAAACATGGCATTTGCTTTTACAAATTTTATATAAAATCCAACTAGGAAAATACCTAAAACAGTACCGTAAAAAATAGATCCAATAATATTCACTAATTGAATTAAGTTCTCAAATAAAGCACAAATACACGCAAATGAAATAGCAATTACTCCCCAAAGTAGAGTAAAATATTTTGTAGCATTTACATAATGTTTATCTGATTTTTTTTCTTTAAGATTTCTCCTGTAAATGTCAATAGCCGTTGTTGATGCTAATGCAGTCAAGCCAGAAGCAGATGACGACATGGCTGCCGAAAGAATAACTGCTAAAAGCAAACCTATTAATCCTGTTGGTAAATAATTTAATATAAAATACAAAAACACATAATCTTTATCATTTGTTTCAGCTTTATTATCAGCTTTACTTATTAAATCTTTTGCTTGTTCTCTTAGATCTTTTTCTTTTCCAGAAATAGCAACCAATTTATTTCTTAAAATTGGATTATCGTAATTTTGATTTAGATGATCCATATACAATAAATTGTATTCTTTTTTTTCTTCAGTTAGCGCAGTAAGTTGTTTTTCTAATGTATGATATTGATCAGCATACTTCGATTTTTCTATAATTTTTTTGTTTAATGGATTAAAATTAAGTGGTACATCATTGAATTGAAAAAAAACAAAAACCATAACTCCAGTTAATAAAATAAAAAACTGCATAGGTACTTTAAGAAAACCATTCATAATAAGTCCCATTTGACTCTCACGTACCGATTTCCCAGATAAATAGCGACCAACTTGTGATTGATCAGTTCCGAAATAGGATAGCATTAAGAAAAAACCACCCGTTATTCCTGTCCAAAAAGTATAACGACTTTCGGGGTCAAAAGAAAAATCAAGAATATTCATTTTGTCATTCGCACCGGCAATATGCATGGCGTTGCTAAAAGTCATATCATTAGGCAACATATATAAAATCAAAAAGAATGTAATAAACATACCACTCATTATTACAAACATTTGTTGTTTTTGAGTAACATTTACGGCTTTTGTTCCGCCTGAAAAAGTATAGATTATTACTAAAATTCCAATTATGATATTTAATAAAGTAAGATTCCATCCTAATAAAGTAGATAAAATAATAGATGGAGCATAAATGGTTAAACCAGTTCCTAAACCACGTTGGATTAAAAATAAAATGGACGCAAGAGAACGTGTTTTTAAATCAAATCGTTCCTCAAGAAATTCGTAAGCTGTAAAGACTTTTAATCGGTTATAGATTGGAATAAAAGTAACACAAATAACTACCATAGCTAATGGTAATCCGAAGTAAAACTGTACAAATCCCATTCCGTCATGATAAGCCTGACCTGGAGTAGAAAGAAATGTAATGGCACTAGCTTGGGTTGCCATTACAGAAAGTCCAACTGTCCACCAATTGGTTTCTTTATTTCCTAAAATGTATTCTTCTACATTTTTACTTCCTTTTGTTTTATAAACGCCATAAACTACTATAGAAAGTAGTGTAGCACAAAGTATTAACCAATCTAGTTTTTGCATGGTTTAATAAAAAAGTTGCATTAAAATAAAAAAAATAATAATGTAGATAGCATTTATTATTAAAAGCCAGGAGTAACTTGATTTCCAAGGGTTTTCTTTTTCCATAATTAATTTCCTATTGCAATCATATTGGCTATTAATCGATAAGCACCAGCAACGCCTTCAGGCAGTTCTCTAAAGAAACTTAATCCGGTGTAAATGTAATTTCCTTTACCGTATTTTGCTACAAGTAATGCTCCGTTTTTAGGAGATTCTCCTTTATCATTTGATGAAATTATTGGCGTAAAATTTTTATCCCACTCACTTGGGTAATACAAGCCTTGTTCTTGTTTCCATCCTTTAAAATCATCAGCTGTGATTTTATTTGGATAATTTAGTAAAGGATGATCAGGTGCTAAAAATCGAACTTCTGCATTTTCTTCAGTTACTCTATCTCTCGAAACTTTCAAAGAAAAAGGAGCAATATCTTTGGTAACAAAATCATCTAAAGTATTGTATTGAACAATCATGGTTTTTCCGTTCTTCACAAAATCAAACAGTATGTTTTGTTTAAATCCTAATGCAGTCGCAACATTGTATGCTCTTATTCCCGTCATAACCACATCATAATTTTGTAGTTTTTCCATCGAAATATCTTCAGACTTTATAATGTTGACTTCATATCCCATTTGTATTAAACTTTTCGGAACTTCGTCGCCAGCACCCATGATATAAGCAATTCGTTCGTTTTTAGTTTTAATATTCAATTTTATGGCTTTGGCTTCAGAAGATTTTAAAACCATTTGTTTTGAAATATGTGTATAATTGATGTCAATTTTTTCTTTATCGTATGTTTTTCCATCAACAGTTACAACGCTTTTTAAAGTAACTTCAGAGGCATCTTTAGAAGGTGTAACTATAAAATTTACAAATTGTTCTTCTCCTTTTTTGTTTAATGAAAATGTGATTTCATTTGGAGAAACAGTCCAATTATTTGGGACATCTAAATGTATTTTTCCATTAATATCATCTTTTCCAGTACTAATTTTTACACTGATTGATTTCGATTTATCAGAATTAAAAATATATACTTTTTCAGCAATTTTGGAAGTCACTAACGGAACAATATCTAGTGGTTGGTATACTTCACCTTTTACATCATCATTGTATTTATAGATGATATCTCTATCGAATGGAATAGTAATACTATTAATTTCAATTAAGAAAGTTGCTTTCAAATTCCGAATTACATCGGGTTTTCCAATGTTTTCTTGGTTGTCAACTTTATACATGCCAACAGTACCTTTTTCGTTTAGCCAATAAGGGGAAGTAAAACTTTCGTTTTCTGGAACAATAACATCAAATTCGTAGGTTGTACCTTTATTAAATTCTAATTTTTTGTTATCATAAGGAATTGTAGCATTGGGAAGTGCAATCGATTTTAAAGTCATTTCGATATTACTTCGATTAATTACTTCGACCTTCAAACCTAAAGTTTGGTTACTAATTGTCTCTTGTGAATTGGCAACGGCTTCAAGATACAATCCGGCGCAAGCTGTAATTATCTTTTTAATTTCTTCAGATTTTATTTCCTTCCAATGATCATTATTTAACTTTTGAATTAAATCATACGCTTTTGCCAATTCAGGAAGACTAGCTGACGGATTGTTAAAATCGAAATTCTTTTGAACATTTGATAAAATTTCACCAATAGGTTTACCATTTCTCAATCGATTCCAAGTCGTGTCAATACCTTCAAAAATATTGGATTTGTCTTGTATTGATTCGCCTTTTAAGAATTCTAAATAGTCTATTTCTTCACCACGCGCACCTGTACTTCCAAATCCTTGTGATTGATGACGACTTCTACTTAAAGCTGCAATTTCTTGATTTGATTTACCTATAGACTGATAATAAACTCCTGTTTTTAGTTGAGATAAATTAGATTTATCAGCTTTTTCAAATTTTTCTTTACTTCCATAAAACCACCACGAAGTATTAAAAAATAAACGTTTGGGTTGCCAAGTGGAGACCAATTTAATTTGTTCAGGAAAAACGGTAGGATCGTTTACTTTATCAAAAGCTTCAAAACTTAACATCGCTGATGCAGTATGATGTCCATGAGTAGTTCCGGGAGAACGATGATCAAAACGATTGATAATCACATCGGGTTGAAATTTTCGAATGGCCCAAATTACATCACTTAATACTTCTACTTTATCCCAAATTTGCAATGTTTCATCTGGAGTTTTAGAATATCCAAAATCATTGGCACGAGAAAATAATTGCTCACCTCCATCAATTTTGCGAGCTTCGATAAGTTCTTGTGTTCTAATTAAACCAAGTAATTCACGCAATTCGGGACCAACTAAATTTTGACCTCCGTCACCACGAGTAATAGACAAATAAGCAGTTCGAGCTTTTTTTTCATTGGATAGGTAGGAAATCAGCCGGGTGTTTTCATCATCAGGATGGGCTGCAATGTAGAGAACGCTTCCTAAGAAATTAAGTTTTTGAATTTGGTTGTAAATTTCTACCGAATTTGGTTTTACTGGCTGTTGTGCTGTTACATTATATCCAGTTATAAATAGGAGTAAAAGTATAATTTTGTTATGCATTTGCTTTATATTTTTGCAATATTTTTAAATATTGGAATTAATGAAAGTAGCAATCTTTTCTTTTATATTTCTTTACAGATACTATATAAAAAAAACTATAGATTTCCAGTTTCTGATCTTTGGTTAATATAATTTAATTGATGTTCGGCAACATAATTTCGAAACCAAGTTAATAGCGTATCGTAATATTTTTGAAGGTTTTTTATATTCACTTCCGGATTGGTGTCAACGGGAATTGTAATTGGCATTTCGTTTATATACTTCGATAACTCGGGATAATTTTCCTGAATAACCATAGTTAATTTCATGATTTTGGCATTAATTTCTGCTTCTGTATCCATTTGTTATTTACAATTTTTTGTAAAATTAATTATTTAAAACAAGTTTTGTAGTTAAATATTGGTAAACTTTTTCAGTAGGCAAACCTACAACATTGGTGTAAGACCCTTCAATTTTTGATATGCCAATTAAACCTATCCAATCCTGAATACCATAAGCTCCTGCTTTGTCAAAAGGTTTATAATTATCAAGATAATAATAAATGGCTTCATCAGATAATAAATTAAAAGTAACTTTTGTAATATCAAAAATTGTATGTGATGATTGGTTTGTGGTAAAACAAACTGATGTAATTACTTCATGAGTAGCATTAGCTAATTTTTTCAAAATAGTAAAGGCATCATTATAATCTTTTGGTTTTCCTAAGGCCTCATTATTCATCCAAACTATGGTATCACTAGTAATTAAAAGCTCCTTTTTTTTAAGTTCACCTTTAAATGCAGCTGCTTTTAATTGAGCAAGATAATTTGTAATTTCTTCTGCTTTTAAAGATGGTGGATAAATTTCATCAATTTCTTTTAATCGTATTTCAAAATCAATATCTAAATCTTTAAAAAACTGTTGACGTCTGGGAGAACCTGAAGCTAAAATGATATTGTAATTTTTTAATTTATCTTGTAACATTTTGAAGGATATTATAATTAATTACTGTTATAGATACTATACCAAAAAACAAAATCCATTTTAAAATGACACTAACGAGATGAAAATCTTTTTTAGTTTTTGCATTCCACATTTGAATTGAACAAAATATTAATGGAGCTATAACAAAAATAATAGTATAAATTGTGGCGATAAAAAGATTGTTTTCTAAAATATTATTGTACAAATAATATCCAATTGTTAGAACAGAAATAATAGTTAAAACTGTTACAACTTTTGAAGTCCTTTTTATTCCAAGTACAATAGGTAAAGTTTTCATTCCTTGATTGTAATCTCCATTTACATCTTCTAAATCTTTAACCATTTCACGTATAAGATTTAAAATAAAAGCAAAAATCGCATAGTCTTTTATAATAGAAAATACAAGCGACATTCGTGCTAAATTGCCTTCATAAGTTGCTGGATATAAATCGAAAAAACCAATAATTAAAACGCTAAAACTAAGTAACAAAGCCACAACAATATTACCAATTAAAAGCATTTGCTTTAAAGTAGAGGCGTAGTAATAAAGTAATGCGGCAATAAAGATAAAGATAGCTACAAATCCGGGTTTCTGAATTACATTTGACAAGTACAATCCGATAGAAACCCCAGTTAATGTTAACCCAGCATAAATATAATAAGCATTTCCTTCAGAAATTGAAACGCCAACAATAGAATGATTTGGTTTGTTTTCAGCATCTGTATCTTGGTCAAAAATATCATTTATCACATAACCTCCAGCTGCAAGAAGTACCGTTGAAAGCACAAGTAATCCGTATTGTAAATCACTTAGTGAAAGCCAGATGTCTTGGTATTTTAGGAATCCATATCTAAAAATCAATTGCATAAAAGCAAGTAGTAGTAGATTTTGGTAACGAATAAGATTTAGGTATTTCATTTTTAGTGTTCAGTGTTCATTGTTCATTGTTCATTGTTCATTGTTCATTGTTCATTGTT
>CALPIE020000121.1 GCA_943323545.2 Bifidobacterium breve | reverse complement strand
TTTGCACTGTTATTTATTATTGAAACTAAATAATGAGTGAAGCAATGCTTCCCTCTTTTTATAAATTTATGACGTTTAAAGAAAAGGTTTTAGAATTATTAAATGATGCATTAAAGGAAAAACCGTCTGTTTTTTTAATTGATCTTTCAGTAAATGAAGCAAATAAAATAACAATTATATTAGACGGAGATACAGGAGTTATTTTGCAAGATTGCATCGACATTAGTAAAGCCATTGATAATAATTTGGACAGAGAAGAACTAGATTTTTCTTTAGAAGTAGCTTCGGCAGGCGTTTCTTCACCATTAAAATTGGTAAGACAATATAAAAAAAATATAGGAAGAACACTAAAAGTAAAAACGGCTTCAGAAATAATTGAAGCCCAATTAGTAAGTGCAAATGATGAAGTAATCGAGTTGACCTGGACGGCAAGAGAACCAAAAAAAATAGGAAAAGGAAAGGAAACGGTTGTTAAAAAACAACAAATTCCTTACTCAGAAATAAAAGAAGCAATTGTTACAATAAATTTTAATTAAGAAGAATAATGGAAAATATTGCATTAATCGAATCATTCTCAGAGTTTAAAGACGATAAACTTATTGATCGAGTAACGCTCATGGCGATTTTAGAAGATGTGTTTAGAAATGCTTTAAAGAAAAAGTATGGCTCAGACGAAAATTTTGATATTATCATAAATCCAGATAAAGGAGATATGGAAATATGGAGAAGAAGAATCGTCGTTGCCGATGATGATTTAGATTTAGAAAATGAAGAAATCACACTTACTGAAGCACAAAAAATAGAACCTGATTTTGAAATTGGAGAAGAAGTTTCTGAAGAAGTTAAGTTAATTGATTTAGGAAGAAGAGCTATTTTAGCTTTAAGACAAAATCTTATTTCTAAAATCCACGAACACGATAATACCAATTTATACAAACAATTTAAAGATTTAATTGGCGAAATTTATACTGCCGAAGTGCATCATGTTCGCCCTAGAGTTGTAATTTTGGTAGACGATGAAGGTAATGAAATCGTATTGCCTAAAGAAAAACAAATCCCATCTGATTTTTTCCGTAAAGGAGATAACGTAAAAGGAATTATCGAAAGTGTTGAATTAAAAGGGAATAAACCACAAATCATTATGTCTAGAACAGCACCAAGCTTTTTAGAAAAATTGTTTGAACAAGAAATTCCAGAAGTTTTCGACGGTTTGATTATGATTAAAAACGTTGTTCGAATTCCGGGTGAGAAAGCAAAAGTAGCTGTCGATTCTTATGATGATAGAATTGATCCTGTTGGAGCTTGTGTCGGAATGAAAGGATCTCGTATTCACGGAATCGTTCGCGAATTAGGAAATGAAAATATTGATGTTATAAATTATACAAGCAACACACAATTGTACATTACTCGTGCATTAAGTCCTGCTAAAGTTTCTTCAATTAAAATTGATGAAGAAAATAAAAGAGCCGAAGTGTTCTTAAAATTAGAAGAAGTTTCTAAAGCTATCGGACGTGGTGGACACAATATTAAATTGGCCGGACAATTAACAGGTTATGAATTGGATGTTATCAGAGAAGGCAGCACTTTGGAAGAAGATGATGTTGAATTAACAGAATTTTCAGATGAAATTGATGGTTGGGTAATTGACGAATTTGCTAAAATTGGTCTAGATACAGCTAGAAGTATATTAAAACAAGATGTTGCCGATTTAGTTAGAAGAACCGATTTAGAAGAGGAAACAATTTTAGAAGTAATACGAATTTTGAAAGATGAATTTGAAGATTAATTCATTCTCTCAACGAAGTTAACATTAAAAAGATTTTATGTCTGAAGGAAATATTAGAATAAACAAAGTTTTAAGGGAATTAAATATTTCTCTAGAAAGAGCTGTGGATTACCTAAAAGGTAAAGGGATTGTTATTGAAAATAATTCCAACACAAAAATTTCTGATGATGTATACAATATTCTTTGTAACCAATTTGCTGGTGACAAAGGCAATAAAGAAGCTTCAATTGGAGTAAGTGAAGAAATAAAAAAAGAAAAAGAAGCACTTCGACTTGAAAGAGAAAAAGAAATTGAAGATAAAAGAAAACAAGAAGAGCTTCGCCACCAACAACAAGAAGTAATAAAAGCAAGAGCTACTGTTACAGGTCCGAAACAAGTAGGAAAAATTGACTTAGAACCAAAGCCAACAGCTCAAATAACTAAGCCAGTTGTTGAAAAACCAATTCAAGATAAACCTGTAGTTCCTTCAGAAAAGGTTGAGAAAAAAGAAGTCGTTAATGATTCAATTGAAAACGAAAAGACCAAGCCAAAAGTAGTTACTGAAAAACCTAAAGAAGAAAAAGTTGTAGCTGAAGAGCCTGTTGATGAAACGCATACAACTCAATATCAAAATCTTACTGGACCAATTCTAACTGGTCAAAAAATTGATTTAAGTCAATTTAATAAACCAAAAAAGAAAAAAGAAGATCCTAAAATTACGCCAAATAAACCAGGTGAAAATAAACCAGGCGATAACAAACTTGGGGATAATAAAAATAAACGTAAAAGAATACCACCAAAACCAGGTGAAAATAAACCAGGAACTCCAGGTGCCATTACACCAGGTGCAAATAAAGGTGGAACAGGCGGAAAATTCGTTGCAAGACCCGGTGGCAGTGGTGGTGGTTTCCAAAAAGGGAATCGACCAGCTATTGTTCAAAAAGTAGAGCCTACTGAGGAAGAAGTTAAGAATCAAATTAAAGAAACTTTAGAACGCCTTCAAGGGAAAGGATCTAAATCTAAAGCGGCAAAATACAGAAAAGACAAGAGAGATACGCACCGTCAAAGAACAGACGAAGAGCAAAGAGCCATCGAAGAAGGAAGCAAAACCATTAAAGTAACAGAGTTTGTTACAGTAGGTGAAATTGCAACTATGATGGATGTGCCAATTACAAAAGTGATTGGAACTTGTATGACACTTGGAATTATGGTAACCATGAACCAACGATTAGATGCCGAAACACTTTCGATTGTTGCTGATGAGTTTGGATTTGAAGTCGAATTTATTACTACTGATATTGAAGACTCAATAGAAATTGTTGCAGATACCGAAGAAGAATTAATCGAAAGAGCGCCAATTGTAACTGTAATGGGTCACGTAGATCACGGTAAAACTTCCTTACTGGATTATATCCGTAAAGAAAATGTAATTGCTGGTGAATCGGGTGGAATTACACAACACATTGGAGCATACGGTGTAACATTAGAAGGCGGACAAAAAATTGCATTCTTAGACACACCAGGTCACGAGGCATTTACTGCCATGCGTGCACGTGGTGCGCAAGTTACCGATATAGCAATTATTGTAATTGCTGCTGATGATGACATCATGCCGCAAACAAAAGAAGCCATCAGTCACGCACAAGCTGCAGGTGTACCGATGATTTTTGCTATTAATAAAGTGGATAAACCAACAGCTAATCCTGAGAAAATAAAAGAAAAATTAGCCGGAATGAATCTTCTTGTTGAAGACTGGGGAGGAAAAATCCAATCTCAGGATATTTCAGCAAAAACAGGTTTAGGCGTAAAAGAATTACTGGAAAAAGTATTATTAGAAGCTGAAATTTTAGAATTAAAAGCGAACCCAAATAAACCAGCACTCGGAACTGTTGTTGAAGCATTTCTTGACAAAGGTAGAGGTTACGTTTCTACCGTTTTAGTTCAAGCCGGAACTTTAAAAGTGGGTGATTATGTCCTTGCTGGAAAACACCACGGAAAAGTAAAGGCCATGCACGATGAAAGAGGTCATAATGTTTTAACTGCCGGACCAGCAACGCCAATATCTATTTTAGGTTTGGACGGTGCGCCAACAGCTGGAGATAAATTTAATTGTTTTGTCGACGAAAGAGAAGCAAAACAAATTGCAGGAAAACGAACACAATTAATGCGCGAACAATCTGTTCGTACACAACGTCATATTACATTGGCAGAAATTGGTCGTCGTATTGCACTTGGACAATTTAAAGAATTGAACATCATCCTTAAAGGAGACGTAGATGGTTCTGTAGAAGCATTGTCGGATTCGTTCTCTAAATTATCTACCGAAGAAATTCAAATCAATATTATCCATAAAGGAGTTGGAGCAATTACCGAAACCGACGTTATGTTGGCTTCTGCATCGGATGCGATCATCATCGGATTTAATGTTCGTCCTGCCGGAAATGCTCGTCAATTAGCTGATAAAGAGGAAATCGATATCCGAAACTATTCTATTATTTATGATGCTATCGATGATTTGAAAGATGCAATGGAAGGAATGCTTTCTCCAGTAATGAAAGAAGAAATTACCGGTACTGCCGAAATTCGTGAGATATTCAAAATCTCTAAAGTAGGATCAATTGCAGGTTGTATGGTTACCGATGGCAAAATTTACAGAAGTTCTAAAATACGTTTAATTCGTGAAGGTGTTGTGATTTATACTGGTGACTTAGTAGCATTAAAACGTTTCAAAGACGATGTGAAAGAAGTGTCAAAAGGATATGATTGCGGAATCCAATTGCGAAATTACAACGACATTGAACAACTCGACATTATCGAAGCTTTCCAAGAAGTAGAAGTAAAGAAAAAGTTGAAATAAGAAAAAAAAGTCCAGCAATTGCTGGATTTTTTGTTTATAGATTTTTTATATTTTAAACAAAATCTTACTATGAGTATTATTTTTCTATATTTGAGAATAATTCAGTAAATTAACTAATATGAAAACTACTTATGAAGCATAACATCAAAACCTTTTGTAAAGTATTTTTAATGATATGCTTTCTGATATTCTTTGTTAGTTGTGAGAAAGATTTGTATGAAGAATCTATGATTGAGCAAAAGCAAGGAATTATTAGTAGAAGAATTTCATTTGATGAACTTAGAACAAATCCTAATATTATAAAAGAATTGAATGCCGCTAAAGCGAAGTTAAGACCAAACCTTATTGGAAATGAGAATGGAAGAATAATTAATGTCGGCGATTTTTTTATAGAAACAGATGATGTATTGTTATTAGAGTATGGTGGATTAAAGTCCTATACTTTTCCTATTTACTTCACAGAAGAAGATGCAAAACTTAAAAATTTAGTGATTGCTGAAAAATTAGACGGCTCTTATGATTCAAAGGTTTTAGAATATGATTTAACCGCACAAGAAAAAATAGATTTAGCAAATGATAATTTAAAAACTATTACTAATCCTATTGTAACAACAAGATTAGATAACAGTATTGATTGTACGCAAATATCATACTTAGTAATTGTAGCTTGTAGTACAGGTCAACATAATGCAACAAATGTTGGTGAATGGCACAACTGTGTAGCATCACAACTTCCAAGAGTTAAAGTAATTACAGAGGTAATTTGTAACGGTGGAGGTGGTGCTATACCAAGTGGTACACCCGATGTTGGGGGTTCTACAAATCAAAGTGGAGGGTCAAATAATGGTGTGCCTTATGATTACCCAAATTCTCAAACAAATCCAGAAGAATATGAAAACGGAATTAGTCAACCGGTTAATCCAAATTTGAATAATGTAAATATACAATCAAGTGATCCTTGTATAAAAATTAAAGCTAAAACAAGTTCTGCAGAATATATGGCAAAATTTAATAATATAAATACTCTTAATAATTTTGAATTAAATCATGAAACAGGATTTGTGGAAATGAAAATAAATGGGGTCACAGATTATATAGATGGAATAGCAGGTGGTGATAATACTTTAATTATTCCTAATGGATCCATAGGATATACTCATGTTCACAACAATATAAATGATCCAGAAGACGATTCAGTAGAAACTAACATTAAAATTCAATCTCCAAAAGACTTAGAAATTTTATTGACAACTTGTACTTCATCAGCAACAGCGGCTGGTGGAACTAATCTAGATGCTTATAGTATTATGGTTTCCGATGAAGGTATTTTTGCTTTAACAATAATTAACCCTAATATAAATTTATCAGAGATAAATCCTGGCTTTATAAAATTTAAAGAAAGATATTTGTTGTTCTCAAAAAAACTCATTAATGCAGGATATTATCCTTCACAAAAAAAAGTAAAGCTCCAAGAAATGCTTTTAGGGGAATTAAAAATACTTGGGCTATATGATAAGGTAGCTTTGTTTGAGGGAGTTGTAAATACAACTTTAAACAGAATAAATTGGACTCGAAAGACTTTAAACAGTAACAATACAATACTACCAACTCCTTGTCCATAAAAAATTGAAATTATGAAAAAGTTTATAAAAATAATGTTTTGCATTTTAATTTCACTAAAACTACATAGTCAAGTGACAGTCGTACTACCCTTATCAACTGTTGACTATACAAACGGGGCTTATTTTAAGGATTTTGATAATGAATTATTACCTTACGTTGGTACATGGGAGGGTATTTTGAATAACAAAAAATATACGTTTGTATTTCAAAAGTTTACGCAGCACTTAATCTCTTCTGCACCGCTAAGTGATAACTATTTATATCAAGATTTATTAAAAGGAAAATTTGAAGTAATTGAATTATCAACGGGAGCAGTTATTTATAGTTCTTTAAGTGCGATTAATTATGAAGATTTCCCCATACTGGGCGTTGTAAAACCTTACAATGGAAGGTTTGATTTTTATTTTCAAGACACAGAAATTAATTGTGAAAATGGATTAGAGTTTTCTTTAAGAAATATTCCTAGCCAGCCCAATCAGTTAAAATATTATTGGTTTAGGTATA
>CALPIE020000120.1 GCA_943323545.2 Bifidobacterium breve | reverse complement strand
CTCACAAACAAATATGATTTAAAGAAGAGTAAATAAAGAAATAGAGCTAAAATGAACAATATAAATTTATATTATTATTCTTATAAAAACATATAATTTTATCTAAATATATGCTCTTCATCGATTTTATTTTTACTTTAATCGACAACTCTATAAATTCACTTCACCAAATTTATCATTAATATTAACTTAATAAAAGTAATCATGAAAAAAATTATTATTTTGCTGATGGCAGTTTCATTTATATCTTGTAACGAAGATGATAGTATGAATGAAAGTGTTCAAATGAAACCAAAAACAGTTTCAACAATTTCTGTAGTGCAAAGACTTGGTTCAACCTATGTCACTCAACCAATTTATGCTGGTCAAAACATTTTGGCAGGTTATCTTGAAATCAGTAACAACGGAACTCAATTTGAAGTAGAATACTTCGCAACAGGTGATTGGAAATTTACAGAATTGCATCTATATGTAGGTGATTTAGCTCTTGCTCCTCAAGCAGGTAATGGAAATCCAATTCCAGGTAGATTTAACAACAAAGTCAATTTTACAAATGCAACTGCTGTAACTTCTTATTCATTTATTATTCCACTTAGTGCTATCAATGGTCTTCAAGATAGCTGTATTATTGTAGCTGCGCATTCCGTAATGAAAAGATTCAATACCAGTGGTAGTGTAGTTCAAACAGAAACTGGTTGGGGAGGTAATGTTCCTTTTTCTGGTGCTAATTGGGCAACATACTCAACCTATTGCTTAGAAACAGCTCCTCCTCCAGGCGGAGATAAATAAATATAACTTTTAAGAATAAATTGAAAAGTGCCCATTGTTTGGGCACTTTTTATTTTGAATTAACCCAAAACAATAACTCAGACTATTGTAAATACCTTTTTATTTGTAAGTTTGCATCGACATAAAATCATTATGAACACAAGTATTACTAATAAATCATATAAAAAACTATCGATTCAAGTTGCTTTGAACGGAATGTCTTTTTGTGTTTTTGATACCTTAAATAACAAACCAATAGTATTACAAAATATTCATTTTGATAGTTTTCAACGTAGTAATAAGATTGAGGATTTATTTTCAAATGTCTTTAGAGAAAATCCTGAATTAAGTCATAAATATGATGATATTGTTATAATACATAGTAATAATCTATCGACTTTTGTTCCGACTGCTTTATTTGACGAAGAGTTTTTAGGAAGTTATTTACAATACAATACCAAAGTTTTTGAAACCGATTTCTTTGCCTTTGATGAATTGTCCAACTATGAAATGAACAATGTTTATATTCCGTATGTAAATATGAATAATTTCTTCATTGATCAATATGGTTCTTTTGATTACAAACATGCCAATAGTATTTTAGTATCTAAATTACTCGATTTATCAAAAAATAATGAGGAAAGCAAAATGTTTGTCCACGTAAGTGAAAGCCATTTTGAAATCATTGTTTTACAAAATCAGAAGTTGCATTTATTCAATTCTTTCGAATATAAAACTCCAGAAGATTTTATTTACTACATCCTTTTTGCTGCAGAACAATTACAACTAAATCCTGAAAATTTTAAATTAGAATTACTCGGGAATATCTCAATTAATGATGTTTATTACAATATGGCTTTTCAATACATACGTAATGTATCTTTTTTAGATATTACCAATAATAATTCTTTTACAGAAAAGGAAAACCGCGAACACTTTATATTGTTGCACTCGTGAGAATTATTTCAGGTAAATACAAAGGCCGACGCATTTCTGCTCCCAAAAATCTTCCTGTTCGACCAACGACTGATATGAGTAAAGAAGCCTTGTTTAATGTATTGAACAATCGTTTTAACTTTTCGGAATTAAAAGTATTGGATTTATTTGCCGGAACAGGAAACATAAGCTACGAATTTGGATCTCGTGGATGCGAATCTATTACAAGTATTGATGGCGATATGGGTTGTATAAATTTCATTAAAAAAACAGCAAAAGAATTCGACTTAAATATCACCGCTATTAAAAATGATGTTTTCAAATTTTTAGAAAAACACAAAGGAACATACGATATCATTTTTGCCGATCCTCCATACGGAATAGAGCAATCATTGTTTGAAAAGCTCATTGTGCTCATCTTCGAAAATGAACTTTTAGAGGAAGATGGAATGCTGATCATCGAACATTCAAAACGAACCAAACTCGACCACATGATGCATTTTTCGTTTCAGAAGAATTATGGAGGTTCTGTATTTTCGTTTTATGAGTTGGAAGAAGAAGCGTCTGAGTAGCTGAGTAACTTTAGATAGATTCCGATTGTCATCGGGATTAGTTCAACTAACAACTTTGAAAATTCAAAGTTGAGTAAATAAAATCTTGATTAAAATGGATCCCGATTGACATCGGGATAATTCAACTAACAACTTTGATGAAAAATCAAAGTTGAGTTTCATTAAAAAAGCAGACCTATAAGCCGGATTCTGTCACCAATAAATTGATGCCTTATCATTTATCTAGTCCAACAATTACTCATTGGATCTATCTTTCTACCCTTCGACAACGGGCGAGTTACCCTTAACTATCGATATACTTGAAATTGCACCGCATAGAGTTTACCTGGTTTCACTACAGCTTAACCTGTACATACTTTCTGTTGCACTTGTCCTAATCCGATTGCTCGAACCGACGGGTGTTACCCGCTATGCTACTCTGTGGTGTCCGGACTTTCCTCTCCGATGAATCGGAGCGATAAGGCGGTCTGCGATACAAAGGTATGGATTTGAAATTTAAGATTCTGAATAATTGATTTTTGAATTATTTAAAAACTTTCGACTTTTGACTTTTGACTTTTGACTTATAAAATCTATATTTGTAATCCAATACAATTTAATGGAACAATTTGTAGTATCGGCTCGTAAATACCGTCCACAAACATTTAAAGATGTTGTTGGCCAACAAGCTATTACCAATACTTTATTGAATGCCATTGAAACCAATCACTTGGCTTCTGCCCTATTATTTACAGGACCTCGTGGCGTTGGAAAAACAACTTGTGCTCGTATTTTAGCGCGAAAAATTAACCAACCGGGTTATGACGATCCAAATGAAGATTTTGCTTTTAATGTTTTTGAATTGGATGCTGCTTCTAACAATTCGGTAGATGATATTCGAAGTTTAATTGATCAAGTTCGCATTCCACCACAAACAGGTAAATACAAGGTTTATATTATTGATGAGGTACACATGTTGTCTTCAGCTGCTTTTAATGCTTTTTTAAAAACATTAGAAGAACCGCCAAAGCATGCTATTTTTATTTTGGCTACTACTGAAAAACACAAAATCATTCCGACCATTTTATCGCGTTGTCAGATTTTCGACTTTAAGCGAATTACCGTTAAAGATGCCAAGGAACATTTGGCTGAAGTAGCCACGAGTCAAGGCGTTCAATTTGAAGATGATGCCTTACACATTATTGCTCAAAAAGCCGATGGTGCAATGCGCGATGCGTTGTCCATTTTTGATAGAGTGGTTTCGTATTGTGGAAATAACCTTACACGCCAAGCGGTTACAGAAAATTTAAATGTGTTGGATTATGAAACTTATATTAACGTAACCGATTTAATTTTAGAAAATAATATTCCAGAGGTGTTGATGAAATACAATGATATTTTGTCAAAAGGTTTTGACGGACATCATTTTATTGCTGGATTGGCTTCTCATTTTAGAGACTTATTGGTTTGTAAAAATCAGGCGACTTTAGTCTTATTAGAAGTTGGAGAACAAGCTCAAAAAATGTATGGAGAGCAAGCTCAAAAATGTTCTCAAGATTTATTACTTAAGGGAATCGAAATTGCCAACGATTGCGATTTGAAATTTAAAGTTTCACAAAACCAACGACTACTAGTTGAACTTTCATTAATGCAACTTTGCTCTATCAACTTTGATGGAGAAAAAAAAAAGTTGACTTTATAATTCCACCTACCTTTTTTAGAAAAAACGATTACTCGATTGCTGAAGTTGTCCTTCGACAAGCTCACAATGAAAGTGGGAAGTTGGAAGATAGAAGTTTGAAGTTGGAAGTGGAGAACGTTCCAGGATTTAAAGAAGCTATTGAAGTTGTTAAAAAAACTACAGTTGTAACTTCAATTGAAACCCAACCAACAACCGACAACCGACAACCGACAACCGACAACCAACAACCAACAACAAAAGTTTCCTCACTCTCACTATCCAGCATAAAAGCAAAAAAAGAGTTACTTGAAGCACAAAAAGGAATTATAAAAGAAACTGTTCATTTACCAAGCGAAATATTTACCGAAACCGAAATGCAAGAATTTTGGTTTAAATATGCCGATAAATTGGGAGATAAAGGGTATAAGATAATGGAATCATTATTGCGAATTAACGATCCTAAATTAGAAGGAACTACAGTTATTCATGAACTGCCGAATGAAGGTTCTAAAATTGACTTTGAAAGAGAAAAACATGATCTCTTAACCTATTTGCGTAGTCATTTACACAATCACGAAATTTCAATTGAAGTTAGCGTGAATGAAAAAATGGACAGCAAAAAAGCATTTACTACACTTGATAAATACAACCGATTAAACGAAATCAATCCGAATTTAGAAGTGTTGAAGAAGTTGTTTGATTTGGATTTGTAATGTAACAATGAATTAAATTTCTTATTTTAAATAATTTAAAGTTTGCCGCGAATTCACGGATTAACTTTGAATCTATTAAATAATTAGAAATCGAATTATATAGAGTGATTATTTGTGAATTCGTGGCTGAAATATTTTATGCTTCAATACTATTTCAAAATCAAGTCATTCGATTATTTATTCACTTTCTTAATAAAATCAATCAACCCTTTCATGTAGGTTTCTTGGTCGTCGTACAAGCTCATGTGACTTCCGTTTGCGCAATACAAATACGTTCCGTTTTTAAATTGCGTTGCCATCCATTTCATGTATTCGGGATCCATAGTGTCATATTTGGCTCCGATTACAAGAGTCGGAACTATTATCTTTGGCAATTCGGCCGCAACATCCCAATTTGTTAATTTTCCGGAAATTCCCATTTCACTCGGACCCTGCATGGTTATATAAAGTGATTGGTTTAATTTACCCATCGAACGGTTTACAGGATCTGGCCAATCTGTAACTGGTTTTCTTAAAATGTGTTGGTTGTAAAAATTATTCATAAGTAAATCCATGTATTTTGGATTAGAATAATCTTTTTTAGCTTCAATTTCTTTTATCGATTTCAGAACTTCTGGATCCAATTGTTTTTGCAAAACCTTAGAATACTCACCATATTTAGGACAACTTGCCATCATGTTTGAAATGATTAATCCTTTTAAATTATCTTGGTATTTTAGTGCATATTGCATAGCTAGAATTCCACCCCAAGAATGACCTAATAAGTAAAAATTGTCTTTGTTTAAGTTGAGTGCTTTTCGAACTTGCTCTACTTCTTCTACATATCGAGGTAAATCCCACATGGTAGTATCGTTTGGATTGTCGGATAAACCAGTACCAATTTGATCGTAATATATAAATTCAATTCCTTCGGAAGGAAGAAAACTTTCCATACACTCAAAATATTCGTGTGAACAACCCGGACCACCACTTAATAGTAGTATTTTCATTTTTGGATTGTTTCCAATTCGTTTGGTCCACACTTTTAAATTTCCTTTTGGAGTTGACACGGTAATAATTTTTATACCGCCTGTTTTTATTCCGGTTTCCTCCGATTTAAAGTAATCTAGATTATTTTTATCTTCATTTTTACAAGACACGAGCATGTGCGAGCTGGCGAAGCCAATAGAAAGTAATAAAAAAGAAAATCCACAAATTAATTTTAGTTTTTTCATAGTAGTTTATATTAGTGTTCCGTTGTATAATGCTTTAACTATTCCGTCTGCCAATCCGATTTTTGGGACATATATTTGACGGGCACCACTCCATTTCATCGCATTTAAATAAATTTGAGTAGCTGGAATAATTACGTCGGCTCTATCGGTATTTAGTCCTAATTCTGCTATACGTTGTTCGTAAGTTAGCGAATTAAAGTATTGGTATTGTGCTGATAAATATACATAAGACAAAGGTTTTTCATGATGCTTTTCTGATAATTTATGTATTTTATTTATGTTACCTCCCGAACCAATTAGTGTAATATTTTCGTAGGGTTCACAAATTGATTTAATCCATTTTTCGATTTCAATCCAAACCACTTCATTTACCATATTATTTAACAAACGAACAGTTCCGTTTTTAAATGATTTTGAAGTCACCATCTTGCCGTCATCAAACAATGAAAATTCGGTACTTCCGCCACCAACATCAACATAAAGATAAGTTTTATCTGTACTTAGGATACTGTATAAATCAGAAGATGCAATAATAGCAGCTTCGGTTTTACCATCAATTATATCAATATTAATTGTAGTTTTTTCTTTAATAATTGCAGCTACTTCTTTACCATTGTAAGCTTCTCGCATCGCAGATGTAGCGCATGCTTTGAATTTTTCTACTTTATAAACTTTCATTAAAAGCTTGAATGCATTTATGGCATCAATCATTCTATCGATATTTTCGGCTGAAATTTCTCCAACGGTAAAAGCATCTTGCCCCAAACGAATAGGAACTCTTATTAATGCTGATTTATTGAATTGAGTAGCTACACCTTTTTGCTCAACAATATTGGTTATAAGTAAACGCATAGCATTAGATCCAATATCAATAGCAGCATATTTTTTTATTGTAATCATTTATAGATTGTTAGACTTCTTAGCTTTTTAGACTTCTTAGATTAATAACTTCGCACTTCT
>CALPIE020000119.1 GCA_943323545.2 Bifidobacterium breve | reverse complement strand
TTAGTTGCTTGTTTGGACGGGAGTTCGATTCTCCCCGACTCCACTAAAACATTATCTTTTTAAACTAAAACCCTGTAAATCGTATGATTTATAGGGTTTTCTGTTTTTTAGAATGTCATAATATATATTAAATCGTAATGCAATAGGGTGCAAATTCGGGTGCGTAAAAAGAATAACAAAAAACGCACCCGAATTTTACCAAAACACCTATATAATAAGGGGTTCAAAAGATGAACATCTTGTTTGATATAGTTTGATTTTCGAAATTTAATATACTTTAATGACACCACATTATGAAAACAAAAATCATCACTCTTTTTTATGCCAAAAGTTCAAGAAGTATTAAAAACGGTTTAACACCAATTTATTTAAGAATTACAGTTGATGGTAGTAGAATTGAAATCAACACCTCAAAATATGTAGATAAAACAAAATGGTCAGCTGAAGCAGCAAAATTAAAAGGCAATTCCGATGAAGCTAGAGCAATTAATAGTTATCTCGAAATGCTGAAAAGTAAAGTTTTTGAGACTGAAAGAGATATGTTAAAGCACAATATCACTATTACTTCTGAAACTTTCAAAAACAAATATCTTGGTATAGAAGAAAAAAAACTGACACTAATTCCAATATTCAAAGAACACAATGAAAGAATGAAAACCTTAATTGATAAAGAGTTTTCTATAAATACGTATAAAAAATATGAAACTACTTTGAGTCATACCCATGAGTTTTTAAAATATAAATATGCCGTTAAAGACATCCCTATTAAAGAAGTGAATTTAAGCTTCATTAATGAATTTGATTACTATTTGCGGAGCATCAAGAACTGTAACAACAATTCAACTATAAAATACATTAGAAATTTCGGAAAAATAATAAAACAGTGCTATGCAAATGAATGGATTGATAAAGATCCTTTCATAAATTTTAAAGGAAAAGTGAAAGAAGTCGAAAGACAATACCTTTCTCAAGAAGAAGTTGATAGTATCATCAATAAAAAGTTTGCCGTTGAAAGATTGAATCAAGTTAAAGATGCATTTATATTTTGTTGCTACACTGGTTTATCCTACATTGATATGTATCAGCTAAAAAGAACCGATATTGAGATTGGTATGGATGGTAATAAATGGCTATTTACACATCGGCAAAAAACAGATACTGCTACAAGAATTCCATTATTAGAAATACCACAAGAGTTAATTAAGAAGTATGCAAATCATCCGCAATGTTGTAATGAAAACAAGGTACTTCCAGTTTTGAGTAATCAAAAAACAAATAGTTACCTTAAAGAGATTGCTGATTTATGCGGAATTAACAAAGAACTAACTTTCCATATTGCGCGACATACTTTTGCTACCACAATAACATTAACAAATGGCGTATCTATTGAAAGTGTTAGCAAGATGCTTGGTCACAGAAGCATAAGAACCACACAACACTATGCCAAAATACTTGATAAAAAAGTAAGCCAGGACATGGAACAGCTAAGAGAAATTTTAGCGCTTAAGTCAATTCAATCAAATGAAGAAAAGATAAAATCTTCTTCATAATAAATCCTGTACAATAAAAATCTAAAAATCAAGTTATATTTTTTTTAACCGCCTGATTTTTAGATATGCGCCAAAATTCAAACGAATACCTCAAAGAACTTGAGTTTCTTATTGATGAAATTAAAAGAAACAACAGTAACACAATTAAAGCTTCAAATAAGATTATAGAAGTTTTAAATACCAAAATTTATGATTTATATGTTTGGTTTAGCAAGTATACTTTTCCTTCTCCGGAAGAAGAAATACAATTCTTCAAAGAACAAAAACCATCAATAATATCAAAACTTATCTACTACAACAAAATCATTGACATTGAATCTAATTTACCCACTGCAAAAGAATTCAAAATTAATTTCCTAAAAAAAGAAATTGATAAGATTTCCCAATACTCTACGGAGAATTCTTTTTTTAATCAATATTACCGTTCTGGCTCCATCCACAATGATCTAAAATATTTTACCCGCAATCGCGATAAAAATCTAAACTATTACGAATGTCACATCATAAATTACGATATTAGTGTTTCAACCTCACATGATTTTAATGTGGCACAAATTCTGGCTAACGATTTAATTATTTTCTATTTAGAAGACAAGCTTGAGTACCTAAATGGAAACCCTAGGCAAAACCCAAATGCCATAGCTTTAAATTGGACAGGTAGCAGAATCGAATTGATCGAATTGCTCTATGCACTCCAAACTCAAAAAGTCATTAATAATGGAAGCATGGAGATGAAAGAATTTGCAACTACTTTCGGTCAATTGTTTAATATTGAGTTAGAAGAAACCATCTACCGAAGCTATTATGACATCAAACATCGTAAATCTGGAAGAACAAAATTCTTAAATTCTTTATCTGAAACGTTTAATAACAGAATGGAAAATGACGAAATGTAAACTCCCGACTCGGGACACATCGGAATTTTGAAAAATTAAGATACTTTTTCTTACGTTTTTACCATTTTGGGGAATTGTTCAAATACTTGTATAAGATGGGAACTTCATAATTACCCCTATTTTATTGATGTTTAATAGATTTTGATTAAAAATCGTCCCGACCTCGGGACAGGTTGGGAAATTTATCCAATCAAACCTTTCAATTTTGTAACATAACAATTTAAAACTCTAGTTATGGCAATTGAAGTAATCACTCGCGAAGACTTAAACGAATTCCGAAGCCTATTATTAAACGACTTAAAAGAAATCTTTTCAGGCAAACAAGAGCAACAAAAGCAATGGCTCAAATCCAAAGAAGTCAGAAATATGTTGAACATTTCTCCTGGCACACTTCAAAACATGAGAATCAACGGAACACTATCCTATACCAAAATTGGAGGAATTCTCTATTATTCTAGTAAAGATATCGATAAGCTTTTGGAATACAACAAAGTCAACACACATCCCAATCTTTTTAAATAGGCTTTTTACTCAGTAATTCTACAACTCCAAAATAATGAACTACATAAAACACCTCACCGGATTTTTCGACAGAGTTGTCCAAGATGGTCACCTCAACCCGACGCACATTAGCTTATACATCGGATTATTCCAATACTGGAACATCAACCGATTCCAAAATCCAATAAGCATTACTCGTGACGAAATCATGCGTATCAGTAAAATATGTTCCAAAGCAACGTATCACAAATGCATGCGAGAATTAAACGATAAGGGCTACATCAAATACGAACCATCTTACAACCCATTTAAAGGAAGCATGGTTATTCTTTTTAACTTCTCAGACGACCTAAAACCAAGTCAAAAAAAGGATATAACCAGTTCAAAAATTTTACCATTCGATGGACAAGCAGTGAACAAGCTCTGTACTAGTAGTGGGACAGGTGCTGAACATGCTATTGGTATCTTCTATAAACATAATACAAACATATCAAACATATCAAACAATTTAAACTTGGGTGAGCAAGAAAAAAATTTTAAAAATGAAAAAAATAATGTTTTAGAAGAAGAAGAAAAAAGTTCCGCAAAAAAAGAAGAAGAAAAAGAAATGCTGGAACAATCAGCCGATGAACAAAAATATTTACCCTCTCCGGCATTCGCCGACTACAGCGCGGAGCGCAATGAAAACGGTCGGCAAAAAAGTTCCGCAAAAAAAGAAAGGAAAATTTCGAGTCCAAATCAAGATGATGTAAAACATTTTTTTCAATCTCAAAAATTCCCAGAACTTGAAGCTCAAAAGTTTTTCAATTACTTCTCCAGCAACGGTTGGTTAGTTGGTGGTAAAACACCAATGGTCGATTGGAAAGCTGCAGCTCAAAACTGGATGCTTAATTTCGATAAATTCAATACAGCAGAATCACCACCAAATAGAGCCAACCATCTAACCACGACAACTGATAAAGATTATTCCGAACCTCTCTAACGTAATCCTATGGAATCAGAAATAAAATCGCACTATAATTACATCGAAGTAGTCGCTTGGCTTCAAACCAAAGGGCAAGAACTCTATGGCAATCACTTTCAAATCCTAGAAACCGATCATAATCTCATTTTCAAACTCATCGCCTATTTCCTAAAAGACGAGCTAACTTGCTATCAATTCGGTATTAACCTCAACAAAGGAATCTTACTTTCCGGTCCCGTTGGATGTGGAAAAACATCACTCATGAACATCATGAAATACCTAACTCCAAAAGAACACAAATTTTCAGTCAAACCTTGTCGAGACATTAGCTTCGAATTCATCCAAGACGGTTATAGCATAATTCACAAATACTCCAAAGGTCGGCTTTACGAATCCGATCCAAAAATATTCTGCTTTGATGACCTCGGATTAGAAAACAATTTAAAATACTATGGCAACGAATGCAATGTAATGGCAGAAATTCTTTTAAGTCGCTACGATATCTACATCAGCAAAAGAATACCAACCCACATAACAACAAACCTCTCTGCTTCGGAAATTGAAACCAATTACGGCAATCGAGTACGAAGCCGAATGCGTGAAATGCTAAACCTTGTTGCTTATGATAAAACCACAAAAGACAAACGTTAATATTTAAAATCTTATTTCTCTTCCCATGAAAACACAAAACCTCACACCCACAACCATCAAAAAAATAAATTCCTTCTGGAAATGGTTTCTAAATAACGAAATCGAAATTATAAAAGCGTTACTATACTATCAAAACTACACAGATATAATTACCAAAATGAATAGAAAAATAAATGCTATTTCAAAAAAAATGGGTTACATCATAAAAGCAACAACCGAAGAAAATGAAAAAATAAAAATCATTTTCACAGCACATGGAAATAGCAAATTATTTGATAAAGTCATTGCATTAGAAAAAGCTGCGCCTAACTTTCATAATTGGTCCGTTCAAAGTTTTATTAAAGCAACAAAAGAAATCGAAAAACTTAAAAAAGAACTTAATGATGCATATATCTTTCATGACTTTGAATTAAAAACGAGCGAACTCTATTTTTCTGTTATTGATTATAATCTTCAAAAGAAGAAATTAAACATAATCATATTTATGAAAAATTACACCTTCCATTGTGAAAATGATTTTCTTGAAGAAGCGGTTTGCATTGTTTTACAAGAGTTTATTAGTGAAGTGGCTTTATACAAACATATCAACTTTGTACAAATGGGTCAAACTCCAAATAACACTCATAATTTAGTGCATTTGTATGAATTACAAGAGTATATTGATAAGTTGAATGAAATCAACAGATTTAAAAATACTGATTTGTAGTGATTTTTAGGCAATAAAGTTATTTTAGTTTTACAAAATTATTTGAAGTTATAGTTTTTCTATACTTTGTAGGCACGGGTTGCATATCCGCGCTATCTGTCGTGGGACATATCCGCGCCATCGGGGGTTATTTGTTTTATTTTGTTTGTGGGCACGGATTGCAAATCCGCGCTATCGTTGACGACATATCCGAGCGGTCGGGGCAAGTATTTTGGCAAACAGATGAACGAGCAAAAATATAATGATTATGATGGTGTACTGATTACAACGGATAAAATAGCAATGCTCAAAAGCATAATACATAAGTGATAATTTGAATCGACAATGAAAACATTATTTCAAGTTACAGTACCCCCATTCTTACCATTTTAAGCAACGATTACGTAATTTTGTTTTTAACCAAAAAATAATAAACATGAAATTAAACCATTCAAAACAAACAATCGAAATTAACGCAGAAGATTTTGTCGCAGTAATCAAGTTGATGTTATTCACGTCAATTCTAATGTATAGTTTAGGCAAAGCTTCGGGCAAAAACTAAATTATTTTAAACGCATCATCAAACAAAAAAGACGAACTATATAGCTCGTCTTTTTTTCTTTTATTTATTACTATTACTGATTTACAATATGTTAGATGTTTAACGTTGCTTCAACACTAACTTTGATACATTACCATAATTATATATACTATTCATTTGAATCCTTTATAAGTTGATTACCCTTTTCAACATCCTTTTTTAAATATTTACCTTCTAAATAAAAATTGCCTAATATTTTTTGGCATTGTTCATCACCTTTTTCAGCTCCCATTATTAAATAATCAATAGCCATTTTTTTTGTTATTTCATCCAAATCATCTAATGCTTCTAATTCCTTTTTATTGGATTGCTTAACTAAACAGTTAAAAACATTGTAGTATGCGGATGGATAATTATACTTATTAGCCATGATTAACGACACATATAAAAAACTATCTGATTGATAGTTCTCTAACTCTAATTCTTTATATGCAATTGTATCTCCTCTCTCGATAGCTGATTTTCTGTATTATTCCATATCAGAATTACTTACATTATTCATAGGAATTCCTTTATTTTGATTGCAACTAAAAATAATAAATACCAAAACACATATCATCAGAACTAATATTTTTTTCATATTACTCATTATTCAGGTAATTTTCCAGTGAAACTTCCAATTTTTTTTCCATTCATAAACATATTCCAATTTCCTTCTGTACTTGAAGCTTCTTTGCTCATTGTACTACCATCTGCATTTTTTTTATACTCATCATTTTTCCCTGCATTTTCTGCTTTATAAGTACCCGTAGGACCATCTTCATCAAAGTAAACTCTTTGGTCTGGAGCAATTATCAGCACGTCTTTAAATTCTTTTGAGCCAGAAATTGTTTGAGCAATACCATCAGCTTTTTTAGTTCCATCTTCATTTTTAATATCTGAACCAGCCCTACAAGCATATATAGTAACTGTCATTCCTTCATTACTTTCACGATTTTTCCATGAATCACTTGTTTCATTTAATACTTTATTAAACTCCTTTCCTGTATAAATATTTTTTCCACTATCATTCTGTATAAAATCGGGTCTGGCGTGTGCTGTTACGGTTACATTAGTGTTGCTATTTGGTATATTACCTGCACCGCTAACTATTCTCCTATCATCAGCAGCATGGCTTTTATTACCTTTAACATCATCCCC
>CALPIE020000118.1 GCA_943323545.2 Bifidobacterium breve | reverse complement strand
TGTACCAGCATTTGCTGCTGCGGTTGAAGCTGCACCTGCAACTACACCTGCAGAAACTGCTTTAGAGTCTGCTGTTGAAATTGTTCCTGTTTGTACAGTGTTTGTAGACTCAACTGCAAGAAGTGCAGTTGACTGTGCTGTATTTACAGTTTCAATTGCACCTGCTCTTGTGTTTAAAGAAACAACGTTTGTAGAAGCTGCTGTTGCAACTGTTGCAACTGAACCAACTGAAGTGTTAAGGTTAACGATGTTTGTTGAAGCTGTTCCAACGCTTATTTTAGCATTCTCAGCAACGGTTGCAACTGAACCAATTGATGTATTAGCATTAACGATTGCAGTTGAAGCTGCTGTTACACTAACTATTGCATTTGAAGCTACAGTGTTAATTGATGCTGCACTTGTTGCTGTGTTTGAAGCTGCTGTTGAAACGGCTGCAACACTTGTACCAGCGTTAGCTGCTGCTGTTGAAGCTGCACCTGCAACTAATCCAGCTGAAGCTGCAGCAGATGATCCTGCAGAAGCGATTGAATTCGCTACCGTTGCAGTAGAATTTGCTGTAGAAGCAACTGTTCCTGCTGATGCGGCAGCAGAGGTACCAACTGAAGCTGCACTTGAAGCAACAGAAGAGACCAAGTTACCTGCCAAAATCTCAGTTGCAGCAAACGTAGGGCTGGAAGCTTTGAAATCGGAAATTTGTTTTGACCTAATTAATGACATGTCTTAATATATATTTTTTAATTTTGTTCGGCATTGACCGAAACATTATTTTATATATCTTCGCACCTTATCAAAAGAACTAGGTTCTTAACATTTCACATATTATTTTTAGATTAAACCGCAAATATTACCTTTTGTTGAACATTTAAGTGGCATATTATATATGAACCTTTAAATTCCATATAGGTTTCGGTTTCCTTAATCATATCAATAAACGATTTTGCTTCATCAGGTTCGTTAGAACCTTTCCATCTTTGAGCTATACTATTATGATGTGTAAGTTGCCATGTTGCAGAATGAGATCCCCATGCTCCAGTTAAAACTTTACCCACATGTTCAACTGAATCAGCATTAGCATAAAGTTCATTATAAATCTCATTAGTGATCTGGAAATATTCTAAATATCCTTCGGTTGGTAACATAGTGATCGGTACAATTAATTCCATATTGAACAATACAGTTTCATTTAAAGTTCTACTATGAATTGCTGTGTTAATATTTTCTAGATGATTTGGTTCTATTACATCATCCGCATCTAGGTATGTGATCCAATCGTATTTAGCTAAACATCTGCCTACCTCTCTTAATTCGCCTGGCCAATTAGCAGTTCTCTTTTCTACTCTAACCAAGGTTATTTCTGGGTCGCTTAACCATTTATTTTGATAAAACCAGTCTGCATGTACACAACCGTCACTAACAATGATTAGTTCTTTAACCGGATGATTTTGTGTTCTAAAAGATTCGACTGCTCTAATATACTTCTTAGAGTTTGATCCATCTAAATGGACCGGCATGATTACTGTAATTCCTGTTTTATTTTCCATATTAATATTATCCATTAAAAAAACTTTGTTGTTCATTATTTACTAATCCCATAACACCTAAAGTTTCTATTTCTTTAATATTAATCTGATTAGACTTTAAGAATTTATAGAATGCATGTTCTAGATCCACGACTTGTTTTTTATTAATATAATTATCATCAATCCATTGTTCAATATCTATTAAGACTTTTTTAAATTCTTCAAAAATAGAAGCATCTATACTCCAAAACATACACATATGTTGATACTCTAATTCGGTTAGATGGGAAGATGCTAGATGTTTTTCTTTAAACGATGCTTTATTAATGGCTGTATCATGAGGCGTTTGATCAAACTTATCAGAAATTAGATACCTTCCTGATATTTTATAAATCCTATTAATTAATGACATGTCGGTATCGATATGTTTAAAGAACTTATTTAACATAAACGCTTCTGTTTTACTTTTAATATATGCATTGAAAACTACATCATAAATATTTGTTTTGCCGTCAGCTGTTGCATATAAATTAATAAATTCTTTGGCTATTAATATAGCATCTTCTTTTATTTTTGAAATTTCATCTTGGAAAATAAAATTTAATTTAAAGAAATTAACATCTTTAGGAAACATATTATAAACAGACTGATCTAGTATTGATTGAGAAGCATCTAAAATCCAGATCTCAGCATTCTTTACATTTGCTTTAATACTATTAACAGTGGATATGGTTTGGTATAACCTGGTTTCTAAATTATTTATGCCAGGGCCATCAACATGTAATGCGGACGTTATAATAAAAAGGTTCGGTTTAGTGATCATAATAAAGAGTTAAATCTATATGTTCTTTTATCTAATTCAATTTCTTCTTCAGTTTGTTTTTTAACGATGATACAATTTTTACCGAATATGATTTGAGATATATTATATTTGTTTTCCGTTCTACTAAATTCGTAATTTATACCATGTAATAATTTACTAAAAAAATCAATAATATTTAAATGTCCAGTCTCGTAACCGTATATTGCGGCATTAGGATTCCAGTAAGAACATTCAATGTCTTCAATTATATACAAGCCTCCCAGTTTTAGGTTTTGTGTAAATAGAAGTTCAAATGTTTTAAGTTGGTGCTCTGGATGGTGACTACCATCGTCAATGATAAAATCCAAAGGACCACAAATATCACTTACTTTTTTTAAGTCATTTAAGCTGGATTGATCACCCTGGATTACACGTCCTAATTCATCTTCAAATTCGTGATTTAGATCCATCACATAAACTGTTGATTTAGGAAAGTATTCTTTCCACATATTTCTAGAAAAACCAGTATCTGCGGTATATGTACCTAGACCTATTTCTAGCATTTTTAGTTTGCTATTTTTAAATGGAAGCAAATAATTAGGGTATATTAGATCGTATCTATGGTGTGTCACTTTATCATTACCATATTTAAGTCCTAACGAATTCATGTTATCTTTCATACATTATTTATCTTGTTTATTATATGCTAGCTCGTAGCTTTGTTCAATATATAAACAAAGTATAACCATCGATGTCTGATCCTAAGAGCCGAATATTTAAAAGATTAATCCGTGAATACGAGTTCTTGCTCGAGGATTTTAATGATGTTGCTGAAATTCATAAACAGGCAAACGTTGAGATGAATTCTGAATTAAACAAACACATGTCTAAAAAAGAATTTGATGCAGAACATTCACAACCAGAAGAAGATACAGAAGAAGTAAAAGAACCTAATCACAGTGATAAAGATCTTAAAAAGCTTTTTCGTAAAATCGTTTTCATTTGCCATCCGGATAAGGCTAAAGCAGAGGCAGACAATAAACGTCGAGAAGAACTTGCTTTATATTATGAAAAGGCAGTAATTGCAAACGATGAATATAACTGGGCTTTAATGGTGGTGATTGCAATTAAATTAGAGATTGAATTACCAGCAGAAGCAGAAGCACAAGTTGAAAAGATTCAAGAAGATGCTAGGTTACTAAAAGAGAAGATAGATGCCATGACACAAAGCTATGTATGGCAATGGTATTACGCTGAAGAGGCCAAACGTAAAGAGATGGTAGATATGTATCTGAACATGCTGACTCAAGCTAAACAAGCTAAAATAGCCGCAGCGGTACAAAAAGAAGCCAAGTTAATCTTAGGACTTGGGCATCCAAGAACTGGTACTGGTTACACTGCAAAAATATTACAAAGCTGGGGACTTGATGTTGGCCATGAAAAAATGGGTGAACATGGAACTATAGATTGGTCATTAAGTGTTAGCGAGAAGTCAATTTGGCAAGATGTAGACTTTAATGGCTTTGATTGGCAACATGTGGTTTATGGCGTTCGAAATCCTAAAGAAAGTATTGCTTCAATTATCGACACTGAAGATCTTTCATTTGACTTTAGAAGCAAACATGCTAAATTAAATAGGGATGAGAACCCAATTGTATCTGCAATTAAATCGATACACTATTGGGATAAGCTTATACAAAAAATCGACCCTAACGTAATATTTAGGGTCGAAGATGAAGGTATTGATTTATTTAATTATCTTAAAGATGAAGGTGTTAATGTTACATGGAGTGATGAATTCTTAGATAAGAAATTTAACTCTAGAGAACATCGAACCTTAGAAGATATAATTGCAATTCATGGTATGCCTTCTGCTAAGTATCAAATTATGATTAACACTTATTGTAGAAGATATGGTTACCCTACTTTATTTTAGTTATAAATCAATTGTATTTGTTTTCCAATCATAACCTGATTTAACTTTAAAATTAGGTTTTGTATTAAATAATAGGTCTAATAAAATATCATATTGCTCAATTAATGTTTTATTAGTTGACATATAACGTTCTAGTAATTTTTTATTCTTTTGGTTATATTCTTCACTTGATGCGTCATGGTTATTAATTGCTTCTTTTAGTTTTAAAGATCCAAGTTCAATATTGAAATCATTATAATAGTATCCCATATCTTGTATCATGTCAGCGTTATGTACTAACGGATAGTTAAAATACAAAGCATCTAAATATGCATAATTTAAAGGATTACCCCATTGGTGTGATAAAACTATATCGGTATGTTCTGCTAAAAAATAAGGTGTATTATATCTAGATTCCATGTAAATCTTTTTATCTTTAAATATACTTAAATGTTTTACATGACCATTAAATTCGTTATTTTTCATTAGGTTTATACCATTTGTAATTGATATAAAATCTATATTATCTTTAACGTCTTCATCCCAGTTAGTCCATTCAGTAATATGTATGGGTATCATAGAATATTTTATAATATTAATATTAGGTTCAAATACTGAAATTCTTTTTTTAGAATCTTAGTTATGATATTCAACTGGTTTAAATTTATTACTTAAAACCATTTCATCTGATACACGTTGCACGTGTTCAGGATCCCAAACAAAAGGTACAACCCTAACTGGCTTTTTAAAAAATGTATGAAAATAATGTAGGTTGTGGTATTCTTGTTGTGGTATTATCCATACTTCATCTATTAATTGACTCCATATTGGGTTACTAACTGGATCATTTTCTTTAAAGATTGCTTTTTCCATTTCTAAAATATAATGATTCCCGCATTTATATGCAACTACTTTTCTATTTTCATCTAATTCTTTAAATTCTTTAATATAACTATCTGGTAATGCAGTTCCTAAAATAATAATTAAATCCACTAATTTCTTAGCTTCTTCTAATGAAATCATTTTGTATTTAGAAGTATCCCATGCGGTTGATTCAGTGTTAGACGTACAATTAATTAAATAAACATTATGGTTTTTATTAGAACTTAATAATAACTTGGCAAGTATTAATGCGTTAAGTTTAATGCCATTGGTCCATATACTATCGTCTGGTTTTTCTTGCGTTATTGTAATACCTATATTCATTTCGTATTATTTATTTTTATTTATCTTAAAGAAAAAAGGGAGGCCGAAACCTCCCTTTTTATAAAATAATCTAATTAAATATTAGACTGTTTGATACAAGAATGTTACATCGTCATCTGCATCAATAGCGTGCGGAGCAACAACTGTTACGTTAGCCGCTGCAGCTACTGTACATTTAACTTTAACACCGTTAACAAAAACTTGTACTAGTGTTTCATCGTTGTCTTGTACTGGATTAGCTAAGGTATAAACCGTAGGAGTTAATGGGCTCGCTACGATACCTACTTTGATCTCTTCGATCATTTCAACATCTTCCATGATCGTTGCTTCTAATGTAGAAACGCGACCTTCGATTGACGTATCAGCAGATGCTCTAGCAACCAATTCAGAAGAAAGACCGTTAGTCAATACTGTATCAGCAGATGCTCTAGCAACTAACTCAGAAGAAAGTCCTGTAGCAATAGAGTTATCAGCAGCCAATCTTGTAGAAGCCTCAGTAGAAACTGCAGCAGCACGATCAACTAATTCAGTTGAAAGACCGTTAGTCAATACTGTGTCAGCAGATAATCTTGTAGACGCTTCAGCTAAGTCAGCAGATGCTCTAGCAACCAATTCAGAAGAAAGCTCGTTAGTCAATACTGTATCAGCAGATAATCTTGTAGAAGCTTCAGCTGTATCAGCAGATGCTCTAGCAACCAATTCAGTTGAAAGACCGTTAGTCAATACTAATTCTGCAGAAATAGCACGAGACTCTTCGGTATTAACATCAGCGATTCTACTAGAAACTTCAGAAGAAAGGTTAGTTGATAACGTACCTTCAGCTGCAGTAGCTCTAGAAACTTCAGAAGAAAGGTTGGTTGACAAAGTACTGTCACCTGCCGCTCTATCTACAATTTCTTGAGAAAGACCTGCTGCGTTAGATGAATTAGCCGCAGCAATATCTACTGATATTTTTGTTGCTAACGATACATCCGCAGAAGCAAACGTTGAAATTTGACCAGTTAAACCGTCGATTTGTTTGATTTTAATTAATGCCATGTGTCTTTTATGTATATTTATTTTTAGGCCTACGGACAACGTTATTGTCGCCCTCATAAATATATATAAAAAAGGGGATCTGACAAAAGTCAAATCCCCGTGTATTATACTAATAATTTAAGGTCTTAAATATCGTTGCTTGCAGCCTCGTAATCTAGATCAATATCATCTGAACTATCTAGTTCATATCCCACATTTACACCATTCCAAATCAGTTGATCTCCAGCTTCAATGTTTGCCATTGTTTTAGCTGTAACACCATTATCATTTGAGAAATAGAAGTCTTTAGCTATTCCATAACTACAAGAAATACCATTAACTTTTAGATCTACCTTTGAATCTGCAAACGGAGTGAATTGAATAGCAAGTCCTGTTGGAGAGCCATTACCATTTGTAACAACACTAACTGCTTTATCATTATCAGCTGTAGTTGGAACGCCTTCAATATCTACTGAATAGAATTCAAATCTAGATTGAAGATCCTGAACCCAGTATGTAGTAATAGGCAATTGCCCAGATAATTGTGTGATATTAGATAAGATGGGCATTTC
>CALPIE020000117.1 GCA_943323545.2 Bifidobacterium breve | reverse complement strand
TGGTTGTCTTTTCCAAGTGCATTGTTTTCGGCAACTGCAGCGATAAGTGTAATCATTCGGCTGTAGGTTTTGAATTTTCCAAATCATTATTTAGCTTTTCTATTTTATTGGCTTGACGTAGCATTAATTTGTCAATTTGTTCTCTTTCCCAGTTTTTATTCATAAAGTTATTAATCACAAAAACCTTGACAACATGAATAATAAATAGAAAAACCCAAACCGTAACAGCCCATATCCACCAAGTTATATCTGTATAGAGGCCTAGCCATTTATTGGCGATAATTAAAAAAATGCTGCCAACACAAAGTAGTATAAAATGATAAAACAAGCCTTTTTTTTGCTTGATTCTATCTCTTGCATATTCATATAATTCGTGTTGTATTGGTTCCATAAGACGAAATTGTGGCTTAAAGGTAGAATTTATTTTTAAAACGACGAAATATGATTTTTGGTTATCTCCTTCCTAAAGACATATCTTTTGAGTTCAAACATTTAGTTGATGGCACTTGTATATTATCCCGAAGCAGATAGTTATGGTTACAGCGAATTTGTCAGGGCAAAAATAGTGTGTTATCACTATAATTTTAGTTGAGGTTTATTGGTGAAAAATCTGTTTCAATTTACTGGAACTTATTTTTGTTTTAAATCGCTACATCACCTTTAATATGAGGATAAGGTTAGTATCCTTCTAGAGTAAAATCCTCAAACGTAAAATCAAAAATATTCTTCACTTTTGGATTCAGTATCATTTTAGGCAATTCCCTTGGCTCACGTGATAATTGTAATTCCAATTGTTCAAAATGGTTGTTGTAGATATGTGCATCACCAAAAGTGTGGATAAATTCTCCTACTTGATAATTTTTATATTATTTTTCATTTCTTCAAGGATTTCTTTCTAATAGTGCTTTCTCTTCATTATTATCTATACAAATACTGTTTAATGCTAACGTTCCCATGCTTGCCATCTGTTGCTGCTGCAAGCACGAACCAAACAAACCTACAAAATTTCTTTGAAAGACAGAATTGATTGTAGCCACCAGATTATTTTCCACGAAGATTAAATAGCAAGCGCAAGCCCAGCAATAGCGGCAAACATGTGTTAGCAGTAGTTTTATTTTAAAAATGTTTTCAATATTTCTAGATCTCTTTTACCTAAATAATTATAAAGTGCATAATCTCCATCTCCATGCTTTAAATTTTCTTTTCTACAATGATAACTTGTGATTGTTGCTAGTTGAGTTTCATTATGGAAGTCTTGTAAAAATGTTACTGTAATATAAACATTCTGTTTTCCACTTTTAGGAACACTCGCAGCTGTCGGAGGATTATCACTTCCTGCCACTTTTACAACGCTTTTGTCTTTGATAAAGTTATTTACACTTTTTGTGAAAGACTTGAGATTAACTTTTTTTCCAGTATTCTCATTTAAAAAAAACACATTGCCTGTTGAGTCAATTTTCATGAACAGTTTCAATTCCCCATCTTCATTCTTTGACCATTTAAAAATCGTTACAGTGTATATTTTCTTATGATTTTGTGAATGGACTATAGCTGTTGCTAGTAATAAAAATAGGAGAAATGAGTAATGTTTGAGTTTCATATATTATTTTTACGTGAATTTCCGTTAAAATTACTGCTAACGTTTTGCAGATTGCAACAGCTGCGACGATTTATTACTAAAGATTCCAAGTACAAAACTTGCCTTTGAATTTTCGCAGAAAATTCGGTGAGAAACCCAAGCCACGCAGTTGTTGCAAACCGCTGTTAGCGGTAGTCTTATGGCAGTTCTTCCTGAGTTCCATATGTACTTATCGTTATAAGTCCATATTTGCAAGCCGCTCCAAATGTTTGAACGCATTTTTCTGCTTCTAAAATTTTAATCTTTCTAATTTTACTTTTTTCAATATTCAACGGTTTAATTTCTTCCTTGTAGAAATAATATTTTGGATCTCCGTCTACAATTATCATTGGGATTTCACCAAGCTTTTTTTCAGATTGAAGTTTTCTAATAAGTTTAATTAAATAATACTTTTCAGAATCTGAATCAGAAAGTAAATAATGCTTTTCAATGTCTGTTATTTCAACAACATTCTCTTTAGAAATTGGTTTTGTTGTTTTACAGCTTAAGAATAAAAGCATCGTTAAAATTAATACATATTTTCTCTTCATATCGATTTTCGCCTAAGATTACCGCTAACGTTTCGCGGCTAGTGGCTTTTTGCGAAACCAACGAACTGCGTACTGTCTGCTAAGATAATAGTTTTACGTGAAAATAGAAGTACAACTCTAGAAAATCCAGCAATGGCTACTAGCCGCTGTTATGGGCAGTGCATTATTTAAAGTATCTAATTTTATTTGTATATTCCACTAAGTACTTTTTACGATTATCTAAACTTCTGCGTATATAAACAAACTTATATTTAGCTAGATCATTTTTCGTCAAAGTAATTTCTGTTTTCTGATTTGATAAAACTTTTATTGTAACATCTTTATCATTTTCGACCACTTGAGCAACTGCTAAACTCAATTGAGAGATTGTCTTTGCCGGTTCATTTCTCAACATTTTTTTGCCATTGATTATTTGTACTGTATCTTTTTCAAACCAAGCTGTCAAAAATATTAACGATTTATTAGATTCTGTTGCTTCTAATTTCTCAAGCACATATTTATTAAAATCGGGAACTTCATTCAAGAACTTACTTTTTACGTTTGAGCAACCAAACAATAAAAAAAATATGAATATGAAACTTATGCTTTTCATGTGTTTTCTCATTAAGCTATTGAATTTACGTCTTGGTGGTCGCATTGCCCATAACGTTCCGCCGCTTGGCGAATTAGCGGTAATTTAAGAAAAATATCTTAGAAAAACCGAATTGGAAAATACAGAGTATTTTCCAAGAAAGACAAACCAGCTATTGCGCCAAACGGCTGTTAGCACCAGTACTTCTTGTGTCAAAGTGTTTGTTTTCCGTCATAATACAAGTAATGAAAATATCTCAATGCGTTAATACAATGTTTTCCCCAATGATGTGCAAAGCTCCATTTTAGTTGCCACAATGCATCTTCAACTGCTTCGTCAGTTCCTATTTTTTCAATTTTTATTAATTCAATTTTTAAATCTCTATAAATGTCTGCGAAGTCGTCCACTATCCAACCTTGACTTGCTTCTCTGTCAGTTGTTTTCCAACCATCATTTGGCTTTCCGTTATTTTCGGAATATGTTGGGTCGAAAATTTCCCAATAAAATGTTTCTTCTCCAAGTTCTGTAATAAGTCCAAGATTTTTATTCTCAAAAATTGTTTCTCTGTCAAAGTCGCTGTCGGCTGATGAATAATTTAATTCAATTTGGTCAAGTGTATGTCCAGCTAAATAAAGGTCTAAAAGTGCTGAATGAGCTTTTGAATAAAATATTTTTTTGTCGATGTTTTCAGTTTCAAGTAGGTCGACAAATTGTCGAGCAGCAAATAGAAAGGTCTGTGTAGATGTCCTTTCTAAAAATTCTCTGATGTCTGTCGATAGTTTGTCTGTCATAGTATTGGTGCTAACGTTCCGCTGACAGACGACAGTCGCGGCTGCGGAACTGATTTTTTTCTATTTTAGAAAAAACGAAAATAGGAAAATAAAATCACAATTCACCGAAAACCAGCGATTGCGTTTGTCAGCTGTTATGAGCAGTAATACTATTTTTTCAAAGTTTTGTAAAATATGAGAATCTAGGATCTTTGTGTGCAATGCTTATTTCTTTTCCATCAAAACTAACTTTAACTGCTCTTCCTCTCAAATCACTATTCTTTTGCTCACCTGTCAATTTTTTTAGATTGATATCAGTTGATAGAAATCCAATATGCCATTCATTATCATCTTTCGAGAAACAAAATGCCTTTTGCTGCAAACTATTATAGCGATATTTTAGCGTTTGGTTAATTTCACGGTCAAACAATTCATATTTCATTTTGGATCTGTCAGGCTTTTCAGAAGTGTATCCATTATCCTTAATGAATTGTTCAGCTAATTTTATCGCTTGTTTTCGACTTACAATATTTTCATTTTGCTCAACGGTAAATGATTGAGTAAAAACTAATGTCAATAAAACAATTAAAGGAAATAATTTTTTCAAAATGTTGATTTTAATAGTTCTTGAATTCTCTGGGTTTCCAAAATTATTGCTCATAACGTTCCGCCGCTTCTCGTCAGTTGCGAAGTTCGGAACTTTATATTTTCTGTTAAAGATAAAAATTCTTGCGAAATGTAAACGTCAACTTACCACAAAATTCGCAATTGCGAGAAACGGCTGTTAACCCACGTTTTTCATATCAACTTGAGAACACAAACTTTGCCAAATTCCATTTCGGATTCTGCTTTCGACTTTCTGTTTTGCTATTTCGAAAGTTCTTTTTCTTTCCGCAAACTATTTTTCAGACCAATTCCGCCACAAATAATCAAAACTATTAATGAAAAAACAATTATACAATTATTTAGGCTCTTAATTTCAAAATCATTCTTTCTAAAGTAGGTTAGAAGAACAATCATTGGTCCAATTATTAGTATTATAGCTGCGTTTTTTTGAGATTTTATTTTCTTTTTGATTTCAACATTATTCATTCGGTTAGGTTTTAGTTAAATTTTCTATTCTCAAAACTGTCTTGTAACTTTCTGCTATGGTTTAAGTTTCTGAATAAACATTTTCTAATGCGTTTTTAGAAATCTAAACCTTAATATTCTGCTAAATTTCCGCTGAAAAATTCACGCGAAAAATGTGGGTTAACGTTTCGCTGCTATCCGTCTGTAGCGATTCCAGCGAACTGCGTACTGTCTGCTAAGATAAAGTTTTTACGTGAAAAAAGAAGTACAACTCAAGAAAAACCAGCTATAGCGGATAACAGCTGTTATATGCCGTTTTTTTTTATATTATTAAAGTTCCTTTATGAAAAAATGTCATTTTTGAGTTTTCTATGAATTTTTCAATTGGCATTTCTTCTGTTGCGTTTTCGTTATAAAATTCTATGTAATATTCTGTTGGATTAGCCACGCCAATATTAAAAACCCAAAATTTAAACCTTTTTGTTTGTGGATTTGGATTTAGTTTTACAGCACTTTCAAAGCAACAAATTGATAAACTATCATTTCTTGTCAAATTATAAAATACCTTTTCATTTTGAGTTAACAATTCAATTTCAGCTTTTGTTTTGTTCGAAGTTTTTTCTCCAAAAATTACGTCTGGATTAAAAATTCCTAGCTTGAATAACTTTTCAAGTTTCTTGTCTTCCAATTCTATTGTCAAAAATTTATTTCCAAACTTATAAGCACCGTTTTCTAGAATTTCGATTTTTTTAGAGAATTTCGGATAATCTTTCTGCTGATAAATTCTGGAGTTAAAAACTTCTTTCGCAAATTCAAACTTTCTATCGTTAGCATCTTGTCCAAGTGTTTTTTGGACAGAAATAAAAAGAAATATTGTTATCAGCAGTGTTCTCATAAAATGGCATATAACGTTTTGCAGATTGTAACTGCTGCGATGATTTATTACTGATGATTACAAATATAAAACTCCTTTTGAATTTTCAAAGAAAATTCGGGGTAAGCCCAAGCGCGCAGTAGTTACAAACTGCTGTTAGCAACCGTTATTTTCCAATAATTGGTGGCGGCGGAACTTGATACATTTTACTGACTTCACTTAAATCAAACTCTCTATTAATTTTTGTGAATTTATGACGACTCTTAATTTCCTCTAACGATTTTCCAAAAAGCCAAAATTGATTTGGTCCAGAATGACCATGAATTTTAAGTTTTTCAGATTGTTTTTTGCTTTTCAATATAAAAGCATAAGTTTCACCATCTTCAATTGAATTATTTTCGAAAGTATCATTTTTCGGAAAAGTAATTGTGTCAAGCATGTTTTCAATTTCATTTTTTTCTTCGTCACTTAAAATTGTGAAAGACGTTTGCTCTTCAAAAGGATAAGTACTAATATAATAAAGCGTATCAGAAGAATTGAATTTTAAGTAATATGTTTCACGAATATTCCATTTAAAAAAGGTAAAATCAGTGTCTTTTTTCGGAGATTTACATCCTGATAAAACTATAATTACAATTAATGCAAAAGTTCTCATATTCTACTTTTTAATAATGGTTGCTAACGTTCCGCCGCTTGGCGAGGTTGCGAAGTTCGGAACTAATTATTTTCTGTTAAAGATAAAAATTCTTGCGAAACGTAAACGCGAACTTACCACAAAATTCGCAATTGCGAGAAACGGCTGTTATATGCCGTTTTGTTTATTTTTGAAGAACTTGGAATTTGGCACTCCAACATAAAAGTCCTGAGACTTTCCTTCCATGCCTAAACTTCCCCAATTGATTATTTGTACAGAAATAGTATCTCCATCTCCGCAATTTACATCGTAAACTTTTAAAGGTTTTCTGTTACCTTTCAAGTCTGTATAATAGAATTTACAATTATCCAGACTTATTGAATTGCCTTTAAGTTCGTATTGAGTTTTCAGTTTTCCACTTTCTGGAATTCTATATACTCTCCACAACCCTTCACTTTCTTTTTTTTGCCCATTAATAATTCCATACAGAATTTCAACTTTCCCCTGATAATTATTTGGAATGAGATAAATATCTTTTGATGGTGCGTCAATTTGTAAATAGCCATAACCAAGAATAAAAGGAATTAAAGACCAAAATATTTGCCAAACAATTTTTATTTTTTTAAGGAATGACAAAACAATCTGTATAATTCCAATAAGGCAAATAATGAAAAACAAATATGTTGGCCAAGCTTCATTTACAATCATAAGAATATTGAAAATTATTCCGATAATTAAAACTGTTACTCCAAAATATCTAAGTATTAAATTTCTATTCGTCATATTTAAACTGTGTTGCTCTAAAATGGCATATAACTTGTATATAAGTCTGATAAAATCAGACTTATCCACCCAAATTAGGTTGTATATGTCTAATAAATGTCAGGGTTTATTTTATATGCTAATATATAAATTATTATTACAAATCATCGAAAGGACTCTTAATTTGTTGTATGTTTTTTGTGCTTACATGTGTATATATTTCGGTCGTTTTACTACTATTATGTCCTAACAATTCT
>CALPIE020000116.1 GCA_943323545.2 Bifidobacterium breve | reverse complement strand
TATTCGCCTAGTGGTGCAAATCCTCCAGCTTTTATTGATAATTTTGGATTTGGAATAATCTTTTTTTCATTGATTTGTTTGATGGTTCCTAATCCATTACAAACGTCACATGCTCCTTTTGGGGAGTTGAAGGAAAATAAATTTGGTTCCGGATTTTGATAGGAAATACCAGTAGTTGGACACATTAAATTACGACTAAAAAAACGTACTTCTTTACTTTCGTTTTCAATCACCATCATGATATCTTCACCATGATGCATAGCAGTTTTGATACTTTCTGCTAAGCGTTTATTGGTTTCATCGTCTTTTTGCTTCGCCAGTTCGCTATCGCTCGTGCCAATTTGCATTCTATCAATCACAATTTCGATATCATGTGTTTTGTAGCGGTCAAGTTTCATTCCGACAAGGATATCCTGAATTTGCCCATTTACACGGACTTTCACAAAACCTTGTTTGGCAATTTGTTGGAACAATTCGGCGTAATGACCCTTACGCGCTCGAATTACTGGAGCGAGAATGTTGATTCTTTTTCCTTTAAAATTCTCGATAATCAATTCTTGAATTTGATCATCCGAATAGGAAACCATTTTTTCTCCTGTGTTGTAACTATAGGCATCGGCAGCACGGGCAAAAAGCAAACGCAGGAAATCATAAATTTCAGTAATTGTTCCCACTGTAGAGCGAGGCGATTTGCTGGTTGTTTTTTGTTCAATAGCAATTACGGGTGATAGTCCGTCTATTTTATCTACATCAGGACGCTCCAATCCGCCAAGGAACTGACGTGCATATGCAGAAAAAGTTTCAATATATCGACGTTGGCCTTCTGCATAAATGGTATCAAAAGCCAAGGAAGATTTTCCTGAGCCAGAAAGTCCGGTAATTACCACCAGTTTTTCTCTGGGAATAATAACGTCTATATTTTTGAGGTTATGAACGCGCGCGCCAGTAATTTCGATGCTATTTTCGATGTCAATCATATGGTTTTTATGCAAAACGCAAAGGTATTGATTTTAGTTGGAATTTTTAGAAAGGCATTCATTCGGTGAGCAATATTTAACATAAAAAAAACACCAACAAAATTGCTGGTGTTTTCAGTGATAAAAAATAGATTTATTCTTTCACAAATTCCTCAAACGATTTTAAAACAAAAGGAATATTGTTGGTTGTAGCTTGTTTTAAATAAGTTGCTTCGTATTTGGTTTTTAAGGCTTTGAACTCCGAATCAATAGTATCGAAAAGTTGCTTGATTAATTCAAGATTTTCCATTTGTGAGCTAGAAGGTGCTTTAAAATTAGAAGCTACATTAGCATATAATTCTCCTAATTTTTCTCTCAATTGCGGTTCAGCTGAATTTACATAACCATCTCCCGTAGTTACTACCATTTTAGCTTTTAGTGTTTCAAAAGCAGTTTTTATTTTAGTGCCTTCTTTTGTAAAACTTATATTTTTTTCTATTTCTTGCGTTAATAATTTTATAGTTTCATCAACTTCATAACCTATATACGCTAGCTTTTCGTTCATGTTAAATAAAATTCTAGTTGTTTCCATTTGTTTACTTCTATCTTCTTTATTAACGTTGCTTTTTGGATCGTTTTTAACAGAGAAAGTATGTGTATAGATTTCTTTTCCTTTAGTAATAACGACTTTGTAATTACCTTCTGGTGCTCTTGGAGCAGTAAAACCTGCATTTGAAATTGTTTTTCCAACTGCTGTTTTTGGATTTTTCATATTGTATCCCCAATTCACTACGTTTATTCCTTTTTGTTTCCCCGGAATTATTGAAACGATTTTCTTTCCGTTTTCATCTTGAATCTCCATATCCATTTTTCCAAGAGTATGGCGTTTTTTTAAGTAATAGATAATCTGAGCGCTTGTATTGGGATTATTTCCAACAAATTCAAGTTCGGTAGCAGTAGATCCAAAACTAGATTGTTCTTCGATTACAGCTGGTTTTAAATCAAAGAAATGTAAATCTTTATTTAACACGTCTTTATTTATTTGTCGAATCGGACTAATATCGTCAAGAATAATTATACCTCTACCATGAGTTGCCATAATTAAATCGTTGGTTTTTTTATTTAATTCCATATAATAAATAGCAACAGAAGGCATGTTATTGGTGAAATGCGACCAATTTGCACCGCCATCAATAGTGATGTATAATCCTTTCTCAGTTCCTAAAAAAAGTAAATTCTCATTACTATAATCTTCTTGAATGTTTCGCACAAATCCGTCTACATCTGCAGTGATAATTGATTTCCAAGTTTTACCAAAATCGGTTGTTTTATATGCGTAAGGTTTGTAATCATTTTTGGTATGACCTTCAAAAACGGCATAAGCAATTCCAGCTTCAAATACACTTGCTTCTATGTGGTAACACCAAGTGTTTTTTGGCAAACCAGTAATATTTGCTATTACATTTGACCATGTTTTTCCACCATCTTGGGTCAGTTGTATATTGCCATCGTCGGTTCCAGCCCAAATTACATTTTCGTTTACAGGAGATTCGGCAATAGTGAAAATGGTACAGTGTTTTTCGGCACCCGAATTGTCTTTGGACAATCCGCCAGAATTTTCTTGATCGAGTTTTGTTTTGTCATTGGTAGTTAAATCGGGAGAAATTTTCACCCAAGTTTTTCCCATATCTTCTGATTTGTGAAGAAATTGACTTCCCATATAAAAACGATCGGTTTGTTTTTTACTCACTTCCATTGGAGCATTCCAATTGAAACGAAGTTTGGGATCACCTTTAACAGCAAGTGGTTGAATGGTAACTAATTCTTCAGTGTCGGTATTAAAACGCCATACATTTTCTGCACCTTGCATTTCACTGTAAATAATATTTTTTGTTGGATGTTTGATTACTCTAAATCCGTCACCTTGTCCGATTCGTGTCCAATCTCTAGATTCAATTCCACCGGGACTTTTAGAAGGTCCATACCAAGAACCATTGTCTTGTAATCCACCATAAACATTGTAAGGTTCTTTATCGTCAATACTTACATGATAAAATTGTGAAACAGGTAAATTGCTTACCATTTCCATTGTACTTCCACCATCCCAGCTTCTGTAAACACCACCATCGGTAGCGCAATATATTCGGTCACTATCGTTAATATCGAAGGTGATATCATGAATATCAGAATGCATATTACCTAATCCTTTAAATGTTTTTCCGCCATCACGACTTATAGAGCCACTTAGTCCTGCTTTTATTACAATATCAGAATTTTTAGGGTCGACAACAATTCTAGAAAAGTAGAATGGTCTTACTACTAAACCAAAATCACTATTTAAGTGTTTCCAATTAGCACCAGCATCATCCGAACGGTACAAACCATTTAGAATGTCTTTTTCTGTTTCGAGAACAGAATAAAGAATATTAGAATTTGATGGAGCTACTGCAATTGCAATTCGTCCTAACTTACCTTTAGGAAAACCGTTATGAATTTTGTTCCATGTTTTACCACCATCAATCGATTTGTATAATGCAGATTGTGTTCCACCAGAACTAAACGACCATCCAGTTCTTCTGAATTCCCAAAAAGAAGCGTATATAATATTTGGATTATTGGCATCCATAACCAAATCAGAACAACCGGTTTTGTTATCGACATAAAATACTTTTTGCCAAGTTGTTCCGCCATCGGTAGTTTTATAAATTCCTCTATCTTCACTATCGCCCCAAAGAGCACCTAAAACGCCAACCCAAACTATATTACTATTAGATGGATCGACAATAATAGATCCGATTCTATCTGAATTTGGCAAACCCATATTTTTCCAGTTTTGTCCTCCATCGGTCGATTTATAGATGCCATCTCCCATAGAAACGCTATTTCTGGTCCATGTTTCACCAGTTCCTACCCATATGTTTTGATCTGGTTTTGAAGGATCGATAGCTATACAACCAATAGATTGAATGTGTTCATCAAAAATAGGCGCGAAGGTAGCGCCTCCGTTACCGCTTTTCCATACACCACCACCAGCAGTTGCAGTATAGATAATTTTATTGTTTGTTGGATGCATCACTAAATCGGTAATTCGGCCACTCATTAGCGCCGGACCAATATGACGGGCTTTAATATCACCAAATAATTCTTTTCCTTTTAATATAATTTTATCTTGAGCTGTTACATTAAGTGTAATTATTAATGTAATTAAGCCAATAAATAGATTGAATTTTTTCATAAGTTTTGGATAAAAAAAATCCCCAACATATAGTTAAGGATTATTTGTTAGTTTAAATATTATTCAGTTGGAAAAGCAAAAACTTTTTCTTCCACAACTGGATTTAAAGATATTTTTTTAATTTTCAAATCTTGCCCACCTTGGTTCATTGCAAATGGAAAATAAATACCGTCTACTTCTTGGTAATCGCTCATTGTTGAAAGTGATTTTTCACCTTTCATCGGACCTTCTTTTATTTCAGCTTCAATAGCAATTGGTAAACCATTGTCAGTATCAAAAAAGTAATAACTTACATCATCTTGTTTAACACCGTTAACAGTTACTGGTTTTTTAGTAAATTTTACTTTATAACATTCTGTTCCTTCTTTTGTTTCTTTACTAACGTATTCAGCAGCATATCCTTTTGTTTTATAATCTAGTAATGCATCTGGAAAATCTTGACTGCTTAGTTTTGCATTTTCTGTAGATTCAGTATCAGCTTTTTCTGCTTTCATTGTCATAAAATTTGTTGACCAAATTGTATTTCCATCAGAAGCCATTTGTGTCATTTCTTTACCTTGAAGATTTATTTTCACATACATTTTTCCACCAGGTTGTTGAACCATTTCGACTGGAATTTCCATTCCTTGTGCGTTAACAGTCATTTCCATTTTAATGCCTTTAATAGCTCGAAGTTTCTCTGCTCCACCAATGGTTGTAATATATTTTGAAATTATTTCATCTGCATTTTGAGCAAAAACAGTCGAACCAGCAATTGTAAATAAAAATAAGATTACGGAAAATTTAATTGATTTCATACAATTTTTTTTAGAGTTAATTTTTGTTAGTTGTTATTTTATAAAAAACGTTACAATATATATTAATTTATTTTAATAATTAGTGTACAAAAAACACTATTCTGTTTTATCATGTTATCAAAGATTTTTATATTTGGAAAAATATAAAGAAGTACAATATGAAATTATTAGGAATAGGATCTAGAATTAAACATCCAGAAATGGGACTTGGCGTAGTAACTAATATTACATCAAAGCATTATTGGATTACTTTTATTGAGAGTGGAATTGAAACTATTGATTTAGATTCAGATATTGAAATTATTGAAGCAGTAGAAGATGAAGTAGATACCGTAAGTTTTTATGAAGTGGAAAGAACATTGAAAAACATTCTACAAAAATGGAGTGATATATCGCAAGTTGTTCCAATAGCTGATAAATGGAAAGGTGGGAAATTAATAATGGAACCAAGTACCCCAACTTCAAACAAAGAAGTACCGATTGATGTTTTTTTTCATAAAATTGTTATGGTTCGAGATAGAGTTAGAGTTATGGAACAAAAAATAAATTCAAGTAATTTAGATGAAGCTGAGAAAATTGAAATCCAGCAATACATAACTAGAATTTATGGAAGTTTAACTACCTTTAATGTATTGTTTAAAAGCCAGAGTGATTATTTTGTTGGAGAAAAAACTAAGTAAATCTCTAATTATTCAATAATCATATCTTTTAACGTTTCTCTATAAGCTTCTAAAATAACAATTTTAGTTATCAATCCGAAGAATTTGCCGTTTTTGACAACTGGAAGTACAGTTTCATTTGTAGTTTCAAATTTATTCATGATGATTTCCATTCCGTCATCATATTTGATAATGGCCTTTGGTTGCGTTATTACTTCTTGTACACTGGTAAATTTTATGCGAAACGAATTAAATGCAATGGGACGAAGCATTTCAAAATCGACGATGCCGATTAATTTAGAATTTTCATCTAAAACTGGAATTATTTGTTGATTTATAGTTGACAAATGCTCTATGACATTTTCCAATGATTTTTCTAATGTAATGGTTTTAATATCGGTTTCAACCAACTTTAAAAAATCAATGCTTTGCAGAATATTTTTGTCTTTATCGCTTGTAAAAACCTCACCACGATTAGCGAGATCTTTTACATCCATAGAATGTTTTTCAAATTGTTTGGAAATGGCATAACTTATAGAAGAAACAATCATTAATGGTACCATCAAATCATAACCGCCGGTAATTTCTCCGATTAGGAAAATAGCTGTCAATGGTGCGTGAAACAATCCGCTCAAGATTCCGGCCATTCCTACTATCGTAAAATTGGCTATTGAAACATGGTTATTGATTCCGGTTAAGTGCATGATCTTGGCTACAAAAAACCCCAAATACGAACCAACAAATAGCGAAGGAGCGAAGTTACCTCCATTTCCGCCAGAGCCCAATGTCAAACCAGTTGCAACTGATTTTAGTAAAACAATTATCCCGACAAAAGCGAGTAAAATCCATTCGTTGCTTTTTTGACTTTCTAAAACTGTATTATTTAATAAATCTTCGGGATGCGATGTTGAAAGCGTTTTAATTGTTTCATACCCTTCACCAAAAAGCACTGGAAAAAAGAAAATCAGTAATGCCAAAAGGCTAGCTCCAAACAACGCTTTTCGATAGCTATTGCTTTTAAATTTACTCAAATAATGTTCAACTTTTCTAAAGTTACGTGCATGATATACAGATACAATTCCCGCTAATATTCCGAGTAACACATAATAAGGTGTATTGTGAAAATCGAAATTTTGTTCTTTTTCAAAGCTCAAAAGTACATCTTGACTTAAAATGATTTTTGATACCAATGCGCCAGTAGCAGCGGAAATAATTATTGGAATAAAAGCCGAAATAGAGATATCGGTTAAAACCACTTCTATAGCAAATAAAACACCTGCAATTGGAGCATTAAATGCAGCGCCAATTCCGGCCGAAACGCCACAAGCTAAAAGTAGAATCCGGTCTTTTTGTGATAATCGGTATTTTTGTGCGAAATTGGACCCAAAGGCAGCGCCGGTAATTACTATCGGGCTTTCCAATCCTGCAGAACCACCCAATCCAACGGTTAGCGAACTGGTTATTATTTGCGCATACATTTGTTTTTTAGCAATAATCCCTCCTTTTTTAGCTACGGAATAC
>CALPIE020000115.1 GCA_943323545.2 Bifidobacterium breve | reverse complement strand
TAATAGAAAAATCAAGTACAACAACTACGGCTTCTGTTGTTGACCTAGATTATGTATCTTGGAAAATGGTTCGGTAAACTAGTTCAACTGTTCTTGAAATACTTCCAATAAAAATTCGGGAGAAACCATTCTTGTTGGCGATTGTTCCATCGCTTTTAAAACACGTTTTATAGCAAAAGGATTCAATCCCATATTTATCCCAATTTCATGAATTTTTACTTGTTCGCGTTCGTTTAGTATCCCGTCACAGTGCATCAGCAAAGCCAATCGGTAAAATTGCTGAATGCGTTCAAATTCACTTTTGATGATTTCACTACGGTGCTCTTCGTGAAAAAGTTGGTTTAACTCTTCTTTTGAAATTCCAAGTTCTACAGCGATAATAGAAAGAAACATGTACTCTCTTTCGTGCAATTCACCATCTACAATTGCAAACGCAATCATATCCGACAATAAACTTATTTTTTCTGTTTTAGTGTTCATCAAATTGTTTATTTTTAGCTAAAATATTCTTTTTTGTTACATTTTAAAAATAATTTATCTTGAAATTTAAAATTTCTCTTTTTTTATTTTTGTCAATTTGGTTTGCAATAGGCCAAAATACTAATGCTAGTAAACATGTTACGCGTTTTTCAATTGATACGCCTCAGTTAAAAACGACAAAGAAAATTTGGGTATACCTGCCAAAAAATTATACAACTTCTGATAAAAAATACCCTGTAATATACATGCATGATGGACAAAATTTATTTGACGCAGCTACATCGTATGCAGGCGAATGGAATATTGACGAAACTTTAGACAGTATTGCTGCACAAGTTATTGTAATCGGAATTGAGCATGGTGGTGACAAAAGGATGGAAGAACTAACACCTTTCAAAAATGAAAAGTATGGAGGCGGAAATGCCAATAATTACTTGGATTTTATAGTAGCTACTTTAAAACCTTATGTAGATAAAACTTACAGAACCAAACCCAACGCCCATAATACAGCATTAATTGGTAGTTCTCTTGGCGGATTGGTTTCGTTTTATGGCGCTTTGAAATATCCATATGTATTTGGAAAAGTAGGTTGTTTCTCTCCTTCATTTTGGTTCAATAGAAACGAAATTTTTGAACTCATGAAAAAAACAAAATCATTTAAAACCAAAGTGTATTTCTTATGTGGCGATAAAGAAGGAGATGATGATATGATAAACGATTTAAATAAAATGGAATACCAAGTCAATACCAAACGCTGTGAATGTCTTAAATTAAATAAAAAAGTCATCATAAAAGAAGGACAACACAACGAAAAATTATGGCGTGAAGGATTTAAAAAGGCGTATCTTTGGCTTTTCTAAGTAACTGAGTTGCTAAGTTGAATATAGCAGAAAATAAACTTTCTAAACTTTCTAAACTTTCTAAACTTATAAACTTATAAACTTATAAACTCTTATACTCTTAAACTTTTTTCAAATGAACAACAACGATATTTTCAAAAAACTCCGTGTAGCATTGCAACTTCGTGATGATCAAATAGTCGAAATTTTAGAATTGGTCGATTTCAGAATGTCGAAAGGTGAAATTGGTAATTTTTTTCGCAATGAAGACCATCCTAATTTTATGGAATGTGGTGATCAAGTGCTGCGTAATTTTCTAAACGGATTGGTGATTCACTTGCGTGGAACGAAAGAAAATCCAAAGAATGCCATGGATGTTATTAAGAAAAATCAAAGCGAAGTAAAGCAAAATATAGCTTCTAAAAAATTTATTTCTTCAAATAATTCTGAAACTGCTAAGGAAGCTAAAAAACCTATTCAAAAAAGCGCAACCAACTTCAAGAAAAAGCCAGCTTTTAATTCGAAAGATAAAAAACCAGCAAAAAAAATTGAAATTGTTGAAAAAATCCAATTCAAAAACGGTAAGAAAAAAAGTTAATTTGGAATGACAAAAATGTACGATTTACTTCAGGAAATAGAATCTAATATTATCCATTCTGAAGTTAGGAACGAACGAGTTTCTAAGTCAAATATCGCATGGCATTTGGATCATTCGTTGAAAGTCATCAATAGCGTTGCAACGGTTTTACAAAAATCGCCGGCTGATTACAAATGGAATTTCAATTTAAAAAGAGATTACTTTTTATTCATTAAAAGAATTCCGAGAGGCAAAGCCAAGGCTCCAAAAGCGGTGCAATCCTTAAACGAAATTACTACTCCTTCTATAGAACGTCAGCTTAGAACAGCCCGTCATTTAATTCAGGAAATGGAAACAATGGATCCGAAGACGAATTTTATACATCCGTATATTGGAAAGTTAAATTTGAAACAAGCTTTCACTTTCATCCAAATCCACACCCAACATCATTTAAAAATTATTGACGATATACTAAAAAAATAAAAAAATCCCGAGCATAACACTCGGGATTTTTCGTATAACATATTTTGAAAATTAAGAAAGCGCTTTTTGCACCTGATCTGCAGCTTCTTGAAACTGAACTGCTGATAAAATTGGCATTCCAGAATTGTCAATTAATTCTTTTGCAATTTCGGCATTTGTTCCTTGTAAACGCACAATAATTGGAACTTTAATAGCATCTCCCATGTTTTTGTAGGCATCTACAACTCCTTGCGCTACTCTATCACAACGAACGATTCCTCCAAAAATATTAATTAAAATCGCTTTTACGTTTGGATCTTTTAAGATGATTCTGAATGCTAATTCGACACGTTTAGCATCGGCAGTTCCGCCTACATCTAAGAAATTCGCTGGTTCAAATCCAGCATATTTTATCAAATCCATTGTTGCCATTGCCAATCCAGCGCCATTCACCATACAACCAACTGTTCCGTCAAGATCTACATAATTCAACCCTGCTTCTTTGGCTTCCACTTCAATTGGATTTTCCTCTCTAACATCACGCATATCAGCATATTTTGCTTGACGATACAAGGCATTATCATCGATATTTACTTTGGCATCAACTGCCATAATTTTATTATCAGAGGTTTTTAATACCGGATTAATTTCAAACATTGATGCATCCGAACCTATATAAGCGTTATATAACGAATCAATAAATTTCACCATTTCTTTAAAGGCATTTCCAGAAAGTCCTAAATTAAAAGCAATTCTTCTTGCTTGAAATCCTTGTAAACCAACAGCTGGATCAATTTCTTCATTGAAAATTAAATGAGGAGTGTGCTCAGCAACTTCTTCGATATCCATTCCACCTTCCGTAGAATACACAATCATATTTCTACCAGTTGCTCTGTTTAGTAAAACCGACATATAAAACTCAGCTGTTTCAGTTTCGCCAGGATAATAAACATCTTCTGCAATTAATACCTTGTGTACTTTTTTCCCTTGAGGCGGTGTTTGAGGAGTTACCAACATCATACCTATAATCTGTTCAGAAATTTCAGTTACTTGGTCTAAATTTTTAGCCAATTTCACTCCACCACCTTTTCCTCTTCCACCTGCGTGAATTTGAGCTTTTATAACATGCCATTGTGTACCTGTTTCACTAGTCAATTGTTTGGCTGCCGCAACTGCTTCTACCGGGCTATTCGCAATAATTCCGCGCTGCACTCTTACACCATAATTAGCTAAGATTTCTTTTCCTTGGTATTCGTGAATATTCATATGTTGAATTTTGTCTGTTTTCGAGCCACAAAAGTAATTAAATAGAATGAATCTTAAAAGAAAAGAAAAGCATATTTTAGAATAATTTGAAGCGAAAGGCTTGGGCTTTTTTGGAATCGTAATTCCTGCTGCTTTTCCAATCTTTTATAGGATTATTGCCTTCACTGCGTTTCGGCAAATCCCACAAAAGGATTTTCCTTGCATCAGGGCTAGTTAGTTGTCGTATTGATGAAAAAAATACTTTCAAAAAGGACGAATTATGTTACTTTTTTCTTTGGATTTAAGGGTTTGGAACGATAGCTTTGCAAAAAAAAGTTATGCAATCACAAGAACTACTTACTCTTTACAAAGAATTCGGAAATCCACTATATGTTTATGATGCTACGACAATTGAAAAACAATACCTTCGATTAAGAGCTGCTTTTTCTAAAGTTGAAAAACTCCGCATTAATTATGCGATGAAGGCGCTATCGAATATTTCTATATTAAATTTACTTAAAAATTTAGGTTCTGGTTTGGATACTGTTTCCATTCAAGAAGTACAATTGGGACTTCACGCAGGTTTTACTCCAGATAAAATTATCTTTACTCCCAATGGTGTATCCTTTGAAGAAATTGAAGATGTTGCTAAATTAGGTGTTCAAATCAATATTGATAATCTTTCTGTTTTAGAACATTTCGGAGCTAAATATCCAAAAGTTCCTGTTTGTATTCGTATAAATCCACACGTTATGGCAGGTGGTAACGAGAATATTTCTGTGGGACATATTGATAGTAAATTTGGAATTTCAATTTATCAAATTCCGCATATTTTAAGAATAGTAGAAAATACTAAAATGCACATCAACGGAATTCACATGCATACTGGCTCTGATATTTTAGATATTGAAGTTTTCTTGTATGCTTCTGAAATATTATTTGATGCTGCAAAACAATTCAAAGATCTAGATTTCCTTGATTTTGGATCTGGATTTAAAGTTTCCTATAAAAAAGGCGATATAGAAACTAATATAGAAGAATTAGGCAGAAAACTCACTAAACGATTTTTAGCTTTCGAAAAAGAATACGGTCGTGAATTAACATTAGCTTTTGAACCTGGAAAATTTTTAGTAAGTGAAGCTGGTTATTTCTTAGCCAAAGTAAATGTTGTAAAACAAACAACTTCTACTGTTTTTGCTGGAATCGACAGTGGATTTAATCACTTAATTCGCCCAATGTTTTACGGTTCACAACACACTATTGAAAACATTTCCAATCCAAAAGGAAAAGAGCGTTTTTATACCGTTGTAGGCTATATCTGTGAAACAGACACATTTGCTAACAATCGTAGAATTACCGAAATCAATGAAGGCGATGTTTTGTGTTTTAGAAATGCAGGGGCCTATTGTTTTTCGATGGCATCTAATTACAACTCCCGTTTCAAACCTGCAGAAGTATTGTGGAAGGATGGTAAAGGACATTTAATAAGTAAAAGAGAAACCTTTGAAGATTTGATTAAAAATCAAATATTAATCGAAGTTTAAAAAATAGGTGTTTGCTATTTTTTATTTAAAACCTCTAACAATACTTTACATTCTGTTCCGTTTGGGAAAGTGATTTTTAGTTTTTGTGCCAATGTTGGTGCAATTTCAGTAATTTCTTTTCTTTCGTGTGTTTCACCTTTAGTGATATTCCAGCCATAGAAAATACAAGGAACGTGAGTGTCATAACTATAAGTCGTTCCGTGTGAAGTTCCTGTTGCGCCATATTCTATAAAACCAGGTTTGTCTAGAATTACTAAATCTCCATTTTGTGTCGGATCATATCCTTTTGCAATAAAATTCAAGTAAAAATCATTACCTGAAGTATTCAAAATTTCTTCTTCGGTGTAGACCCTTTTTACATGGTTTTGTGTCATCAAGAAATCTTTGAATGCTTGTTTTACTTTGGCTAACTCCAACCCTTTTGTCTTGATAATTTCTTTATTGAAGTACAAGTTGAAATTACTATAATTGAGTATCAAATCTTCCCCAAAAGTATCAGTAGAGAATCTCTTTAAAGAAGCTCTAATTTCTTTGGGTTCAATATTGGTTACCTCATATTTATTATCTTTTAAATACTTAGCATTTTCAGCACCAGCATGATCGGCAGTTAAAAAAACCAAATAATTGTCTTTGCCTACGGTTTTGTCTAAGTAGTTTAAAAAATCAGCAATTGTTATATCCAAACGCAGGTAAGTATCTTGCAATTCTATAGATCTTGGCCCAAGAACATGTCCCACATAATCAGTAGAAGAAAAACTCATAGCTAAAAAGTCAGTATCATTGTCTTTCCCTAGTTGTTCATTTTCAATGGCTAATTTAGCAAAATCGTTTACATAATCATTACCAAAAGGAGTTACTCTTAGAACGCCTGCATCATTTTTTTCATACATCGTTTTTAGATCGTATGGAAATACAGGTTTTTCTACCTTGTATAACTTTCCTTCATAGGGATTATCATCGGGCAAGCTTTCGTTGTATGTGGCAACTGGTTTTAATAAATCCCAACCTTGATTGATATATTTCATGTAACTTTTTTGGGAATTGAATTCGGTTACCCAATTCGGCAAAGCTGCACCATAGAATGTACTCGAAATAAAACTACCCGTTTTGCTATACCAAAAAGCCCAATTGGCAAAATGACCTGCTGGAAGAATAGCACCTCTATCTTTTATACTTATGCCAATTACTTTTCCTTTAAAATTAGTGGATAATCGCAATTCATCAGTAATGGTGGTAGTTTGTAAATTTTTGGGAGACATTTCGCCTTCGTCTTTTTTTCCGTCGCCTAGGGTTTGCACCGAAGCATCATCAGTACAATATACCTCTTTTCCGGCGCTTCTACTAAACCATTCGTTACTTACAATTCCGTGCATGGATGGCGTTGCTCCAGTATAAATAGAAGCGTGTCCGGGCGCCGTATACGTTGGCATATAATTGTAATGCATGTTTTGAAAAACATAACCATTGTTCATCAATCGTTTAAATCCATTTTCAGAAAAATCATTTTGAAAACGGTATAAGTATTCCATTTTCATTTGGTCGATCACAATTCCAACTACTAATTTTGGACGTTCTTGTGCTTGTGAAACCAATACAATTCCGAAAACAAATAACCAAACTACCTTTTTCATAAATTATTTATTTCTTTTTTTGCCAATTCAAATTCAGTAATTATGTCTTTTACAATTAAATCAACTGGTTTGATATCGTGAATTAATCCAGCAATTTGTCCTATTTCTAATTCACCTTCAATCAAATCCCCTTCAAACATACCTCGTTTCGCTCTACGTTTTCCTAATAAATTTTCGAGTTCTTCTTTAGATGGACATGTAGCATACAATTCCTGAATATCATTGAAAAACTTATTTTTAATTAATCGAACCGGAGCCAATTCTTTCAAAGTTAATTGTGTATCACCTTCACCTGTTTCAATAATTGTTTTTTTAAAATTATCATGAGAGGAGCTTTCAGTTGAAGCGGCAAATCGGCTTCCCATTTGAACACCATCTGCGCCAAGAACCATGGCGGCTAACATGCCAC
>CALPIE020000114.1 GCA_943323545.2 Bifidobacterium breve | reverse complement strand
TAAAATAAGGTAATTAATTCAATTTTATATTGGTTACTAAAAATTATTAATATGATAACAATATATCACAATCCAAGATGTGGAAAATCAAGAGATTGCCTGGCATTCATTCAAAATTCAAAACAAGAATATGAAGTGATAAAATATTTAGAAACACCTTTAACTTTTATCGAATTAGAAGGTATTATCAGAAAACTAAATATAAAACCAATCGAATTAATTCGAATAAAAGAAACTGTTTGGATTGAAAAATATAAAAATAAAGATTTATCTGATATAGAAATTATTCAATCGATGGTAGATTTTCCTATTTTAATGGAAAGACCCATAGTTATTAATGGCAATAAAGCCGGAATTGCCAGACCTCTTGAAAAAATTTACAGTGTTATTTAGATTTGTTCTATTTTTCATTTAACAGTCTTTTGTGATTTGTTTTTTAATGTTTGTCTACTTTTGCAACTGAAAAAAAAAAACATGAAAAAAATACAATTATTTATTGCGTTACTTTTTATTTTTAACAACTCAATCTCTCATTCACAAGAAAGACCACAGGTAAAAAAAATTACGGTTTCAGGAAAAATTATTGAAAGAGATACCAACCAACCCTTAGAATATACTACAATTTCATTAATAAGTACTAAAACAAATAAAGTAACAGCAGGTGGAATTTCAGACGCTAAAGGTGATTTTAGTTTTGAAGCAAGTCCAGGAACTTATGATGTTAAAGTAGAATTTATTTCTTTCAAACCTACTGAGATTAAAAATAAAACGATAGTTGAAAACACAAATCTTGGTGTAATAAAACTTAACAATGATGCTACTCAACTAGAACAAGTTGACATACGTACTGAAAAAACAACTGTAGAAATAAAATTAGACAAGAAAGTTTACAATGTTGGAAAAGATTTAATGGTAAAAGGTGGTACAGTGAGCGATGTTTTAGATAACATTCCTTCTGTATCTGTAGATGTTGAAGGTAATATCAGTTTAAGAGGAAATGAAAATGTTAGGGTTTTGATTGATGGAAAACCTTCAAACGCTATCAATATTGCAGAAGCACTAAAATTAATCCCAGCCGATGCAATCGATAAAGTAGAAGTCATTACGAATCCATCTGCTCGTTATGATGCTGAAGGAAGTGGTGGACTTTTAAATATTATCCTTAAAAAAGGGAAAAATAAAGGTTTAAACGGAACTTTTATTGGAACTACTGGTTATCCTGACAATCATGGTTTAAGCGGAACTTTAAACTATAAAGATGAAGAATTTAATCTTTTTACCACTCAAGGCTATAATTATAGAAACAATCCTGGTAATTCTTATTTAGAAACTACCTATTTAAATCCGCAACCTAACTCTCCCAACTTCATTTTAGAAACCAGAGAAAATGATCGTTTTAATAAAGGATACAATGGGAATTTTGGAATGGAATGGTATTTAGACAAATCTACTTCTTGGACAAATACTTTAAACTACAGAAAAAATAGTGGTGACAACCAAGACAATGTAAATTTTGACAATCAATTTACTAATAGTATCAATAATTTTAACCGAACTCGTGTTAACTATGAAGATAGTAAAAGTAAAAATATTGAATATGCTTCAAATCTTGTAAAGAAATTCAAAAAAGACGGTCATAAGTTAAACATCGACATGCAATTCTCTATAAATGCAGATGATGCGATTGCAACAATTGTAGATAGCCAAAATGGAAATGCTGAAACTATCAACAATCAAGATCAAAGCAGAAATTTATTTGTAGTAGATTACGTTTTACCAATCGGAAAAGGTGGACAATTTGAAGCCGGATATCGCGGTGATTTTTCAAAGCAAACAACAGATGTATCGGTATTTAATAATGGTGTGCTTAACTTAAATTTTACAAATTTACTTGAGTATAAAGAGAAAGTAAACGCTTTCTATACTCAATACGGATTTAAAGTTAAAAAATTCTCCTTCTTATTCGGAATGCGTTGGGAAGATTCTGATATAGATGTGAACCAATATACTACCAACGATATTAATAATAAAAGATACAATAACTTTTTCCCAAGTGCATTCTTTACTTATGAAGTATCCGATAAAAGCAGCGTTTCTCTTAGTTATAGTAAAAGAATTCAACGTCCAAGAGGCCGTCAATTAAATCCATTTAGTAACTATTCTAGTAATATTAATATTTTTCAAGGTAATCCAGATATCGACCCTTCAATGACAGATGCTATTGATTTTGGATATCTTAAAAGATGGGAAAAACTTACTTTAAGCACTTCGCTTTATGTTAATAGAACTACTGATGTTTTTCAATTTGTAAGAAGAGAATCGGGTGATTTTGTTAATGGTATTCCAGTTATTATTAGTTCACCTATCAATTTAGCAACCGATTATAGAATTGGTTTTGAATTTACTTTAAATTATTCACCTTATAAATGGTGGAAATTAAACAGCAATTTCAATTTTTTCAGAGTAGATACGCAAGGAGATTATACCTATGTTAATTTCAATAATGTTTCTACTACTCAAAATTTTGACAACATTGCAAACACTTGGTCGTCACGATTAAGTTCTAAAATTACGCTTCCATTAAAAATAGATTGGCAAACCAATTTAAATTACAATGGTCCACAAAGAAATGCACAAGGTAGAAGTTTAGGCGTTTTTGCTATTAATTTAGCCTTCAGTAAAGATATTTTAAAAGACAAAGGAACTGTAGCTTTTAATGTAAGTGATTTATTAAACTCAAGAAAAAGATTAATGGAAACTTTCATACCTGGTTTAATTAGCTCTTATGCAGAAATGCAATGGAGAGAAAGACAATTTACGTTTTCATTTACTTATCGTTTTAACAAACAGAAAAATGAAAAAGAACGACCAAAACGAAATCAAGATAATGATGGCGGTGGTGGTGATTTTCCAGGTTAATATATATAAAAAAGTCCCAATTGAATTGGGACTTTTTTTATTTAAAACAAAACAACTAAGCTTGTTCTAATGCTTTTTTAGCAGCTTTTCTTTCTTTTAACAACTCTCTAGTTGCACCAAATATCCAATAGAATACAAAGTGAACTAAAAAAATCATTAACCAAAAACCTATAGTTAAAATGGTTAAGAAAAGTAAAAAGCCTAAATACTGTTGAAATTCAAACATGGTTGTAGGAATTAATTATAAATTCATGTCAAAAGTAATTCATATATTTATACTGACCAATTATTTTTAAAAATTTTTGAAAGAGTAATTAACAATTTTATTTACATTTTTTCATGAAACAATTTCCAGCAATCCGTTGCTCCCGATAAAAATCGGGATTCACTTCTATCTGGGCTAGGGCTTTCCGTTCAACATTCAACATTCCTTGTTCAATGTTCAACATTTTTAACCCGAGCAAAGCGAACTGGCGAAGCAATTATGAATTTTGAACAAGGAATATTGAACTTTGAAGTTTTTAAGTATAAAACAACAACATTACACCATAATGAATTACAGAACAGAAAAAGACACCATGGGTGAAGTACAAGTTCCCTCAGATAAATTGTGGGGAGCACAAACACAACGCTCGATCAATAATTTTAAAATCGGACCATCAGCTTCAATGCCTATCGAAATCATACACGGATTTGCATATCTCAAAAAAGCGGCAGCTTACACCAATTGCGAATTGGGAATACTTTCAATAGAAAAACGCGATGCCATTGCTAAAGTGTGTGACGAAATTTTAAACGAAAAACTCAACGACCAATTTCCACTGGTTATTTGGCAAACTGGCTCGGGAACGCAAAGCAATATGAACGTCAACGAAGTAATCGCCAATCGAGCTCAAATTCTAGCCGGATTAAAAATAGGAGTCGATGATGCAGTTCTAAAAGCCAATGACGATGTCAATAAATCGCAATCCTCCAACGATACTTTTCCAACAGCTATGCACATTGCAGCATACAAAATGGTTGTCGAAACTACGATTTCTGCCATCGAAAAACTTCGCGATACTTTACAAACAAAATCAACCGAGTTTAGGAGTGTCGTAAAAATAGGTCGAACACATTTAATGGACGCTACTCCTATTACACTCGGACAAGAATTCTCAGGATACGTTTCACAACTCAACCACGGAATAAAAGCATTAAAAAATACCTTACCACATTTATCCGAAATCGCACTCGGTGGCACCGCTGTTGGCACCGGATTAAATGCTCCTAAAGATTATGATGTAGTAGTGGCAAACTATATTTCAAAATTTACAAATCTTCCATTCATAACCGCTGAAAACAAATTTGAAGCTTTGGCGGCTCACGATGCCATTGTTGAAAGTCATGGAGCTTTAAAGCAACTCGCAGTTTCGTTAAATAAAATCGCCAACGACATCCGAATGATGGCTTCTGGTCCAAGATCTGGAATTGGCGAAATCTTCATTCCCGAAAACGAACCAGGTTCTTCCATCATGCCCGGAAAAGTCAATCCAACACAATGCGAAGCACTCACTATGGTCTGCGCTCAAGTCATGGGAAATGATGTTACAATCACTATTGGTGCCACACAAGGACATTACGAATTGAATGTTTTCAAACCATTGTTGGCTGCTAATTTCTTGCAATCAGCGAGTTTGCTTGGTGACGCTTGTATTTCATTTAATGACCATTGCGTAACTGGAATCGAACCTAATCAACCTCGGATTAAAGAATTGGTAAACAACTCATTAATGTTAGTCACATCTTTAAACACCAAGATTGGTTATTACAAAGCGGCCGAAATTGCACAATCCGCTCATAAAAACGGTACGACTTTGAAAGAAGAAGCGGTTCGTTTGGGTTATGTTACAGCAGAAGATTTTGATGCTTGGGTAAAACCAGAAGACATGGTGTAAGTTTTTTAAAGTATATTTACCATTCTATTTTATCAAATGAAAATCTCCAAACTTTATAACGATTTCTTCGAAAGTGAAAAATCAGGTGGATTTACCCTTATTTTTTGTACACTATTGTCATTATTATTAGCCAATATTGTTGGAGAAAACTACATTTCATTTTGGCATTTACAACTAGGACAACATTCTTTAGAACAATGGATCAACGATGGTTTGATGACCATTTTCTTTTTACTTATTGGTTTAGAATTGGAACGCGAATTATATAATGGTGAATTGTCTATTGTAAAAAGTGCCTTACTCCCATTATCAGCTGCCATTGGTGGAATGTTACTGCCTGCAGGACTATTTTTTGTATTGAATTACGGAACTTCAACTCAATCAGGATTCGGAATTCCGATGGCAACCGATATTGCTTTTGCAATTGGTATTCTTTCGCTTTTGGGAAATAAAGTCCCAACATCCTTAAAAATATTCTTAACGGCTTTAGCTGTAATTGACGATTTAGGCGCGATATTAATCATTGCCATTTTTTATACGAAATCATTAATTTGGAGTAATCTTATCATTTCACTTTCAATTTTCGGATTGTTACTTCTCTTAAATCGATTGAAAGTAAGAAACCTAATTCCGTATATAATTGGTGGTGTTTTCATGTGGTATTTTATGCTCAACTCAGGCATTCATGCAACAATAACTGGAGTTTTATTAGCATTTGCAATACCTTTCGGAAATGGAGATGAAAAATCAACATCCTACATTTTACAACATTGGTTACACAAACCTGTAGCATTCTTAATTTTACCACTTTTTGCATTGGCAAATACCGCAATTATTATTAATTCGGGTTGGGAAAATGCGATGACCGAAACCTATACACTAGGAATCGCTTTAGGTTTAATTATTGGAAAACCAATTGGTATTTTTCTTTTTAGTTATATCGGAAGTCAATTAAAAATCTGCCAATTACCCGAAGACATGAATTGGAAATCTTTATTTGGTGTTGGTTTTCTTGGTGGAATCGGATTCACCATGTCGATTTTTATTACACTCCTCGCCTTTTCAGATGTTGAACATATTAATAATGCTAAAATTATGATATTAATTTCCTCACTTATAGCCGGAATTTTAGGTTTCTTTTTCTTAAAATTAATTTTTAAAAATAATAGTATTCATAATTCATAATTCATAATTCAATTAATACCATTTTCTTCTTTTGAAATAATAAATCATTCCCAATAACAAAACAATCATACAACCTAAAATAATAAAATAGCCATATTTCCAATGGAGTTCAGGCATGTTGTCGAAATTCATTCCGTAAATTCCAACGATAAAAGTCAGTGGCATAAAGAAAACAGATACTACTGTTAACGTTTTCATCACTTCATTCATTTTATGATTTTGTGTCGAAAAATAAAAGTTAGAAACACTATCTATGGTAACCAAATCATATTCTATTTGTTCTAAAAGTTCTAGTGATTTTTGATGTAATCGATCAAAAAAAGTAAAATTCTTATCCTCTATTTCATTAAAAACTTCATCATCTTTTATACTTTTTATTGCATAAAGCGAATCCCGTAATGGGATTATTGATCTTTTTAAAAAGTTATAGTTGTCTCTATGCTTTTCAACTTCTTCTAAAATAACTGGATTTGTACTTATCTTAGCGGTATTAATTAAATTTTCAACTTTATCTTCTTCACTTTCTATTGTAATATAAAAATTTTCCATTACGGCATCAAGCAATAAATAAAGTAAATAATCGGCTTTTTTTTCTCTAACAATCCCTGAATGACTTCGAATACGTTCTCGAATATGTGTAAAAAAATCACTTCTTTTTTCTTGAAATGAAATAAGAATCCCGTCTTTTAATAAAAAACTAATTTGCTCAACAGCAATTGTATCAGTAGCTTCAATAGGTAATAACGACTTAATATTGAAGAACAAAACGTCGTGATATTCATCTAATTTAGTACGCTTAGTAGTATTTAAAATATCCCCAAGCATAAAACTATCAACATTAAAACATTCACCAATAGCTTCAATTATGGAAATCTCATTTAAACCATGAACGTTTAACCAATTTACTTTTTCGAAATTTGTAGACTTGACTAAATCTTTTATTCTAAGATCTTTAAATTCTTCCAAACTTTCTTTGTCGAAAACAAACAACTGCATTTCGGTTTTTACACCTTTATGAATTCCGGTATATTCTAGAATACTCGGAACCACTTTACGACCTTTTTTATATTTAATTTTTCTCACAAACTCAAATTTTGTTTAAATTTAAAGATAATTATTTTTTAAAAAGTATTTTTACGAAAAATTAGTAAATGACTACCC
>CALPIE020000113.1 GCA_943323545.2 Bifidobacterium breve | reverse complement strand
CCAACCGCTACAATTTCAGGAACAACAGCTATTTGTACAGGGGCAACAGCGGTAATTACATTCAATGGAACGCCAAATGCTACGGTTACTTATACTATAAATGGTGGAACTAATCAAACGATTACTTTGGGTAATTCAGGTACTGCAACAATTACAACACCGGCATTGTCTTTAAATAGTACTTATGCTTTAGTGAGTGTTGTTTCAGGAACAACCACCTGTAGTCAAACACAAACAGGTTCAGCAATTGTAACTGTAAACGCATTACCAACCGCTACTATTTCAGGAACAACATCAATTTGTTCAGGAGCAACAGCTGTAATTACATTCAATGGAACGCCAAATGCTACGGTTACTTATACTGTAAATGGTGGATCTAATCAAACGATTACTTTATCCGCAACAGGTGCAGCTACTCTTTCTACACCAGTATTAACAGCAAACACTACTTATGCTTTAGTGAGTGTTGCCTCTTCGGGAACTCCAGTTTGTAGTCAAATACAAACAGGTTCAGCAGTTGTAACTGTAAACGCATTACCAACCGCTACTATTTCAGGAACAACAGCTATTTGTTCTGGAGCAACAGCGGCAATTACATTCAATGGAACGCCAAATGCTACGGTTACTTATACCATAAATAGTGGATCTAATCAAACGATTACTTTGGGTAATTCAGGTACTGCAACAATTACTACATCTTCTTTAACAGCAAATAGTACTTATGCTTTAGTGAGTATTTCATCTACGGGAACTCCAGTTTGTAGTCAAACACAAACAGGTTCAGCAGTTGTAACAGTAAACGCATTACCAACGGCTACAATTTCAGGAACAACATCAATTTGTTCAGGAGCAACAGCTGTAATTACATTCAATGGAACGCCAAATGCTACGGTTACTTATACTGTAAATGGTGGATCTAATCAAACTATTACTTTGGGTAATTCAGGTACTGCAACAATTACAACACTGGCATTGTCTTTAAATAGTACTTATGCTTTAGTGAGTGTTGCCTCTTCGGGAACTCCAGTTTGTAGTCAAACACAAACAGGTTCAGCAGTTGTAACTGTAAACGCATTACCAACTGCTACTATTTCAGGGACTACATCAATTTGTAGAGGCACAACTGCAGTAATAACCTTTACTGGAACGCCAAATGCAGTAGTAACGTATACTATAAATGGAGGTTCAAACCAAACTATTACTTTGAATGCAACTGGAACAGCATCAATTACAACATCTGCTTTAACAGCAAATAGTACTTATGCTTTAGTAAGTGTTGCCTCTGGAACTACAACTTGTAATCAAACACAAACAGGTTTGGCAATTATAACTATTGAGCCTGAATTAACTTTTAACATTGATGCTATTTGTGAAAACAGTATGTTAGTTTTAAAAGTTACTGATGCCAATTTTAATACTAATGATGCGACTTATATCTGGACACAAGCCGCTACTACGGTAGGTACAAATGCAACCTTTAACGTAGATGAATATTTAGCTCAAAATCCATCAGTAACCTTACCGTTACTATTTAGCTTATCGCTGGATTTAAATGGATGTATAGCCAGTCAAAACTTCACAGTTGAGAACAATCCTTGTAGAATTATACCAAGAGGTATTTCTCCCAACAATGACCAATTGAATGATACTTTCGATTTAAGTGGATTTGGTGTTCAAGACATTATTATTTTCAACAGATACGGTACAAAAGTTTTCTCTTATTCTGGAAATTACACGAATCAGTGGAAAGGACAATCTGATGGTGGTGACGAATTGCCTGACGGAACTTATTTCTATAGTATCCACTTAACAGATGGTCTTAACAGAACAGGTTGGGTATATATCAACAGAGAATATTAATCATTGCATTTTAAATCAATAAAAATGAAACAACTAATAAAAAAGATATATTTAGTACTAGCAATAGTATTCTTGTTCACTGTTAAAGTTGAAGCACAGCAAGACCCACATTATACCCAATATATGTATAATATGAATGTTATAAATCCTGCTTATGCGGGTTCAAAAGAAAGCATATCCGGAGGTTTGCTATACAGACAACAATGGGTTGGACTAGAAGGTGCTCCCAAAACTGCAACATTCTCAATTCACAGTCCAGTTGGTAAAAATGTGGGATTAGGTTTGTCTGTCATCTCAGATAAAATTGGCCCAGTAGAAGAAACCAACGTATTTAGTGATTTTTCTTATACCATCAATTTAGGTGGACAAAGTAAATTAGCTTTCGGATTAAAAGCTGGAGCCACTTTTCAAAGAATAGGATTGCTTTCTGATATTGGAAATGGCTACACCCAAAGTCCTGGTGATTTTGCTTTTGATGAAGACAGTAACAACATTAAATTGAATATTGGTTCGGGAGTATTTTTTCACACTGATAAATTATACGCTGCTTTTTCTGTCCCAAATATGTTAGATAGTAAGCATCTTGATATAACACGAAACGGTCAAGAATATAAATTTGGTTCAGAAGTAAAACATTACTTTTTAACTGGGGGTTATGTTTTTGATTTATCGGCTAACACCAAATTCAAACCCTCTTTTATGTTGAAATCAGCTTTAAAAGCACCTACCTCATTAGATTGTTCAGCTAATTTTTTATTTTTGGATAAATATGAAATTGGAGGAACCTATCGTTTAGACGATTCTTTCGGCGCCATGGTTAACTTTGCTGTTACACCATCAATCAGAATTGGATACGCTTACGACCACGTTATTTCAGAAATTAAAAATACAGCACCAGCTTCACATGAATTTATTTTGTTGTTTGATTTAAATTTGTCTAAAAAAGTTTCTGTTTCACCAAGATTTTTCTAATCCAATAATTATGAAATCGAAAATTACTGCATTAGTTCGCCTTCTAGGCTCGGGTCACGAATATCAAAAAAACAATAATCTAAAAATGAATAAAAAAATATATATCACACTGAGTTTGATACTATTGCTAACAGCAAGTTTTGGGCAAAATAGCACAACTTCAAAAGCCGATAAGCTTTTTGAGAGTTACCAGTATGTGGCTGCAATCGAAGAGTACCAAAAACTAGCTGAAAGTAAAAACGCCAACGAGTATGTATTTACACAATTAGCCCAGAGTTATTATAATGTTTTTGATTCTGAAAATGCTACTAAATGGTTTGCTAAGGCAACTGCAAAAGGGAAAGCAGATCCAGAAACCTATTATCACTATGCACAGACTTTAAAGGTTTTAGGTAAATACCAAGAAGCCAATAAAAAAATGGATATTTTTGCGAAGTTAATGCCAAATGATGTAAGAGCAAAAGAGCATTTAGCCAATCCAAACTACATACCAAGTTTAGCAACAAATTCAAAATTGTTTGATGTTGCAGAAACCAATATAAAAAATAAAGGACAAAGCGATTTTGGAGCGATCTTAACCAATGATAACATTCTTTATTTTACAAGTACTAGAAACAGTTCGAATAAGACTGATAAATGGAACAACCAACCGTATTTAGATATTTACCAATCGACAAGAGATGCTAACGGAAAATTTTCTGAGCCTACTCAACTAAGGGAATTAAACACCCCTTTTCACGATGGTCCTCTTACCATAAGCGCTGACGGTAATACTATATTTTTTGCAAGAGATGGGCTTAGTGAAGGGCAATACGATAAAAGTAAAAAAAGTAATATTAAAGTTGGTCAGCAAGGAATATACAGAGCAACGAGAGTAGAGGGTAGTTGGAAGAATATTGAAGCATTGCCTTTTAATAGTACAAATTATTCTGCTACAAATCCTAGCTTGAGTACAGATGGTAAAACCCTATATTTCGCCTCTAACATGCCCGGTGGATTAGGAGGGTCGGATATTTGGAAAGTTACTGTTGATGGTAACAATTATGGCAAACCTCAAAATTTAGGAGCTACGGTTAACACACCTGATAAAGAGAATTTTCCTTTCATTACAGAGGACAATACTTTGTATTTTGCTACTACAGGAAGACAAGGTTTTGGTGGTTTTGATGTTTATAAAGTTAATTTAAATGGTTCTGAATCAAGTCAAAATATAGGAAGACCCTTGAATAGCGAGAAAGATGATTTTTCATTCAGTTTCAACAAAAATTTGAATATTGGATATTTTTCCACCAATAGAAATGGTTTCGATGCTATTTTTTCGGCAACGCCACTTTGCAAAGCAGAAGCTATAGTTTTAGTTACTAATAGCAATACAAAAATGCCATTAGCAAATGTTTCCGTTTCAATATTAGATTTAAAAGGGAATAGTATTGCCACTGAAAAAACCAATGCTGAAGGAAAAGTGAGTTATCCTATTGAATGTGCTATTGGTTACAGACTTCAAGTTGCAGCACAAAATTTTGAAACAGCAACTTCCGCAGTAAATGCAGTAAAGTCTGGAGAAACTACAGTTGAAGTAGCTTTAGTGCCATCTTCAGTTATAATTACAGATACAGAAGTTATTTTAAAATCTATTTATTTTGAATATGATAAAAGTAACATTACAGCACAAGGAGCAAATGAATTGGATAAGTTAGTAAAAGTGATGGAGGAAAATCCAACGATGGTTATCTTTGTAAAATCGCATACAGATTCTAAAGGGAAAGGCAGTTATAATCTTAAGTTGTCAGAACAAAGAGCACAATCAACAGTGCAATATTTACTTTCTAAAGGGATAACAAAAGATAGAATTTCTGGAAAAGGATATGGGAATACTGAGCCTAAAATAAAATGTACTTTATGTACAGAAGAAGAAGACACACAAAACAGACGTTCAGAATTTGTGATTGTAAAAAAATAGGATTTAGGAATATTCAAAAATAATAAACATTGAAAACAATCATTTATAATAAAGATTAAAAGTTTATTTAATTAATGATTGCAAAATGATAGCTAATCTCAAAATTTTGAGATTGGCTATTGTGTTAAAAAAAAGGATTAATGAATAAAATTTCAGCATTATTTTTAATATTATTTAACGCAAGTTTAGTTGTGGCTCAAACACTACCAAATGATTGCGTTAGAGCTATAACAGTATGTGGAAATGGAACCTTTTTTTCTAATGCTAGTGGTATTGGAACGGTTCAAGAAATCAATGGGGCTAGTTGTGGAGGATCAGAAAGCAATTCTCTTTGGTTAAAAATTACTATAGCAGCCTCTGTTATTCCTGGAAGTACATTAGGATTTAATTTGATTCCAGATGACCCTAGCACTAATGTTGATTATGATTTTTATGTATTTCCTGCAAATGCGGTTTGTGGTGCTTTAGGGAATGCTATTCGTTGTTGCACAACAAATCCAGGCCCTGCGCCATTTGGTGCTGCTCTATCAAATAATATCACAGGGATTAATGGGTCTACTCTTCAAACTGCAGTTGGTCCTGGTGCAGCAGCAAGTAGTTCAGGAGATGACTATGTAAGATGGTTAACGGTAAGTCCTGGCCAAACCTATTACATAGCTATTGACAGACCAGTAGGGAATGGGGGTTTTCAAATTCAATGGACTGGAACAGCGACTGCAGGAGCAGGAGCTTTTACAACGCCACCAACAGCAAATTCAATTGCAGATTTAAAAACTTGTAGCAATACTCCAAATGTCGGAATTTTTGATCTTAATTCAGTTCGTCCTCTTATTAATTCTAATTTAATACTAAATACAATTAGTTTTCATAGCACGATTTCGAATGCTATTGATAATATTGCACCATTGCCTAATATTTATGTTAATACATCAAATCCACAAACTATTTATGTAAGAGTAACTGATATTGCGTCAAAATGTTTTAGTACAACTAGTTTTAATTTGGTTGTGAATTTAGTGCCAAATGCAACTTTAAGTGTATCCAATACTGTAATTTGTAATGGAGATAGTGTTACAGTTACATATTCAGGTACACCTGGAGCCACTTTTGATTATACAATAGGTGGTGGTCCAATTCAAACTGGATTATTTCCCGCCTCAGGAATATTTACAATAACCGAAACTTTTACTTCAAACAGAACTTATACCTTAAATGGCGTTAGAAATTTAGATTCTTCAGGAATTGTTATTTGTAACCAACCATTAAACATTTCTAGAACAGTTACTGTAAATCAGCAACCCGATGCGGGTCAAAATGGAGGCTTAACTTTATGTGCAAGCAGTTTGACTCCTTTAGATTTATTTAGTATAATTACTGGTGAACAATCAGGCGGTATTTGGACACGCACTTCAGGAATTGGAGGAGTATTCGATTCTGTATTAGGAACATTTACCCCAACAGCAGGAGCGACAACTTCTACTTTTGAGTATACATTACTAGGAGTTGCACCATGTATAAATGATATTAGTGTCGCTACAATAACAATAGGCGGCCAACCAGATGCTGGTTCAAATGGTATAACCACAATTTGTGAAACTAATACAACTGCAATTGATTTGTTCAGTTTAATAACTGGGGAACAAGCTGGTGGAACCTGGGCACAAACTTCAGGAACTGGAGGAATATTTAACGCTGGAGCAGGGACATTTACTCCTGCAGTTGGTGCTACAAATTCAACGTTTACCTATACTTTAGTAGGAGTTGCTCCATGTATAACTGATGTAAGTACTGTTTTTGTGAGCGTTGTTGCTCAGCCAACAGCTCCAACTGCGAGTGTAATAGTTCAACCAACATGTACTACTTCCACAGGAACGATTGTGGTTACAGCACCAACACCTGCAACAAACATAACATACATCTTAACAGGAATTAATCCTGTTGCTGCTGCAGTAACACAATCGAGTGCTACTTTTTCAAATCTGGACCCGGGAGTTTACGATTTAACCACTACCAATACAACTACAGGATGTATTTCATCGGCAACACCTTTAACGGTTAACCCAATTCCAAGTGTTGCAGCACCAACTGTGAGTGCCACAGTGCAACCTACCTGTACAACCCCAACAGGAACCATAGTGGTTACAGCGCCAACAGGAGCTAATCTTGAATACAGTGTCAACGGAACAACCTATCAAGTTAGTGCTACCTCTACAGGATTAACACCAAATAATTATAATGTTACTGTTAGAAATACGACCAATGGCTGTGTTTCAACCGCTACTATAGTTGCTATTAATGCTGTTCCAACCATTGCTGCACCAACTGCTAGCGCTACGGTTCAACCAACATGTGCAACACCAACTGGAACCATAGTGGTCACAGCACCAACAGGGGCTAATCTTGAATACAGTGTCAACGGAACAAACTATCAAGCTAGTGCTACCTTTACAGGATTAACATCAAATACTTATAATGTTACCGT
>CALPIE020000112.1 GCA_943323545.2 Bifidobacterium breve | reverse complement strand
TTTTTCTTTCTACTCACATTATGCAAGAAGTAGAAGCAATTTGCGACAGGGTCATTATTATAGATAATGGTAAAATTGTTACGGATAAGAAATTAGACAAATTGGTTTCTGAAATTAAGGAACAAATTATTGAAGTAGAATTTGATAAAGTGGTTAACGAAAAACTATTTGCTAAATTACCGCATTTACTTTCCTATAAAAGCATACATGATAATGTTTGGGAATTAACTTTTGAAACCGAAGCAGACGCGCGTCCAATGGTTTTTGATTTTGCTCATGATAACAAATTAAAAACACTACAGTTAAGTTTGAAAAGTAAAAACTTGGAGACAATTTTTAGAGAAAAAACGGGGAAGAAGTAGACAGTTGTCGGTTGTTGGTTGTCGGTTGTCGGTTGTCGGTTGTCGGTTGTCGGTTGTCGGTTGTCGGTTTAAAGTAGGATTGTTTTTAGCCCAGACAGTAACGAAAAGCTTTTAGAAAACCGTTTACATTTTTTATTGTAAAAAAAGAGCGACAATAGAAGCTTCTTTTTTTACTTATAAAAAAGTGAAAGGGTGAAAAAACTTTAGTGAATGGCTGGATTAGCTTCTGAAAAAAACCTAATTATAAATTAACTGTCCTTGATACAATTGTTCTACATTTACAATTGGCGGATTGTTTTTTAAGATAATATTTCCTGTACTTACCATTCTGCCAATTATACTTTGAATGGGTTTTAGTATCATATCGTTTGAGCCACGATGGAAAACTTTTACAGTTTGTACGTTTAGATTTGGCGCTTCGATTCTTCCATCGCCAGCATAAAAATCAATTATTGCCTCATTAGTTTGACCTGAAATAAAATACCTCGACACATTGTTGTTTTGTATAACCAATTGGTAATTATTAATGGCGAGAAAGAAATCGCCTGTCCCGGCACCTTCTCTCCCATCTCCCTCGTCATCTAAAGCAAATAATCTCAAAACTGGATAGGTTAAAACGCCGTTGGAGCTTATATTTCTTTCTGTTTTGGAATAAATTTCTTCAAGATTTGGTGCCGTAACATAAATTTTTGTCTGACCAAATTCTCTTACCCAGTTGCAGGTTGTGTTGTCTTTTAATGATAAAACGGTTCCGTTTTGTATCACTTCAATACCATCCATTAAGTTTTCACCCGTTTGGATCTGCACTTTGTATTCTGGCCCTTGGGTAATAATCAATTCAATTCCTTGAAGCACTTCTATCCTATTAAAAGGGCTTACCTCCACCTCTTTTGTGATGATTGCTCCAGTCGATTCAATGCAATCACTAGGTTTTTCACATGACACGAGCACAAGCGAACTGGCAAAGCAAACAAAAACCAGAATCAAACAAAATAATGCGATGTATTTTTTCATTTTAATATTTTTATAATCTAACTCCGACTGCAAATTCTAACGCTTCTGCCAAGAATAAATGGGTTTTAATTGTAAAACCAGTAAATATTTTTTTAGTTATATAGTATTTAAGTCCAACTCTATTATAAACAGAAATATCATTTTTATATGGTTCATAAACATAATATCCCATTTGAGTTTCTATCGAGAAACGATTTACAAACAATTCATGACCTACAAATACTCCAATCCTTTTATAATCTGTATTAGGATCAATATTCTCATTTGGATAGGCATTTGATCTATATCTTATATAATCTTTAAAATATTCGGTTAAAAAAAGCTCGGTACCAAGTTGCAAAGCGCTTTTTCTTCCTACACGTTTATCGGCATAAAAACCTATGTGGTAAAACGGATGTTGACCACTTCCAATAACTGGACTTTCATTTATTCCAGATCGAAGAACTATATTGTAGCGAATAGGTTCACGATAATCTATTTTCTGGTAAGTCGTATCTTTCACATTTTTAATAGCGCCATCAAAATCGTAATTAACACCAACATTAATTAAGTAGGTATTGATTCCGCTGTTGGGAGATTTTGTTCTTCCGTTAGAGTAATGAGTAAAAAGTAAACCGGCTTGTATACCAAATTTACCAAACAAATTATCATGTTTGTATGATAATCCAATATTTGTATTGTCAACTATAGAAGTCCCTAACGCTTTATTTTTACTATTTTCTACTTTATCATAAGGATTATTTACATAAGCAAACCCTTGCGCCAATTTAAACTGTAAATGTCTGTTTAAAAAATAAAAATTATAATGCATTCCAACTGCATAACTTTTTCCTAAAATGGTATTGTCGAAATTTTGATACAAAAAATAACCTCCATATTCAGGGAACCCATAAGTTGAATGCCATTCTTTACTCCCATGCGTTTGTTTGGAAAAACTAACCATTACACCTTCTGGATGTCCAAGTAAGTTACGCAAATCAGAAGTATGAGCTAATACATTTCCTTTTAAATAAGTAATATCAATTGCATTTGTACTTTTGTTATTTTGGGAGAAAGACACCGAAACAACACAAAAAAATAAAATGTAAAATTTCTTCATTCTTAATTTTTAATATCACAAATATAACAGAATATATTAGCGAGCAATAAAAAAGCAATCATTTAATTCTTAAAAAACATTCTTAGCAATTGCTCTTATATTTTCTGCTTTTCCCATCGAATAATAATGCAGTACTGGTATTCCGGCTGCAACCAACGCTATACTTTGTTGTGTACACCATTCAATTCCGATTTGTTTTACATGGTCGTTATCTTTTGCTTTCACCACTTCCATAATTAAATCATCGGGTAATTCTATACTAAATCGATGCGGAATTAAATTCAACTGTTTCTTAGTTGCAATTGGTTTTAATCCCGGAATAATAGGAACTGTAATTCCTGCAGCTCTACATTTGGCAACAAAATCAAAGTATTTATCATTATCAAAAAACATTTGGGTAATAATATAATCTGCGCCATTTTTAATTTTTTGTTTTAAAAAATGAATATCGCTATCCAAACTTGGGGCTTCCATATGCTTCTCTGGATAACCTGAAACGCCAATACAAAAATTAGTACATGCTGAATTTTGCAAATCCTCATCTAAGTATATTCCGTTATTTAAATTTTTAATTTGTAAAACCAAATCGGTAGCATATTCATTGCCTTCTTTTTCGGGTTTGAAATAGGTTTCATTTTTCATGGCATCACCTCTTAAAGCTACAACATTGTCTATGCCTAAAAAGTCTAGATCAATCAATAAATTTTCGGTATCTTCCTTTGTAAAACCGCCACATAAAATATGAGGAATGGCATCTACCGAATATTTATTTTGAATTCCAGCGCAAATTCCAACTGTCCCTGGTCGTTTTTTTACGACTTTTTTTTGCAACAATCCACTCGGCAATTCCTTGAATTCGTATTCTTCACGATGGTAAGTTACATCTATGAACGGCGGTTTGAATTCCATTAACGGATCAATACTGTCAAAAATCGATTGAATGTTTTGTCCTTTTAACGGTGGTAATATTTCAAAAGAAAACAAGGGTTTTCCGTTGGCGTTTTCGATGTGTTGGGTTACTTTCATAATTTGGTTGTCGGTTGTCGGTTGTTGGTTGTCGGGCCAACAAAGGCTTTATTTATAATTTACTTTGTTTGGCGTGCCCCTGCGGGTCGGGTTATCGGCTGCACGCGGTGCTTGCCTCTACCCCTCACACGGGCTCCTTCTTTTTAATCTGCTATGTTTGGTGCAAGCCATTTTGTGGCTACTTCTGTTGAAATTCCTCTTCGTTTGGCGTAATCGATAACTTGATCTTCTTTTATTTTTCCGAGTCCGAAATACTTACTTTCCGGATTCGCAAAATAATAACCCGATACCGACGATGCTGGCCACATCGCCATACTTTCGGTTAGTATTACTCCGATTTCCTGTTCGACGTTCAGCAATTTCCAAATCGTTGGTTTTTCCAAATGGTCTGGACAAGCAGGATAACCTGGTGCTGGACGGATACCTTTGTATTCTTCGTCAATTAAATCTTGGTTGGATAAATTTTCATCGGAAGCATAACCCCAAATTGCTGCACGAACTTTTAAATGCAAATATTCGGCGAATGCTTCCGCTAATCGATCTCCGAGTGCTTTAACTAAAATCGAATTGTAATCGTCCAATTGCATTTCAAATTCGGCTGCTTTTTCATCAACACCGAAACCAGTTGTAACACAAAAACAGCCAATGTAATCTTGCTTTCCGCTGTCTTTTGGAGCGATAAAATCGGCTAGGGCAATATTGGGCGCACCTGCGGTTTTTTGAGATTGCTGTCTTAAGGTTAAAAAAGTTGTCAGTTGTTGGTTGTCGGTTGTCGTTCCTGTGCTTAGAGCAATATCGTCATCATTGATTGTATTTGCGGGAAAAATGCCTAGAATTCCTTTGGCTGTTAACCATTTCTCATCTACAATTTGTTGTAACATATGTTTTGCATCGGCAAATAAAGATGTGGCTTGTTCACCCACTACTTCGTCCGTTAAAATCGCAGGATATTTTCCGTACAATTCCCATGAACTGAAAAACGGCGTCCAATCGATAAAATCGACCAATTCGGATAACTCGACTTCGATAGTTTTGGTACCGATGAAATTGGGCTTTGTTGGATGGAAATTATCCCAATTCAATTGCAATTTATTTTTACGGGCATCTTCGATAGACAGGTAATTTTTATCTCTACTTCGATTCAAATAACCTTCTCGCAATTTATCGTATTCGGCACGAACCGTTTCTGCATAAGCAACTTTAGTTTCTGCCTGCAATAAATTACTAGCAACGGTTACCGCTCTTGAAGCGTCGTTAACATGAACCACAGTTTCTTTATATTCGGGTGCTATTTTAACAGCAGTGTGAGCACGAGATGTCGTTGCGCCTCCAATCATAATTGGAATTTTGATATTCAGCTTGTCCATTTCTTTGGCGAGATATACCATTTCATCGAGCGATGGTGTAATCAACCCACTCAATCCAATTATGTCTACGTTTTCACGAATGGCTGCTTCAATGATTTTTTCGGGTGGCACCATGACGCCCAAATCGATGATTTCGAAATTGTTACACCCTAAAACTACAGCTACAATATTTTTACCGATATCGTGTACATCGCCTTTTACGGTTGCCATGAGGATCTTTCCAGCCCCCCCCGCCCCCGAAGGGGGAGCTATCAAAGCCGCATAAATAGCATTTAAAACTTTATCTAAGTTAAAAAGAACCTCATCATTTGTAAATCGAATAACTTGATAACCTTCACTTCTTAACCAAGATGTTCGCTCTTCATCACTAGAAATATTTTCAGGTAATTGATGAATAGCTCCATCAACTTCAACTATAATATTTTCTCTTAAACAAATAAAATCAGCAATATAATTACCTATAATATGTTGGCGTCTAAACTTAAACCCTTCTAATTTTTTTCCACTCAAGGCATTCCATAAAATACTTTCGGAGTCTGTAGGTTTGTATCTCATTTCATTTGCAAACTTCTTTAACAAACCATAATTATAAGGATTTGCTGTTTGCCAATATTCAGAAGTTTTAACTCCCCCTTTGGGGGCTGGGGGGCGCTTTGCAGCTTCGATAAACGGCAACAAATACGCCACTGCTTTTTTCATCACACGTGCCGATTTTACGACTTGAGGCAAAAACATTTTTCCGCTTCCGAATAAATCGCCTACGACATTCATTCCCGCCATTAAGTTAATTTCAATAACATCGATGGCTTTTTCGGAATTAGCTCTTGCTTCTTCAACATCATTTTCAATAAATTCATCAATCCCTTTTACTAACGAATGTGTCAGTCTTTCCTGAACGGAATCGTTACGCCACTCTTGAATTGCTTTTTCGTTGGCTTTGAAGTCGCCTTTGTAACTCTCGGCTAAATCCAACAGTTTTTCAGTCGCGTCTTCTTTTCGGTTGAGCAAAACATCTTCAACATGTTCCAACAGAATTGGGTCAATTTCATCGTAAATTTCAAGCATTTCGGGATTTACGATTCCCATTGTCATTCCGTTTTGGATGGCATGGTATAAGAAAGCAGAATGCATGGCTTCACGCACTTTGTCATTCCCACGAAAGGAAAATGAAACATTACTCACACCGCCTGAAACGCCGGCATATGGCAGATTTTCACGAATCCACTTTGTAGCTTGAAAGAAATCTAAAGCGTTTAATTTGTGTTCATCCATGCCTGTTGCGACAGGGAAAATATTAGGGTCAAAGATGATATCTTCGGCTGGGAAGTGTACTTCATTAACTAAAATATCATAACTTCTTTTACAGATTTCGATGCGTCTTTCATAATTATCAGCTTGTCCGTTTTCGTCGAATGCCATTACGATTACGGCAGCACCGTAGCGTTTTATTAATTTGGCATGATGGATGAATGCGGCTTCTCCTTCTTTTAACGAAATAGAATTCACGACTCCTTTTCCTTGTACCACTTTCAAACCCGCTTCGATGATTTCCCATTTGGAACTGTCAATCATAACAGGAACACGTGCGATATCAGGTTCGGCGGCGATTAGGTTTAAGAATTTGGTCATGGCGTAAACACCATCGAGCATGCCTTCATCCATGTTGACATCGATGATTTGAGCACCACCTTCTACTTGATCGCGGGCAACCGAAAGTGCTTCATCGTACTTTTCTTCTTTGATGAGACGAAGGAATTTACGTGAACCTGTTACATTAGTTCGTTCTCCTACATTAATGAAATTGGATTCTGGTGTCACAATAAGAGGCTCTAAACCCGAGAGTTTTAAATATTTTGTTGTTGCTTCCACCATTATATCGTTTCTAAAATTTTACGTGGTTGAAATTGCGACGCGACCTCTGCAATTGCTTTAATGTGCTCCGGAGTGGTGCCGCAACAACCCCCAATAATATTGATTAAATTATCTTGTAAATACTCTTTGATTAATGCTTGCATTTCGTTAGGCGTTTGATCGTATTGACCAAATGCGTTAGGCAATCCGGCATTAGGATGTGCCGAAATATTGAGTTGTGTATTGTGTGCTAATCGTTTTAAATATGGTTTTAATTGATCGGCTCCGAGTGCGCAATTGAATCCGATACTTAATAACGGAATATGCGAAATGGAAATCAAGAAAGCTTCAACTGTTTGCCCAGAAAGTGTTCTGCCTGAAGCGTCGGTAATCGTTCCCGAAACCATGACCGGAATATCTAGATTGCGTTCTTCTTTCACTTCTTCGATGGCAAAAAGTGCTGCTTTGGCATTGAGTGTATCGAAAATAGTTTCAACTAAAAGCACGTCGCAACCACCGTCGATGAGTGCTTCTACTTGTTGTTTGTAGGCGATTC
>CALPIE020000111.1 GCA_943323545.2 Bifidobacterium breve | reverse complement strand
GAATAGCAATGAGTTGAATAATCATAGAAGGAACAAACCACATCCAACCCATTTTTTTGTATTTGTTCGGAAATAAAAATTGTGTTTTCATAAGTAATTGTTTTAAAATTAAAAATTAAATGTAAAGTTTATTTTACAAATAGACAATTAAAATTAACAAAAAGTATATTTTATTTTACATTTTATATAATTTAATGTGAGTTCGATATAAGATTTTTAAATTTATAGCCACGAATTAACTAATTTATCGATTTTAAATTCGATTTAATATGAATTTCGACTAAGTCGAATACAATTAAACTTTAACTTTTAATTATAAAAATTCTTGAATTTCTGGCTTTTCAATTTAAAACATTGACTTCTATTATTTTAAAAACATTTCATTATGTCGAACTCACGTTAATTTAATTCTATTTTGAAGTTAGTTTTTTATTAAACTTTTATATATTTACACTAGTAAAAGCCATTAAAAAAAGTAAAAGCCATGTTAGTAAAAGTATTTGGAAGCGCCGTATTTGGCGTTGAAGCCACAACCATAACTGTAGAAGTTAATATCGATAAAGGTGTAGGTTATCATTTAGTTGGTTTACCAGATAATGCAATAAAAGAAAGCAGTTACCGAATTGCTGCGGCACTTAAGAACAATAACTTTCAACTTCCTGTAAAAAAGATTACTATCAATTTGGCGCCAGCCGATTTACGAAAAGAAGGTTCTGCTTACGATTTAACACTAGCTGTAGGTATTCTTGTTGCTTCTGGTCAAATTAAAGCAGCTGAAGTAAACAAATACATCATTATGGGTGAATTGTCCCTCGATGGTGGTTTACAGCCAATTAAAGGCGCTTTATCTATTGCAATTAAAGCAAAAGAGGAAGGTTTTAAAGGATTTTTTCTACCCATTCAAAATGTAAAGGAGGCAGCAATTGTTTCTGGATTGGATGTGTACGGAATTTCAAATGTTACTCAGGTTATAGATTTTTTTGAAGAAAAAAGTGCATTAGAACCAACTGTAATAAACACTCGTGAAGAATTTAATAAAACAATTGATTTCCCTGAATTTGATTTTTCGGATGTCAAAGGGCAGGAGAGTATCAAACGATGTATGGAAATTGCAGCGGCTGGCGGACATAATATCATTTTAATTGGACCACCAGGTTCAGGAAAAACAATGCTAGCCAAACGATTACCAAGTATTTTACCACCAATGACTTTAAAAGAAGCACTAGAAACTACTAAAATACATTCGGTTGCTGGTAAAATTAAAGATGCAGGGTTAATGAACCAACGGCCTTTTCGAGCACCACATCACACTGCTTCATCTGTTTCTTTGGTTGGAGGAGGGAGTTATCCGCAGCCTGGAGAAATTTCATTGTCGCATAACGGCGTATTATTTTTAGATGAATTACCCGAATTTAAACGTGAGGTTCTTGAAGTTATGCGACAACCATTAGAGGATAGAGAAGTTACCATTTCAAGAGCCAAGTTCACTATTACGTATCCATCTTCGTTTATGTTGGTAGCAAGTATGAATCCGAGTCCGAGTGGCTATTTTAATGATCCTGATGCCCCATTGAGTTCATCACCAGTTGAAATGCAACGCTATTTAAGTAAAATATCGGGACCACTTTTAGATCGTATCGATATCCACATTGAAGTGACACCAGTTCCCTTTGAAAAATTAACAGAAAACCAAAAGTCCGAAAGTAGTATAGCCATTCGAGAACGAGTTACCGCTGCAAGAGCAATTCAATCTAAGCGATTTGAAGCTTATGATGCGATACATTACAATGCTCAAATGAGTTCTAAACAAATCAGAGAATATTGTGCTTTAGATGATAATTCTTTACAACTATTAAAAACTGCAATGGAACGATTGAATTTATCAGCTAGAGCTTTTGATCGAATTTTGAAAGTAGCAAGAACCATTGCCGATTTAGAAGCTATTGTCCATGTAAATTCAAATCATATTGCTGAAGCGATACAATACAGAAGTTTGGATAGGGAAGGTTGGTTGGGATAGTTAAGATATAAATCTATAATATCTTGCGCCCAATAAAACTTGATTTTCTTTCTCTATATAATCTAAAACAAATTCGTTGTGTGGTGCTACAACAGTGTTTTTTAATTCCTTTTTATGAAGTTGTTGATAGATTTCAAAATCAATTTCATGACTTTGAGCTAATGTTTCAAATAAGGGTAATTGTTCAATTACAGTTTTCCAATTTTCTTGTACTTCGGCTTCAAATACTTTAGATTTGGAACCACTTCCATAGGCAAGAAAGCCAAATTTTTTGTTTGTTAAATCGGTTTTGTTTTTAAAATGAAAACACAAAGTTGATAGTAAACCCAAAAATATTGAACCAGTATAAATGTTTCCGATTTCTGAAGAAGCTATTTCTGAAGGATAAATTGTCTTGTTTACAAAATCGATGTATTCTTGACTTTTAGAAATTGTTTTTATATCATCAGTAATTTTATATTCATTCGAATAAATTTCTACAAAAGTTCTTCTGGCTTGAAAAGAATAGGGTAGGTGCATGATGATGTTTTCCCAGTTTGCAAATACGATTTCATTTTGATTGGTAATTTCTTTATAATGTTGATAAGCTTCACTAATTCGGTTCATGTAACATTGATTGGAATATTGACCATCAAAAACAGGTTGTTCTTTATAAATGGCAATTTCATTTTCGAGAACACCAAACCATTCTGGATTTTCATTTGTTTGTAACAGTATATTTTTTGAAATACTTCTTCTGGGTTTAAAGAAATCAAAAACGCCTTCAGAAGCAATTCCGACTTCTTTTGAAAATGCTAAAAGTCTCGGATTTGCAGTTATTAATAAAGCAATTGCACCAGCACCTTGAGTGTATTCGCCAGTTGAATTTAAATCGTATTTGGCGTTATCTGTTGCAACTACAATTGCTTTTTTTTCGGGATTGAGTCTTATAAAATCTAAAGTACTTTGTAAAGCATCAACGGCACCAATGCAAGCAAATGTCATATCAAGCGTATCACAATTTCGAAAAGAACGTTCGCCAAATTGTTGTTCTAAAAGAGAAGTGACATAAGTGGCAATTGGTTTGGATGCATCTATTCCGCTTTCAGTTCCAACATAAATTCGTGCAATTTCATTCGGATTTATATTTTCTTGAAGCATAAGTTTGTATACAGCATTTGCAGCAAAAGTGACTACATCTTGGTGTACATCGGGCAATGTCATTTTTTTTAAGCCAAGCCCTTTAATTAATTTATCGGGCTCGATATTTCGGTTTTCGGCTAAGGATTTTATGGGAAGATGTATTTTCGGTACATCAAAAGTAATGCTGTCTATTCCGACTTTCATAGTAAAAAATTTGACTCAAAATTAGTATTTGAAAGCATATAAAGATTATAACAATAAATAAATTTTTGCCAAACTTGATCGATTTAGGAATATAATAATAAAGGCAATATTTTTTTATATAATGTTAATTTTAAGCTCACATTATTAACCCAGATAGCAATGAAAAGCAAAATGCTGTAAAGCAATTCCTTTTTAATAAAAAAAAGAGCGACCATAGAAGCTCTTTTTTTTATATAAAAATATTGATTTACAGTTTTTTCTTGAAATGGATAGCTGGAATAGTTTCTAATTTAACAAAGCTGAAAATGTATTTCCTTGTTTAATATCGCCAGAATAATATTCTTTTTTAATCCAATACATTCGCTGTTCTGAAGTTTCGTGTGTAAAAGTATCGGGTTGCACTTGCCCTTGCATTTTGCTTTGGATGGCATCATCACCTACAGCTTGAGCGGCACTTAATGCTTCTTCAATATCGCCAGCTTCTAAATACTTTTGATTGTATTTTGCCCATACTCCGGCATAAAAATCGGCTTGTAACTCTAAACATACTGACAATTTGTTAGCATCGGCTTCACTTTTATTTTGTTGTAATTCACGCACTTTTGTTGCTGTACCAAGTAAAGTTCGAATATGATGACCTACTTCGTGTGCAATAACATAAGCGGTAGCAAAATCGCTACCTTGAGCTCCAAAACGTGTTTTTAATTCTTTGAAGAATTCTAAATCCATGTACACTTTTTTATCACCGGGACAATAAAACGGACCGGATGCTGCAGTTGCACTTCCACAAGCTGTGTTTACAGCATCGGAAAACAAAACCATTTTTGGAAGTTCATATTCCATATTATTTTCTTGAAAAATTTGCGACCAAGTATCTTCAGTGTATGCAAAAACAGTTTTTGCAAAATCGCCAATTTCTATTTCTTCTGGAGTTGATTCTCTTTGTACACCTGTTTGTTCGGTTTGTTGACCTTGGTTCATTTGTTCTAAAATAGGTGTTAGTATTTTAGCATTTCACCACCGAACGTGTTTAACAATAGAATAATAATTCCGATAACACCACCTCCAATTATAGCTTTTCCGCCACCAGACATTCCTCTTCTGTATTCTACATTGTCACTTTGGCGATTACCTATCCACTTCATAAGTACTTATTTTTATGTTTTAAAAGTATTAAACAATATTTTAGGAGTATTTTTTATTCTTGATTTTGACCAATTTCATCTAATTCACTTTCTTCATTTAAAGGTAAAATTGCCGAATAAATGGAATAGTACATAGCATATAAAAATGGGATTGTAAAAAATATACCTATGCATAATCCTATTATCCCTAAACAGACTAATACTAAAGAAACTATAAGTAATCCCAATATAATAAATGGTTGTTTTACTACTAATTTAGCACTTAAGGTAATTGCTTCGATAGCTTTAATATCTGAAAAAATGATAAGTGGTATAGTAAGAAAAGTAAGAAAAGATACAATGATGGTAATTAGTATTCCAATGAATTTTATTCCAAAATAATCAAATAAATAATTAAGTCCAGAGCCGAAAAATGCAATAATTACTGATGCTGTAAATAATTCTTTAAAATAAGGACCTTTGAAATAGGAAAAGAGTGTATCCAATCCGAATTTTTTATTTTGATCTGCTAAAAAAGCCATATTAATAAATCCGGCATTAATCGGACTCATAATTCCCGCCATAACTACAGTAAATAATAATAATAAAAGTAAACTGGTACCCGACATAAGTTCGGGTTGCATACTAGCAAGGGAAGTAAGAATATCAGAAAAGCCATAAACAGCTCCAAAAACGCCGGCATATATAATTCCCATTACAATACAAATTAGAATCATACCCAACCCACCGGTTGCAGCTATTAATTTATAGTTGTTAAAGGCATTTTCTAAAACAGTTCCAAATTCTAAATCGTAACCTTCCTTGCAAATTTTTTCTACTTTTGATTGTTTGTTTTCCATGTTTTTTATTTATTTAATTTATAACCAATGTACTATTTTTTTTATTATTTCTAGTTTATTTTTATAAGGAGCGTATCGCAAAGGAATATCCAACCAATTTGCTTTAACTACTATACTTTTTTTATGCGAAAATGTATCATAACTTCTTTTTCCATGGTAAGCTCCAATTCCACTATGTCCTATACCACCAAAAGGCAATCTGTGATTTCCTAAATGAATCAATGTGTCATTTATACAGCCACCACCAAAAGAATAATTCATAATTGTTTCTTTGATAAATTTTTTATTATTCGAAAATAAGTAAAAAGATAAAGGTTTTTCAAATTTAGAGATACAATTTTTTATTTCTGAATGGGAATGATAAGAGATTATTGGTAATAGTGGTCCGAAAATTTCTTCTTGCATTAATACGCTGTCTAAATTTGGTTCGTCAATTAGGGTTGGTGAAATGTAAAAAGAATTTTCATTTGATTGACCACCATAAAGTAATTTCTGATTTTCTAGTAGACTTATTTGTCGTAACCAATTTTTATGATTTATAATTCGTGCAAAATCATTTGAAATTTCAGGATTTTCACCATAAGCATTTTGAATTTCTTTCTTTAAGTATTCAACTAGTTCTTCTTTAATTTTATGATGAACTAAAAGATAATCTGGCGCCACACATGTTTGTCCGGCATTAATCATTTTTCCCCAAACAATTCGTTTGGCAGTAAGTTTTAAATCGGCAGTTTCATCTACAATACACGGATTTTTTCCGCCAAGTTCTAAAGTAACCGGAGTTAAATTTTCGGCAGCAATTTTTGCAATTATTTTTCCAACAGCAACACTTCCAGTGAAAAATATATAATCCCAACGATTTGATAATAATTTTTTGGAAACTTCAACTCCGCCTTCAATGACTTCGACATGAGATGCATCAAAAACTTCTAAAATAATTTTAGCAATAATTGCTGATGTATTTGGAGAAAGTTCAGACGGTTTTAATGTCACTTTATTTCCAGCTGCGACAGCACCAATTAGCGGACAAATTGCCAAATGAAATGGGTAATTCCATGGTGCAATGATTAATACATTTCCGTAAGGTTCACTGTAAATAAAATCTGAGGATGGAAAGTTTAATAAAGAAGGCCATACTTTTTTAGTTTTTGACCAAGAATTTATATTTCGAATGGTTGTTTTTAATTCGTTTAAAACATAATTTGTTTCTGTTAAAATAGATTCAAACTCTGATTTTTTAAAGTCGGCATGCAAAGCAGAAATAATATCTTTTTCATATTTTTTTATGCAATTATAGAGTTTTTTTAAACACTCTTTACGGTACTTTATATCGGTTTTATATTGCATTAATTCGGAATAATTATATTGAAATAAAGTAAATTTACATTTTTTAAACTGATTTCCAAATGGTATCTGATGGAGTAGGAGCAATAAGTTCAATAGTCTCTTTAGAAACAGGATGAATGAAAACTAATTTTCGGGCGTGAAGGTGTATTCCACCATCGGGATTACTTCGGTCGAAACCGTATTTTAAATCGCCTTTAATTGGGCAACCAATAGCTGAAAGTTGTGCTCGAATTTGGTGATGTCTGCCAGTTTGTAAATTGATTTCTAATACAAAATAGTTATCAAGTGTAGCAATTATTTTGTAATCTAAAATTGCTTTTTTGCTATCGGGAATTTCTTTTAAATGTGCTTTTGAAGTATTGTTTTTTTCGTTTCTTTTGAGAAAATGAACTAATGTATCTTCGCTTTTTGGTGGTTGATTTTTAACAACAGCCCAATACGTTTTTTGCGTTTCGCGATTGCTGAAGAGTTCGTTCAATCGGGATAACGCTTTGGATGTTTTGGCAAAAACAACGATGCCAGTTGTTGGCCTGTCCAATCGATGAACAACACCTAAAAAAACTTCGCCAGGTTTATTGTATTTATCTTTAATGTATTCTTTGACTATTTCTGAAAGCGGTTTGTCACCTGTTTTATCACCTTGCACAATATCTCCAACACGTTTGTTAATCACAATGATATGATTGTCTTCGTGGAGGATTT
>CALPIE020000110.1 GCA_943323545.2 Bifidobacterium breve | reverse complement strand
TTTAGCAACGGCTTGGCCTATACGACCGAAACCAATAATTCCGAGTGTTTTACCTCGCAATTCGATTCCATTTGCATACGCTTTTTTCAACCCTTCAAAATTGGTATCACCTTCTAAAGGCATATTTCTATTGGCGTCATGTAAGAAACGAACTCCTGTAAATAAGTGTGCAAACACCAATTCTGCTACACTTTCTGAAGATGAAGCAGGTGTGTTGATTACATGTTTTCCATTGGCACGAGCATATTCTACATCAATATTATCCATTCCAACACCACCACGACCGATAATTTTTAAACTTGGACAATTATCGATAATATCTTGACGAACTTTAGTTGCACTTCGTACTAAAATTACAGCAACATTGTTTGTATTTATGTAATTGATTACCTGTTCTTGCGCAACTTTTGTTGTTATTACTTCAAAACCTCCTTTTTCTAATGCTTTTATCCCGCTTTTAGAAATTCCATCATTGGCTAATACTTTCATTTTTATGCTGAATTTATTTACTGCGTCAGTTCGCTGACGCTCGTGTCAGCATCTTTCGATGCTTTATATTTTATATTGGGTTTATACTTTATTATTCTGCTAACTGAGACTGAACACTGTAAACTGTCTCTAATTCTTTCATCACATCCACCAAAACTTGTACACTTTCCAAAGGCAAAGCATTGTACATAGAAGCTCTATAACCACCAACAGAACGATGTCCAGTTATTCCAGAAATTCCTGGTTCTTTCCACATTTTATCAAAAGTTTCTTGGTGTTCTTCATTATTTAATAAAAATGTAGCATTCATGATACTTCTATCTTCAACAGCTGCAGTTCCTTTAAATAACGGATTTCTATCAATTTCTGAATACAGTAAATTGGCTTTTGCTTCATTTATTTTTTCGATAGTAGAAATCCCACCTTGTTTTTTAAGCCATTGTAAAGTTAATAGACAAGTATACACTGAAAATACGGCAGGCGTATTATACATACTTTCCGCTTTTATATGTTTTTGATAATCTAAAATACTCGGAATAATTCTTCCTGATTTTCCTAGAATTTCTTCTTTTACAACCACAAGAGTTGTTCCGGCTGCTCCCATATTTTTTTGAGCTCCTGCGTAAATCAAATCAAATTGAGAAAAATCTAAAGTTCTTGAAAAAATATCTGAACTCATATCACAAACAACCGGAATATTGGTTTTTGGAAATGATTTCATTTGAGTTCCGAATATAGTATTGTTACTGGTGCAATGAAAATAATTGGCATCAGAAGGAATATTGTAAGTTGTAGGAATATGATTGTAGTTTTCCTCTTTGGAAGATGCGACAACAACTGTTTCACCAAAAAGTTTGGCTTCTTTTATGGCATTATTTGCCCAAGTTCCAGAATCTATATATGCTGCTTTTCCGTCAACTTGCATTAAATTATAAGGCACCATTAAGAATTCTAAACTTGCACCACCTTGTAAAAACAAGGCTTGATATCCTTTGTCTTCCAAGCCTAAAAGTTCTAAAGCCAAAGCTCTTGCTTCGTCCATAACAGTAACAAAATCTTTACTTCGGTGTGATATTTCTAAAATGGATAATCCTGAATTGTTAAAGTTCAAAACCGCTTGAGCCGATTTTTCAAATACTTCTTGAGGTAAAATACAAGGACCTGCACTATAGTTGTGTTTTTTCATGGTATGTGTTCCAAAAATTAAAGATGCAAATTTCGGAAATAGCTAATTAAATAGCGATTAGAATTAAGCGATTTTTATTATAGGTTATTAACAATAACGATATAGTTTATAAGATTTATAAGTATTTGTTATTTGATTAAATAAAAAATGAAATTAAATAGAAATCAAAAACTTTATAGTTTCAAGATTATCTGCATAATCCCATAATTTTGGTTTTTGAGTTTCTCCAAAAGGAATACTGTTAGGTATCAAATTATTAGAAACAACACATTGAATTTGGTCACTTTCATTTTCCAAACGTGATTCTATTTCTCCAATGTTATCATAAAACTCATAAAAAACTGATGAAATTGGCGATGCATAGCTGGTATCTTCCTTAATTGTCAAAAATTCATTATCCAATAATTGAAAGTTACTCATCAAAAAGACCGCTTTGTTGTAATCGTAATTGTTTGAGTATTTCTCGTAATAAATCACATCCTTCTGCTCGTACATCGCCTTAAAAAAGGCATCAAAATGATAGCCTTTCGGGACAAAAAGTTTGGAAACATTGCGGCATCCTAATCCGAAATAACGGAAGATATCTTCTCCCAAATTCACCAAATCGTCATGCGATTCCTTTCCATTTAATATGGCAATCGAATTTCGGTTCTTTCTAATAATCGACGGTTTGTCTTTAAAATAATAATCAAAATAACGCGATGTATTGTTGCTTCCTGTGGCAATTACCGCATCGAAATTTTCTAATTTCCCATCCGTGAATTCAATCCATGTTGCCATGCTTGGATCGACAGCAATCAAATAATTGGCTAAAAATTTTATCAAATGTTGGTCGTTGGATGATGTTTTTACCAAAGCTTTATGTCCAGTAATAATCACTGATAAAAAGTCATGAAATCCAACTAGCGGAATATTCCCCGCCATAATCAATCCGACTGTTTTTGGTTGAACGTTTTCAAAATTATATTCAGATAACCATTGGTTAAGATTTTCATCCGTTAAAGCAGTCGCCCACGATTGAATGGCAAAATAAACTTGTTCAGGTGTAAACCATCCGTTATGCGATTGTGATAATTCAATCAACGAAACAAAATCATCATAATACAAATCGTTATGTAAAACAGCTTCCTTTTTAGTGTTATTGTTTATGGAAAATTGACTTAAAAAACGCCCCAATTCAATAAAACAATTTTTTTTCTCTTTTTGTGACATCGTTAACTTGTATATGAATGGTTTTGATTGTAATTTTGCGCAAAATTAGTAATTAGTAATTAGGCAATAGCCAAAAGTTTATAAAAGTTGATGATTATACTAAACTCATAAACTCCTAAACTCATAAACTAAAAAAAATGGCAATAATAATAACAGACGAATGTATCAATTGTGGCGCTTGTGAGCCCGAATGTCCGAATACAGCAATATACGAAGGTGCCGACGATTGGCGCTACAAAGACGGAACAAAATTACGCGGAAAAGTAATCTTACCAGATGGAACAGAAGTCGATTCGGATGCGGCACAAACACCAATTTCCGACGATATTTATTACATCGTTCCCGGAAAATGTACCGAATGCAAAGGCTTCCATGATGAACCTCAGTGCGCTGCGGTTTGTCCAGTCGATTGTTGTGTACCCGATGACAATCATGTTGAAAGCGAAGAAACACTTTTAAACCGACAAGCGTTTTTGCATAACGAATAAAGAAAAAAACCTGAAATTAGACTTCAGGTTTTTTTGTGCCTTTATTTTTCGGATTAATAAAAGTATATTTGCACACTTTTAAAAATAAGAATTCAAATGAAAGCAGGAATTGTAGGATTACCAAACGTAGGAAAATCGACTTTATTTAATTGTTTATCCAATGCCAAAGCGCAAAGTGCCAACTTTCCGTTTTGTACTATCGAACCGAATATCGGAGTGGTAAACGTTCCCGATCCACGAATCAATAAATTGGAAGAATTGGTAAAACCAGAGCGCGTTCAAATGGCAACCGTTGATATTGTAGATATCGCTGGATTGGTAAAAGGAGCAAGTAAAGGTGAAGGGCTAGGAAATCAATTTCTGGGTAACATCAGAGAATGCAACGCGATTATTCATGTGTTGCGATGTTTCGATAACGACAATATTGTACACGTTGATGGTAATGTAAATCCGATTCGCGATAAAGAAACCATCGATATCGAATTGCAATTAAAAGATTTAGAAACCGTTGAAAAACGTTTGGAGAAAGTGAACCGAGCTGCCAAAACCGGTAACAAAGAAGCACAAGTAGAAAAAGGATTGTTAGACCGAATCCGCGAAAATTTATTGCAGGCCAAATCGGCTCGAACTGTTGTTCCTCAAAATCAGGACGAAATCGAATTGCTTGAAGACTTTCAATTGATTACTAACAAACCAGTTTTGTACGTTTGTAACGTTGATGAAGCTTCTGCCGTAACCGGGAATAAATACGTAGACCAAGTCCGCGATTTGGTTAAAGACGAAGATGCCGAAGTCATCATTTTATCCGTGGGTGCCGAAGCCGATATCACTGAATTGGAAAGCTACGAAGAGCGTCAGGTTTTTCTTGAAGATATGGGTTTAACCGAGCCAGGTTCCGCAGTTTTGATTCGTGCCGCTTACAAATTATTAAAACAACAAACCTACTTTACCGCCGGAGTAAAAGAAGTCCGTGCTTGGACGATTAACGTCGGAGACACCGCACCAAAAGCAGCCGGCGTCATCCACACCGATTTTGAAAAAGGTTTCATTCGCGCTGAGGTGATTGCTTTCGAGGATTTCGCACATTTCGGTTCGGAAGCCAAGGTAAAAGAAGCCGGAAAACTTCGTGTTGAAGGAAAAGAATACATTGTGAAAGATGGCGATGTGATGCATTTCCGTTTTAACGTATAAAGGCAATAGGCAATAGCCAAAAGGCAATAGCCAAAAGGCAATAGCCAAAAGGCAATAGTTTAAAACTAAACCGCAAGTATATTTGTACTTTGCGGTTTTTTAATTTCCCTACCTTTGTTATACAAGTCAACTTTTGCCTATTGCCTTTTTGCTAATGGCTTTTTTTTGTCAAAAACATTCTTAATAACTTCTCTAAAAATCCTTTTAAAAACGAAAGCACATTCACTATATTAGCAGACATTCACCACCTTTTAAAATGCAAGAACAAGATCAATATACCGAAGATAATATACGCTCCCTCGATTGGAAAGAACACATCCGAATGCGTCCCGGAATGTACATCGGAAAACTCGGTGATGGTTCTTCTCCCGATGACGGAATTTATATTCTACTCAAGGAAACGATAGACAACTGCATCGACGAATTTGTTATGGGCGCCGGAAAAGTAATCGAAGTCACCATCAAAGATAAACTCGTAACGGTACGCGATTATGGACGTGGCATTCCGTTAGGAAAAGTAGTAGACGTAGTTTCGAAAATGAATACCGGAGGAAAATACGATTCGAAAGCCTTTAAAAAATCAGTTGGTTTGAACGGAGTCGGAACTAAAGCAGTAAACGCTTTGTCCAATTATTTTCGAGTAGAATCCGTTCGTGATAACCAACAAAAAGCTGCTGAATTCTCTGAAGGTAATCTTACACTCGAAGAAGATACAATAGAATCTGCTAAACGACGCGGAACCAAAGTTGCTTTCATCGCTGACGAAACTATTTTCAAAAACTACAAATACCGTAATGAGTATGTTATTAAAATGCTCAAAAATTATTGTTATCTCAATACAGGATTAACAATATATTACAACGGCGAAAAATACTATTCTGATTACGGTTTAAAAGATTTATTAGAAGAAACGATAGCAGAAGAAGACATGGTGTATCCAATCATTCACCTCGCTGGTGATGATATCGAAATTGCTTTAACACACAGTAAATCGCAATATTCAGAAGAATACCATTCGTTCGTCAACGGACAAAATACCACACAAGGAGGAACGCACTTAAACGCTTTTCGTGAAGCGATTGTAAAAACCATTCGTGAATATTACAACAAAGGTTTTGAAGCCTCCGATATTCGTAAATCGATTGTCTCTGCCGTTTCGATAAAAGTGGAAGAACCGGTTTTCGAAAGTCAGACCAAAACGAAATTGGGTTCGAATGATATCGGTCCGAAAGGCCCAACCGTAAGAACGTTTATCCATGATTTTATCACCACCAAACTCGATAACTTTTTACACAAGAATCCCGAAATCGCCGATCAGTTATTGCGCAAGATTTTACAAGCCGAACGCGAACGTAAAGAACTTTCCGGAATCCGCAAACTGGCAAAAGACAGAGCGAAGAAATCAAGTTTACACAATAAAAAACTCCGTGATTGCCGCGTGCATTTAACCGATGCCAAAAATCCACGAAGTTTGGAAAGTACGCTTTTCATTACCGAGGGAGATTCGGCGTCAGGTTCGATAACAAAATCACGCGATGTAAATACACAAGCGGTTTTTAGTTTGCGTGGAAAACCATTGAACTCGTACGGTATGTCGAAGAAAATTGTATACGAAAACGAAGAATTCAACTTATTGCAAGCGGCATTAGATATCGAAGAAAGCATCGAGGATTTGCGGTACAACAATATCGTAATCGCTACCGATGCCGACGTTGACGGGATGCATATCCGTTTGCTGTTGATTACGTTTTTCCTGCAGTTTTTCCCCGAAATGATTAAGGAAGGCCATTTGTATATTTTGCAAACACCGTTGTTCAGAGTTCGAAATAAAAAGGAAACCATCTATTGTTACTCGGATGAAGAACGACGAGACGCCATCGAAAAACTAAAACCAAAACCGGAAATCACACGATTTAAAGGATTGGGAGAAATTTCACCCGACGAGTTCAAGAATTTCATTGGCGAAAGCATTCGCCTCGATCCGGTGATGTTGGACAAAGCAACCTCCATCGAAACATTATTGGAATTCTATATGGGTAAAAATACACCCGACCGTCAGACTTTCATCATCAATAATCTGAAAGTCGATTTGGATGTGGTGGAGAAAATATAAAACAAATTGAAACGATACTGAAATAGTCAGCCTAAATGAAAGACGAAGAAGAAGATAACATTCCGCAAGACGACCCGAGCGATAGCGAACAGGCCGAGCAAACCAACGACGACAATTTGGACGAAGGTTTTGACGACATTGTTTCTACCGGCGGAAATCATTTTTACGAAAACGACGAAAATCCCGAAGATACCATCACCAAGGTTACAGGAATGTACAAAGATTGGTTTTTGGATTACGCTTCGTATGTGATTCTTGAACGTGCGGTTCCTGCTATTGAAGACGGATTCAAACCCGTGCAACGCCGTATCATGCACTCGCTAAAAGAGCTCGATGATGGTCGTTACAATAAAGTGGCAAATGTAGTCGGACATACGATGCAGTACCACCCTCACGGCGATGCGAGTATTGGCGATGCGATGGTGCAAATTGGTCAAAAGGAATTGCTGATTGACTGTCAGGGAAACTGGGGAAATATCTTAACAGGTGATAGTGCTGCGGCTTCACGTTATATTGAAGCGCGTTTGTCAAAGTTTGCCTTAGAGGTTTTGTATTCACCAAAAATCACCGATTGGGGAATGTCGTATGATGGTCGTCGTGCCGAACCAAACAACCTTCCGGTAAAGTTCCCGTTGCTTTTGGCACAAGGTGCAGAAGGAATTGCAGTGGGATTATCCACAAAAGTGTTGCCTCACAATTTTAACGAATTGATCGACGCATCCATAAAAATTTTAAAAGGAAAACCGTTTACCTTATATCCCGATTTTCAAACGGCGGGAATTGCCGATG
>CALPIE020000109.1 GCA_943323545.2 Bifidobacterium breve | reverse complement strand
GAACGAAAAGCGGTCTTGCAACCTTTAATTGACTACATTCAAAATAAAGTAAACAAACACCAAGATATTCGACTGAATTTCATCTGTACACACAATTCTCGCAGAAGTCATTTGTCTCAAATTTGGGCACAAACTATGGCGTTTCATTTCAAAATTTCAAATGTATTTTGCTATTCGGGCGGAACAGAAGCCACAGCTGTGTTTCCGAAAGTAGTCGAAATACTGCGCCATCAAGGATTTCAAATTCAAAAGTTAAACGATGCTGAAAATCCAGTTTATGCTGTGAAATTTGATTATAATGAAAATCCTATAATTTGTTTTTCCAAAACTTTTGACGATAGTTTTAATCCGCAATCGCAATTTGCAGCCATTATGACCTGTTCGTCAGCTGATGAAGGTTGTCCTATTATTGTTGGAGCAGAGGAGCGAATCCCGATTCGATACGACGATCCAAAAGCATTTGACGAAACCGATTTGATGAATGAAAAATATTTAGAAAGAAGTATAGAAATTGCTTCAGAAATGTATTTTGTTTTTTCTCAAATAAAAAAATAAAATATGAAAAAAAGACTAGGGTTTTTAGATCGATTTTTAACATTATGGATTTTTATAGCGATGTTACTTGGCGTCGGAATTGGATATTTTATTCCGAATTCTTCTACGTTTATCAATTCCTTTTCTACAGGAACTACTAATATTCCATTAGCCATTGGTTTGATTTTGATGATGTATCCGCCATTGACAAAAATCGATTTTTCAAAAGTGCCGCAAATGTTTGAAAAGCCAAAATTACTAACAGTTTCTTTTTTCATCACATGGATTGTTGGTCCGTTTTTAATGTTTTTATTAGCGACTTTCTTCTTAAAAAATTATCCCGAATACATGACGGGTTTAATCATTATCGGAATTGCGCCATGCATTGCAATGGTCATTGTGTGGAATGAATTAGCGGAAGGAAATCGCGAACTGACAGCTGGTTTAATTGGCATTAACAGTTTACTACAAGTTTTCTTTTTTAGTTTGTATGCTTATTTTTATTTAAAAATTATGCTTCCGTTATTCGGAATAAAAGGACTGGATTTAAACATTACCATTGCAGAAATTGCAAAAACCGTTGGCATTTATCTCGGAATTCCATTTGCTCTTGCTCTTGTTAGTCGATTTGCAATTAAAAAGTTTATTGGTGACAAATGGTTTAATCAGAAGTTTATTCCATTTGTTTCTCCAATCACCTTAATCGCTTTACTTTTTACTATTGTAGTGATGTTTAGTTTAAAAGGTGAAATGATTGTCGATTTACCATTGGATGTTCTTAGAATTGCAATTCCTCTTGTATTCTTTTTTGCAATAATGTTTTTCTTGATGTTTTTTGTTTCAAAGAAAATTGGAGCGAATTATAGAGATGCAGTTGCCTTATCCTTTACAGCTTCAGGAAATAATTTTGAACTTGCCATTGCCGTTTCAATTGGCGTTTTCGGCATTAATAGTGGGCAAGCATTTGCAGGAGTTATTGGACCGTTGGTAGAAGTTCCAGCATTAATTATGCTTGTAAATGTTGCTTTTTGGTTGAGAAAAAAATATTATTAAAAGTTAGAATATCAAAAAAAATAATTAATTAATAATTCAATAACAAAATATATAAGTTACACAGGTTATTACTATAATTATTATCTATTACTTTGTTTCTAATGATAGAAAATAATTCTTAATTTAGCATTCGAAACTTATTAAAAAAAAATATTTTTTTATGGAAACAAATAATGAAAATAAATGTCCTTTTTTAGGGGGAACTCTAAATCAAAGTGCAGGTTCTGGTACTAGAAATAATGACTGGTGGCCAAATAAATTAAAATTAAATATACTGAGACAAAATTCCTCTTTATCCAATCCTATGGATGAAAAATTTAATTATGCGGAGGAATTTAAAAGTCTTAATCTAGATGAACTTAAAAAAGATATAGTCGATTTAATGACCAACTCACAAGATTGGTGGCCTGCAGATTATGGTCATTATGGTCCGTTTTTTATTCGTATGGCATGGCACAGTGCTGGTACTTACAGAATTGCTGATGGTCGCGGTGGAGCTGGAGCAGGAGCACAACGATTTGCACCTTTAAACAGTTGGCCAGATAATGGTAACCTTGATAAAGCTCGTTTGTTATTATGGCCAATAAAACAAAAATATGGTAAGAAAATTTCTTGGGCAGATTTAATGATTCTTGCCGGAAATTGTGCACTTGAATCGATGGGATTTGAAACTTTTGGTTTTGCTGGTGGTCGTGAGGATATATGGGAACCAGAAGAAGATATTTATTGGGGAACAGAAAGAAAATGGTTGGATGACAATCGTTATAGCGGCGATCGTGAATTAGAAAATCCGCTTGCTGCTGTTCAAATGGGACTTATCTATGTGAATCCACAAGGTCCTAACGGAATTCCAGATCCAATTGCATCAGCACGCGATATCCGTGAAACTTTTGGTCGAATGGCAATGAACGACGAAGAAACCGTTGCACTTGTTGCAGGTGGTCATACTTTTGGTAAAATGCATGGTGCAGCAGATCCAGACCAATATGTTGGACCAGAACCTGAAGGCGCAACTATCGAAGAACAAGGTCTTGGATGGAAAAACTCTTTTGGTAGCGGAAAAGGTGAACATACAATTACTAGTGGACTTGAAGGTGCGTGGACTACTACACCAACTAAATGGAGTAACAATTACTTTGAGAATTTATTTGGTTTTGAATGGGAATTATTTAAAAGTCCTGCTGGTGCACACCAATGGAAACCTAAAAATAATGGTGGTGCCGGAACGGTTCCAGATGCGCATAATCCATCTAAAAGTCACGCACCTGTTATGACTACAGCCGATTTGGCTTTAAGAATGGATCCGATTTACGAACCTATTTCTAGACATTTTTTTGAAAATCCTGCCGAGTTTGCCGACGCATTTGGTCGTGCTTGGTTTAAATTAACACATCGTGATATGGGGCCAATTGCACGTTATCTTGGTCCGGAGGTTCCTAAAGAAGAACTAATTTGGCAAGATCCTATTCCGGCAGTTTCTCATAAATTAATCGATGATAACGATATTGCAGCTTTAAAAAATAAAATAAATGAATCAGGATTATCTGTATCGCAATTAGTAGGTACTGCATGGGCATCGGCTTCTACATTCAGAGGTTCAGATAAACGTGGTGGCGCAAACGGAGCTCGAATTCGTTTGGCACCTCAAAAAAATTGGGACGTTAACAATCCTTCTCAATTAAGTAAGGTTTTAGAAACACTAGAAAATATTCAATCCACATTTAATAATGCACAATCTAACGGCAAACAAGTATCTTTAGCTGACTTAATTGTTTTGGCAGGTGGAGTAGGTGTAGAGAAGGCAGCAAAAGCAGCTGGAAATAATGTTAATGTTCCTTTCACTCCAGGTAGAAATGATACGTCACAAGCACAAACAGATGTTGAGTCATTTTCAGTTTTAGAGCCACAAGCAGATGGATTCCGAAATTATACTAAAAATAAATTCAAAGTTTCTGAAGAAGAAATGTTAATTGACAAAGCACAATTAATGACGCTTACAACAACCGAAATGACGGTTCTTGTTGGTGGTATGCGTGTTTTAAACACCAACTTTGATCAGTCGAGACATGGCGTATTTACCAAACGACCTGAGACTTTAACTAACGATTTCTTTGTTAATTTACTAGATTTAAATACAACTTGGAAAGCAATATCAGAACACCAAGATGAATTTGAAGGTCGCGATCGCAATTCAGGTGCCTTGAAATGGACAGGAACTCGTGTAGATTTAATTTTCGGATCCAACTCAGAACTAAGAGCACTTGCCGAAGTATATGCTAGTGCCGATGCACAAGAAAAATTTCTAAAGGATTTTGTAAAAGCTTGGACAAAGGTTATGAATCTTGATCGCTTTGATTTGAATTAATTAAAGTTTAAAATAATAAGTTATGAAGGTGGTTTAAAAAGCCACCTTTTTTATTTTACTACTATTGACTAAGTTTTATATATTTGTTTTTAATATAAGTTAGCAAAGTGTTAATTATTCAACCGTTTATATAGAAACCTTAACTATGAGTTTTTCAAATTTATTTAGAAAGAAATCAGCAAAATTAATTGTACAAGAAGGTGGAGATGGAGAAGAACATTCGGGTTTACATAAAGTTTTAACAGTTAGAGATTTAACTTTTTTTGGAATAGCTGCTATTATAGGAGGAGGAACTTTTAGTGCCATTGGAAATGCTTGTTATTCAGGCGGACCTGCAGTAGTTTTATTGTATATTATGTGCGCAATTGCATGTGGATTTACCGCTATGTGTTATGCGGAATTTGCTTCTCGAGTACCCGTTTCTGGTAGTGCTTATACTTATGCTTATGTATCATTCGGAGAATTATTTGCATGGATTATTGGTTGGGCTTTAATTATGGAATATTCTATCGGAAATATATACATCGCATTTTCATGGAGTGGTTATTTTACCAATTTATTAGAAACTTTCAATATTCATTTACCCGAATGGTTGACCATAAATTACAAATCTGCACAAGATGCAGTAATAGCTAATAAAGGTGAGGAAGGCTTGCTAGCTTGGCAAAATGCTCCTATAATTGGTGGTTTGAAAATTATTTTCGATTTACCTGCTGTGGTCATAAATTTATTGATTACATATTTGGTTTATAGAGGTACCAAAGAATCTAAAAATTTCAGTAATGTAATGGTTTATATTAAGTTAGCAATCATTGCATTGGTAATTATTGTTGGCGCATTTTATATTGATATTGACAATTGGACACCTTTTATGCCAAACGGATTTAGTGGAGTAATGGGAGGCGTTTCTGCTGTGTTCTTTGCTTATATTGGTTTCGATGCGGTTTCTACACTAGCTGAAGAAAGTAAAAATCCGCAACGCGATTTACCAAAAGGGATGATTTATTCGTTGGTTATTTGTACGGTTGTTTTTATTGTTTTGGCACTCGTTATTACCGGAATGGTATCTTATCAATTACTAGGAGTTAGTGATCCATTGGCAGAAATATTTGCATTAAAAGGTGTAAAATGGATGTTGTTTATAGTTTCAATTGCCGCTGTTGTTGCAATGACAAGTGTTTTGCTGGTTTTTCAAATGGGACAACCAAGAATATGGATGACCATGAGTCGTGATGGATTAATGCCTAAAAAATTCGCAGAAATTCATCCAAAATATAAAACACCAGGATTCGCCACTATAGTTACAGGTTTAGTCGTTGGGATTCCGTTATTCTTTACCGATGAAAACTTTGTGCTCGACTTTACGAGTATCGGAACTTTATTCGCTTTTGTATTGGTTTGTGGTGGCGTATTAATGTTATCACCTCAAAGTTCAGAAGAAATAGCAGAAAGAGCAACTAAAGGAAAATTCAGGATTCCGTATGTAAATTCAAAATTCATTTTCCCTGCAATTGTAGTTCTTGCAACCCTTTTAATTATTAATTATGTGCCAACTTTTTTTAGTGATGTTTTGGATTTTTCAGAAGGTAAAATGGCTACAAATATACCGATGCTAGTGTTTTTATTAGTTTGCGTTGTAATGACAGTAATGTCATTTGTTAAAAACCTTTCTTTAATTCCACTTTTAGGATTGGTTTCTTGTTGTTATTTACTAACAGGAATGGCAGTTTCAAATTGGATGTGGTTTGGTGTTTGGTTGGTAATTGGTTTGATTTTTTACTTTATTTATGGCTATAAAAACAGTAAGTTGAATATTAAAAAATAAACATAAAAAAGTCCCGAGCAATCGGGATTTTTGTTTTTATAGTTTGATGAACTTTTGGGTTGATTTTCCTTTATCCGATTCAATCGAAATGAAATAGGTTCCGGTTTTTAAATCACTTAAAGAAATGGTAATTGAATTTTGTGATTGACTTCCAATCTTTTCTACCAATTGTCCTAAAGTGTTGTAAATGGTTATTGCGTTTATAGAAGTTGTGTTTTCCACATCAATAATCAATTCGTTTTTCACTGGATTTGGATAAATAACAAATGAATTATCAATATTGAAATCGGAATTGTTTAAAGCAACAATTGTAGTAGATGTTGTATTAGTTACAATAGGAAAATTGTAATCAAAATAAATTTTCGCTGTATTGGTTATAACATCATTAATAATCACATTACTTTTTGGTTTAACGGAAAAAGCAATATAGCCATTGCTTGCAGGCTCGTTTACAATAGCTGCTGGTAAGTTTATATTTTCGTAGAAAAACTCTAATTTATTTCCAATTAATGTACTTCTAAACGGATGACTTGAAGATGTAATTTGAAGGGTGCTCCAATCTAATTTAAAATTTAATTCATCTTTCACTACAACATTTTCAGCGACAAAAGTTCCGGTGTTCTGAAAACGGATGATATAATTTATGGGTTTATTTACATCTGCAATAGCAATTTGATTTCCTTCCATACAAGTTTTATCATTTGGGTCGTAAGAACCTACAACAGTTTGATTGAAATTGAAAGTATTGTTATTCGGAGTATCATCTATTTGAGACGTTGAAATAAAAGTAGTAAAAGGTAAAATATCTCCAATATTAACGGCTGGTGTTTCTTGTGGAGAATTTAAATTTAAAGTGATAGCATATTCTTTAGTTTCAAACGGAATTAAATTCGAAAAACTCCACGTTAATGTATTTAACGAGTTAGTTGTTACTATTGGAATCGCAGTAATAAAATCTAAAACAGCATCGTTATAATTAAATGTCAGTGTAACTGATTGAATTTGGTTTCCTTTATTTTTTAGTGTCAATCTGTATTTTGCATCAAAACCTGGTCTTGCTGGAGTAATTGGAGATAAACTAATTTCTAAATCAGGATGAATACCAATTGGCGTTAAACAAAAATTTGTTGTTTGAGTGTTTCCAGTTGTAGTAAAAGAGATAGGCACACTAGTTGGCGAAACAGAAAAATAAGTTGGATTTTGTAAAATAGGAGTAACAGTATAAGAACCTGTATAGGCATTGTAATAATAATTCCCTAAAGGATTGGTAAATACATTTGAATTGGTACCATTATTTCCATTTTGTACATAAAATTTAAAATTAGGAATTGCAATGTTTGAAGTACCACAATTTAATGTTGCATTTCCGTTAATTACATTAAAATTTGTATTTGGTAATAATGGACAATAAGAATTTACATTTCCGTTACTTAAAAATAAGAAATTTAATTCTTCTTCATCGACGCAAATGTTGGTTAAAGCAGGGCAATTAAAAAAATCAATACAGGCAGGCGACATTAATAGCATTAAACATTGAGAAAAAATGCCGTTTTTAATATTAAAATAAGTTAGATAAGGATTGTTTCTGCAATTAAAAGAATAGATCGAAGTTTGACCTAAATCAATATTATTAAACCAATTATTATTACAAGTTAAATTTTCTAAACTATGTAAAGCATTAAAATTTGCCACTACAATTT
>CALPIE020000108.1 GCA_943323545.2 Bifidobacterium breve | reverse complement strand
TTGTGTTAACGCTTTGAATTGTTTTAGTCTTTGCTGCACTTCAATTTGTTTTAATCCTAACATTCTTTCTGTTCCAAATTTCTCAACACAAAAGGAAGCTAAATTTGAACCATGTATAATGGCGTTTTTCATATTATCAAAAGAGATGTTTTCACTTTGCGTGATATATCCAGAAAAACCTCCAGCAAATGTATCTCCAGCTCCAGTGGGGTCAAACACTTCTTCTAAAGGTAAAGCAGGTGCGAAGAAAATATCTTTTCCTTCAAATAATAATGCCCCATGCTCTCCTTTTTTTATTACTACATATCTTGGACCCATAGTATGGATTTTGGCTGCAGCTTTTACCAACGAATATTCTCCAGAAAGTTGACGTGCTTCTTCATCATTTATAGTAATAACATCTACACGTTTTATAACATCTAATAATTCGGGTAAAGCACAATCCATCCAAAAATTCATAGTATCAAGAACTACAAGTTTTGGTTTTGTAGCCATTTGATTTAAAACACCACTTTGAACAATTGGATGTAAATTTCCCAACATCACAACTTCGGCATCTTTAAAATCTTGAGGAACAACTGGCTTGAAATCGGCCAAAACATTTAATTCTGTAACTAACGTGTCTCGAGAATTCAAATCGTTATGGTATTTTCCGCTCCAAAAGAAAGTTTTCCCTCCTTTTACAATTTCGATTCCAGATATATCAATTTTTCTAGTTGTTAATAAATCTAAATATTCTTGTGGAAAATCTTCCCCAACTACAGAAACAATTGCCGATTTTATATTAAAATACGAGGCTGATAATCCGATGAAAGTAGCGGCTCCGCCTAATATTTTATCTGTTTTCCCAAAAGGGGTTTCGATAGCATCAAAAGCAACCGTTCCTACTATTAAAAGTTTGTTCATTGGTATGATTTCAAATTAGAAGGTGTAAAGATAGTTTATAAGTTTGGAAGTTGCAAAATGGATTGTTCGATTCTTCGATTGTTCGAAAAATCCAAGAGCGCAGTGTGTCCAATGATCGAAAATCGACTAAAATAACTTCCCATCTTCTTTCTCATAAAAAGTATCTACCGATAACTTTTCCTGCATCGATGCCATCACGGCCAATTCATCACAACGTTCATTTTGCGGATGGTTGTTGTGCCCTTTAATCCATTTAAAATCGACTTGATGTTTGCGGTAAATTTTGAGAAACCGTAACCATAAATCTGGATTCTTTTTCCCTTTAAAACCCGTTTTCTCCCAACCAAAAAGCCATTTTTTTTCGACAGCATCAACTACATATTTCGAATCGGAAATCACTAAAACAGTCATGTTTGGGTTTTTAAGTTTTTCCAAACCCACAATTACCGCTAGCAATTCCATTCTATTATTCGTTGTTAAACGAAACCCTTCATAGAATTCTTTTTTATGTGGAGTGCCAACCAATTCCATCACTACGCCATAACCTCCGTTTCCGGGATTTCCTTTTGCAGCGCCGTCGGTGTAGATGTGAACTTGGTGGGAGTTCATAATTATGAGTTATGAGTTATGAGTTTTTCAATAACTAGTGGAAAATGCTGATGTTCCAATTCCTGAATTTTCTCAGCTATTTCTTCCGCAGTTTTGGAGTTTTCTATATTAATTTTTTTTTGAAAGATGATACCACCTTCGTCATAATGTTCGTTAACATAATGAATGGTAATTCCGGTTTCTTTTTCTTTATTATTCAATACCGCTTGATGCACATATTTCCCATACATTCCTTTTCCACCATATTTTGGCAATAATGCGGGATGAATATTGATGATTTTATTTGGATATGCTGCAATAATAGCTTCTGGAAACTTTAAAAGAAACCCAGCTAACACAATTAAATCGGGTTGTAATTGGTTGATTTTTTGAAGCACTTTCCCATTCACTAAATCTTGTTTTGAAAAAACCAGTGTCGGAACAGCATACTTTTTTGCTTTGTCTAAAACTTTCGCATTCTCATTGTTAGTGAGTACACCAGCTACATTTACGTGTTCGTTTTTATTAAAATGTAATATAATTTTCTCGGCGTTGGAACCTGATCCAGATGCGAAGATTACTATTTTTCTCATTTACACTGTGATTATTATACCGCAAAAAAAAGAATAATAAATGATAATAAATAATATAAATGAAGTCTTTGTGAAATAAATTTTTTAATTTCGTGGTCACATTTATTAACTAAAAGGTGGTTTTAAAATAAAGTTTTTTATTTTTGCCAACAATTTAAATTTTAAAATTAAAGATTATGTCAGACATTGCATCAAGAGTAAAAGCGATTATCGTAGACAAATTAGGCGTTGACGAGAATGAAGTAGTAACAGAAGCGAGCTTCACAAACGATTTAGGAGCAGATTCACTAGACACTGTTGAGCTTATTATGGAGTTCGAAAAAGAATTTGATATACAAATTCCAGACGATCAAGCAGAAAATATTGCTACAGTTGGTCAAGCTATTTCTTACATTGAAGAAGCAAAAAAATAATAAATACAAAACCCGGCCATAATAATTATAGTCGGGTTTTTATTATTTGAAAAATTAAACTATTTTTGATTGAATTTCAATCTCATTATATTGAAGTACCCATGTTTCTTTAAGCTATACAACATAAAGATATCACGGGTATTATTTGTTTAAACAATATATAAAATAAAACATATGCAATTAAAGCGAGTAGTTGTAACTGGACTTGGAGCCATAACTCCCATTGGAAATTCTATTCAAGAATATTGGGATGCTTTAATTTCTGGTAAAAGTGGTGCTGCTCCAATAACCTATTACGATACTGAAAAGCACAAAACTAAATTTGCTTGTGAAGTTAAAGATTTCAATATCGAAAACTACATGGATCGTAAAGAATCACGTAGGATGGATAAATTTGCTCAATATGCCGTTGCAGCAAGTGAAGAAGCCATTAAAGATGCTGGAATAACAAATGAAAATGTTAACAAGCAAAGAGTAGGTGTTATTTGGGGAGCAGGAATTGGTGGATTAGAAACTTTTCAAGAAGAAGTTATCAGTTACGCTCAAGGTGATGGAACCCCGAGATTCAATCCTTTCTTTATACCTAAAATGATTGCAGATATTGCTCCTGCTCATATATCTATGCGGAATGGATTTATGGGGCCGAATTATACTACTGTATCTGCTTGTGCTTCATCAGCTAACGCAATGATAGACGCTTTCAATTACATTAGATTGGGAATGTGTGATGTTATTATTTCTGGAGGTTCAGAAGCTGCAGTTACTATTGCTGGAATGGGTGGGTTTAATTCGATGCAAGCTTTATCAACTAGAAATGATAGTCCAGAAACGGCATCAAGACCATTTGACGCTACTCGAGACGGATTTGTTTTAGGAGAAGGTGCAGGCGCATTAGTATTAGAAGAATACGAACATGCTAAAGCGCGAGGCGCAAAAATATATTGTGAAGTTGGTGGCGGCGGAATGTCGTCTGATGCTTATCATTTAACTGCTCCACATCCAGAAGGAATTGGTGTAATTGCTGTTATGGAAAATACATTACGCGATGCAGGAATGTCACCAGAACAAGTAGATCACATCAACACTCACGGAACTTCAACTCCACTAGGAGATGTTGCCGAATTAAAAGCGATAAGTCACGTTTTTGGAGCTCATGCTAAAAACATTAATATCAATTCGACCAAATCAATGACTGGGCATTTGCTTGGTGCAGCTGGTGCTATTGAGGCTATTGCTTCGATATTGGCTATGAAATACGGAATTGTTCCTCCAACTATTAACCACACTGTTGTAGATGAAAACATCGATCCTTCTTTAAATTTAACATTGAATAAAGCACAAAAGAGAGAAATTAATGTAGCGATGAGTAATACTTTTGGTTTCGGTGGTCACAATGCTTGTGTTTTATTTAAAAAAATAGAATCGTAAGTTTAGATGCGAATACTTAAAAATATATTTTCAAAAAATTCCCGTTCAAAAGATGACGGGAATTTTTTTGCAAGTGTTGAAAAAATTGTTGGTTTTAAACCGGTTCAAATTCGGTATTACGAAAAAGCATTCACGCATCGCTCTTCCAATAAAACAGATGTTCATGGAAATCCACTAAACTATGAACGATTAGAATTTCTAGGAGATTCGATGTTAAGTTCAGTAATTGCGGCACATTTATACAAAGAAGCGCCACTTGGCGATGAAGGTTATTTGACTAAAATGCGTTCTAAAATTGTAAGTCGAGAGCATTTAAACGAATTGGGGAAAGATTTAAAATTAATCGATTTAGTAGAAAGCAAAGTACCTTCGGTACATTTTGGCGAAAACATTCATGGTAATATTTTTGAAGCTTTGGTTGGTGCAATTTTTTTAGATAAAGGATATAAAGGTTGTGAAGACTTTATTCATAGAAAAGTTATTATCCCATATGTAAACATTGAACGATTAGAAGGTAAAGTAATTAGTTATAAGAGTTTACTTATCGAATGGTGTCAAAAAGAGAAAAAGAACTTTTACTATGATATTTTTGATGATAATGGAAACGATAGTCAAAAATATTTCGGAGTAAAGCTTACTATTGATGAAAAAGTAGTTGCAAAAGCTAGGGCAACTTCTAAAAAGAAAGCCGAAGAAATTGCTTCAAAAAGAGCTTATTTTTTATTTCAAGAAAAAATTAACAAAAAAATATAGTAATCTGTTAAAAACTATAACGTTTTCGTTGTGTTAAATACATTAATGTGCTACTTTTTATACTCTTCTTAATGCTATAACACTTATATTTACAACTTATTTTTAGTTGAAATGGCTACGCTTAAATTGTATATCGATGAATTTGAAGAATTAGATTTTCTTCTTTTAGCTATTCATACTTCTTTAGAAGACTATAGATTAGCTTATTTTTTGAATCAAAAATTGCAATTAAATTTACGTAAAAACAACGATGAAATTAAAATAAAAAACAAAGAAGAAAATACTTTCTTTTCAAGATTTACTTTTGAAGATGTTAAAAATGACTTTTTTTGGAATTTAATTGAAAATGAAAATGAAATTATTTTAAAAAATAATAATAATACCAATCAAGGTTTGTTTTCTCAAATCAAAAATTCTTTTACAACAAAAGATTATTTGCTGCCTGAGTATAAAAAAGTAAATTACTTTTTAAAAATCGATGCCCCAAAAGAAAGTATAATACCATCAGAAATTGCAACTAAAATAAAATCCATCAATAAAATAAATACAGTATATTTTATTGATTTAGAAAATATAAAATCAAAAAACAATTTAATTTTTTAATACAAATGTTAACAAGAAAAAAAACTAAAATTGTCGCCACTTTAGGACCTGCGTGTAGTACAAGAGAAGTAATTAAGGACATGATTGATGCAGGTGTAAATGTATTTAGAATCAATTTTTCACATGCAGATTACACAGACGTAAAAGAGCGTATCGATATAATAAGAAGTTTAAATAATGAATTTGGTTATACCACTGCCATATTAGGAGATTTACAAGGTCCTAAATTACGAGTAGGCGTAATGAAAGAAGATGTTGTAGTTAATCCTGGTGACATCATTACTTTTCAAACCGCCGAAGATATTCCGGGTACTGCCGACCGAGTTTATATGAACTACAAAGAGTTCCCAAGAGATGTTAAACCTGGCGAAAAAATATTGCTCGACGATGGTAAATTGATGTTTGAAGCGCTAGAAACCAATGGATCTACAGAGGTTGTCTGTAAAGTTATCCAAGGTGGCCCTTTAAAATCTAAAAAGGGCGTAAATCTTCCTAATACCAAAGTTTCTTTACCGGCTTTAACAAAGAAAGATATTAAAGATGCTGTTTTCGCTATCGAACAAAAAGTAGATTGGATAGCTCTTTCATTTGTTAGAACTCCGGCTGACTTAGAAGAACTGCAGGATTTGATTACGAAACATTCCGATCACAAAATTCCGATTATAGCTAAAATTGAAAAGCCTGAAGCGGTTGAAAACATAGATAAAATTGTTGCTTTTTGTGATGGGTTGATGGTAGCACGTGGTGATTTAGGTGTTGAGATTCCCGCTCATGAAGTGCCGTTAATTCAGAAAAAATTAATACTAAGAGCAAAAACGGCTCGAATTCCAGTAATTGTGGCTACTCAAATGATGGAAACTATGATTACTAGTTTGACTCCTTCTCGTGCAGAAGTTAATGATGTGGCCAATTCAGTTATGGATGGTGCAGATGCTGTAATGTTATCTGGAGAAACTTCTGTAGGGAATTATCCTGTTCAAGTAATCGAAAAAATGACTCAAATAATATTAGCTGTAGAAGATTCTCCACTAATTAATGTTCCGCAAAACCCACCTCATGTTAGAACCAAACGATTTATAACAAAATCTATTTGCTATCATGCGGCAACTATGGCGAATGAGATTCAAGCCAAAGCCATTTCAACTCTAACCAATAGTGGTTATACCGCATTTCAAATATCGGCATGGCGTCCAAAAGCGCACGTTTTGGTTTATACATCTAATATCCGAATATTAACCCAACTGAATTTACTTTGGGGTGTAAATGCATTTTTTTATGACAAATTCGTAAGCACCGATGATACTGTTGAAGACATCAACCGTATAGCTAAAGAAAATGGTTTCGTTAAAAAAGGTGATATGCTTATTAACCTTGCAGCAATGCCTGTGGTTGATAAAGGAATGGTAAATACGATGCGAATTTCGGAAATTGAATAAATGAATATTACATTATTAAATACCATAGTCGTTTACATAAGTAAACGACTTTTTTTTTAAAACTCAAATCTCAACTGCACCACAACTGTTTTTTTTATTTCTGTATTTAAATTATTCAACGAAATTCCGAGAAGTCGAACCGATTCTTTGAGTCGTTCTTGGTACAATAACTCTTTTACAGTTTCGAAGAGAATACCTTTGTCTGAAATAAAATAGGGTAATGTTTTACTTCTTGTTTGTGTAGTAAAATCGCTGTATTTTATCTTTAAAGTAACTGTTTTACCCGAAATATTGTGTTTCTTTAAACGCTTTTCCAATTCAGTTGCAATACGTTCTAATCGTTCTTGCATAAAAATTTCTGAAGTCAAATTTTCATTAAAGGTATGTTCAGCAGCTACCGATTTTGTGATACGATTGGGTTTGACCTCACTGTTGTGGATGCCTCTAACTATATTAAAATAAGATGCGCCACTCTTACCAAAATGTTCTTCTAAATATTCAATAGTTTTTGATTTTAAATCTAAACCTGTAAAAATACCGTGTTGGTACATTTTTTCGGCTGTTACTTTTCCGATTCCGTAGAATTTTTTGATATCTAATTTTTCTAAAAACCCTTCTACCTCATCGGGCGTCACTGTTTTTTGCCCATTAGGTTTGTTGTAATCACTTGCTATTTTTGCTACAAACTTATTGATGGAAATTCCAGCAGAAGCAGTCAATCCAATTTCATCATAAATTCGTTTTCTGATTTCTTGAGCGATTAAAG
>CALPIE020000107.1 GCA_943323545.2 Bifidobacterium breve | reverse complement strand
CGACCAGATGAAATTAAAGAACTCCTCGATAGTTTCCTTTTATCAACATATGTGAAGGAATTTGAAATCGTAATTATTGAAGATGGCTCTGCACTCTCTTCAAAAGATGTTGTAGAAAAATATTCAGATAAATTAAATATTTCTTATTACTATAAAGAAAACAGTGGACCTGGTGATTCAAGAAATTTCGGAATGCAAAATGCTAAAGGTGATTATTTTATCATATTTGATTCCGATTGTATTATTCCAAATACTTATTTATCAGAAGTTGAAAAAGAATTAAATTCTAATTTTGTTGATTTTTTTGGCGGACCAGATAAAGCTTTAAAATCGTTTTCTTCAATACAAAAAGCGATTAATTTTGCCATGACTTCCTTTATAACTACAGGCGGAATAAGAGGTGGTTCAGAAAAAATTGATAAATTCCAACCTCGAAGTTTCAACATGGGAATTTCCAAAAAGGCATTTGAAACTTCTAAAGGTTACGGAAATATACATCCTGGAGAAGATCCTGATTTAACTATTAGACTTTGGAAATTAGGATTTAAATCGCGTTTATTTCCAAATGCATTCGTGTATCATAAACGAAGAATTGATTGGGAAAAATTTAGTTTGCAAGTCAATAAATTTGGTAAGGTACGCCCGATATTAAATAAAAGATATCCAGAATACAGCAAAATAACTTATTGGTTTCCTTCTTTTTTTATGTTGGGATTAATTGCTTCAGTTATTGTTCTATTTTTTTGTTATAACTGGAGCTTTAATGATTGGCCGTTAAAATTATATTTTTTATATTTTGTAACCATTTTTATCGTTTCAAGTATTCAAAATAAAAACCCAATCATAGGATTTTTATCAATAATTGCGGTATGGAAACAATTTGTAGGTTATGGTTCTGGATTTTTAAATTCTGTTTATAAAATTCATTTATTGAGGCAAAAACCAGAACTAGCCTTTCCTGATTTATTTTTTAAGTCGAATTTGAAAGATAACTTTAATGAAGAAATTCTAGTGACTAACGATCAAATAGACAATCCAATTCAAAAAACATATAAAAAAAGTCTTGAAAAATTACAGGCACCTATTAAAAAAATAGTTGAAACTTCAACTTCAAAAACAAAAATTATTGGTTTAACAGGAGGGATTGGTAGTGGTAAAACAACTGTTGCGAAATATTTACAATCTTTAGGAATTCCTGTCTACATATCAGATATAGAAGCAAAAAAAGTAATGGATTTACCACAAGTATTATTAAAAATAAAAGATGTTTTCAGTAATGAAATTATTACTGATAATAAATTAGATCGTGAAAAATTAGCTTCAATTGTTTTTAATCAACCTGACAAGTTAAAAGAACTTAATATGATTGTTCATCCTGCAGTTAAAAAGCATTTTGAAAATTGGTTGGAAATTCATAAAAAAGAACCAATTATTGTAAAAGAGGCAGCCATTTTATTTGAAAGTGGTAGTTATAAAGATTGCGATGCTATTATCTCTGTTGTAGCGCCTTTAGAAACTAGAATAGAAAGAGTTATTAAAAGAGACAACACTTCACGAGAAAAAATACTTCAGCGTATAAATAATCAAATATCTGATGATGATAGAATAGCTAGAAGTCAGTATGTTATTACTAATATAACGTTAGAGGAGACTAAAAAACAAGTTGATAAAATTCTTAAATTATTGAAAAATATATAAATATCTACTTCAATGTTAATGTTTGGTTAATAAATTAACACCATATATGTTAAAATTCTAAATTTGCAATGATGAATAAGTTTGTTTTTCGCTTTTTAGTTTTTCTAATGAGTCTTTCCTTAATTGGAATTATATTGGTGCAAGTATATTGGTTTAAAAAATCACAAGAAAACAATGAAGAACAGTTTCAATTTCATGTAAAATCTGTTTTAAGTAAAGTAGCTCAACAACTCCAAAAACAAGAAGAATTTACATTTTATAATAAATATCTAAAGGTAAAAGATAGTATAGGAAAAAATCCTGCGAAAGAGGATTTGTTAGAATACCGATATTACCAAAGAAATGTTAAAACGAATGAAACTATTATTTACTCTAATAGTATTTTAGCAGAAAATCAAGATATTTTTTCTACGTTCTTTGATAAAAATGCCGATAGTGTAAAAATTAAATCTTTTTCAACTAAAAGAAATACAGCCATATTTAATAATAATTCAATTGATAATCAAGGTATACAAAATAAGTTAACTCCAGATATCAATATTGTAAAATCAGGGGGATTAAAATTGCTTGAAGATGCTCAATTTGAAATATTTTTTAAAGATATAGCTGCACTAAAACCAATTCAGGATAGGGTTAATGTAGAGCAAATTAGAAAATTATTGACAAATGAATTAAAAGCAAACGGAATTAATACTCCTTTTGAATTTAATGTTTACAGCAACGGTATAGCTACAAAAATAAAATCGGAACATTTTAAATATAATAAATATGAAACCTATTCTATTCCGATATTTATAGACAATGATGGAAATAATAAATTTCAATTATTAACTGCTTTTCCTCAAAAAACAAAGTTTTTATTTAAAGAAATAGTCGGAATAACAATGCTTTCTATCATTTTTACTTTAATTATTATTATTGCTTATACAAATGCTTTAAATCAATTGTTTAGACAACGTCAGATATCTGAAATTAAAACCGATTTCATAAACAATATGACACATGAATTTAAAACGCCTATTGCAACAATTAATCTCGCGTTGGATGCTATTAAAAATCCAAAAGTAATTGATGATAAAGAAAAAGTACTTCGATACTTACAAATGATAAAAGATGAAAATAAAAGGATGCATGCTCAAGTTGAAAACGTTTTACGTATATCAAAATTAGAAAAGAAAGAACTAGATATAAGTAAAGAACCAAATGATATTCAAGATATAATTGAAGATGCAATAGAACACGTTAGTTTAATTATTGATGATAGACAAGGTACAATTACTACTCATTTTCAAGCTGATAGAAAATCAGTGCTATTAAATGACACTCATTTTACAAATGTTTTTGTTAATATTTTAGATAATGCAATAAAATATTCTCCAAATCAACCCGTTATTGATATATATACAGAAAATATTAATGAATTTATACTAATAAAAATTAAAGATCAAGGAGCCGGAATGAGTAAAGCAGCTCAAAAAAGAATTTTTGAAAAATTCTTCAGAGAACATACTGGCGATATACATAATGTAAAAGGTCATGGATTAGGACTTGCCTACGTTAAAAGAATTATTGAAGACCATAATGGTCAAATTTTCGTCGAAAGCGAAAAAGGAAAAGGAAGCACATTTACAATAAAATTACCATTGATAAATTAATAAAACATGGAAAAAGAAAACAAAAAAATTCTACTTGTAGAAGATGACCAAAATTTCGGAGCCATTCTAAAAGATTATTTAATGCTAAATGACTTTGATGTTATTTTAGCAAAAAACGGAATGGAAGGTTTTGAAAAATTTAAAAAGGAATCCTTCGATATGTGCATCCTCGATGTAATGATGCCATACAAAGACGGTTATACTTTAGCGAAAGAAATTCGAGAAAAAAATAAAGACGTTCCGATTATATTTTTAACGGCTAAGACAATGAAAGAAGATGTTTTAAAAGGATATAAAGTGGGTGCCGATGATTATCTAAACAAACCTTTCGACTCTGATGTTTTGTTAGCTAAAATTAGAACTATCATTGCAAGAAAAGCAATCGAAACTAAACCTGAAAATGTTAAGTTTGAATTTCAAATTGGTAAGTTTCATTTAAACTCTAAACTTCGTTTTTTGAATTATCCTGGCAATGAACCTATAAAATTATCTCCAAAAGAAAATGAATTGCTTAAAATGTTAGCATTATATGAAGATGATTTAATGCCAAGAGAATTAGCCTTAACAAAAATTTGGAGAGATGACAATTACTTTACTTCTCGAAGTATGGATGTGTATATCGCCAAAATCAGAAAATACCTTAAACTTGATGAAAAAGTAGAAGTACTTAACATTCATGGTGAAGGTTTTAGACTGGTAGTTCACAAATAAAACAACAAAAGCACTGAGAAATCGGTGCTTTTTTTTACTTCGTCAGTTCGCTATGCTAAGGTGAAGCTATTTCCAGCTTTCGCTTTTATCTTTTTATTTCGTAAGTTCGAGTTTGCTTAAAAAAAGAGAGTTTAGAGAATACGAAATAAAAAGGATATCAGCTCAATCAGGGCTAGGGCATTAGATTACAATTCAAACGCTAATAAAAAACACGTTTTTCCATTGCTGTCGATTGTAAAAATAGTATCATTTTTTGATATAGTAATTGCAGCAGAAAGTGAAACTTCTTTCAAATAATTCATTTCAAAAGTTTTGATTTGTTGTTTTAAAACTAATTCTGCCTCTAATGCATCCAAACACCACTATAAGTATTTTACACTATTAGCATTATTTACAATATCTAAATCGGATAATTGAACAGTTTTATTTGCAACTATCTTCAAATCAATCGGAATTGTGATTCTAGAATTCGATTTTACTGTTGCCATATGATTTGGGTATTTTTCAAAATGTTTATGAGGTAAAGCCAAAGATTCTGGGCGTCTGGTTTGGGTATTAAAAACAGCCCAAAATGTTTCACAACCTACAATTTTTTCATCGCCAATATACATTTCCAAACAACGGGTAGAACGTGAATTCTCGAGCGAATTAATCCAAGTTTTTACCCTTACTGTTTCTTTCCATTTGGGTAAACGATGAATCTCAACACGCATTTTACTCAACACCCAAGCTTGATGAAACGCTTGCATATCACTAAAACTTATGCCTCCCAATTCCGAATGTGTTGCCGCAGTTAACTGAAATAAATTACACAAATCAGTGTATTTTAGATAGCCATTTGGATAACATTGTAGAAAATTTATTTCCCAATCTCGAGTAAGTATAGAAGTAAAATCTTTTGAAATCGGCATGTAAATAATTATGAGTTATGAATTATGAGTTATGAGTTATGAATTATGAGTTATGAGTTATGAGTTATATTATTTATAGACTTGATTATTTCTTTTCTATCACTTAAATAATCAAACCAAGTCGCATTTTCTGTTCGTTTGAACCAAGTGAGTTGTCGTTTTGAAAAGCGTCGTGTGTTTTTTTTGATTTCTTCAATAGCAAAATCGAGTGTTGTTTTTCCTTCAAAAAAATCAAATAATTCGCGGTAACCAACAGTTTGCAAAGCATTTAAGTCTTTATGTAGAAACAATTTTTCTGCTTCAGCCAATAATCCTTCGCTAATCATAAGATCAACACGTTGGTTGATTCGGTCGTACAGGGTTTGTCTTTCGGCTTCCAATCCTATGATAATTGGAGTGAAGTTACGTTGGATTTTTTTCTGATTTAAAAACGACGAATAGGGTTTTCCGGTTGCAAGGCACACTTCGGCAAAACGCATCATGCGTTGCGGATTTTGTAACGTTTGTGGATTAGTTACAGAAATCATTGTATAATAATCAGGATCTTGTGTTTCTATAATAGTTTGAAGATACGCAACACCTTTTTCTTCGTAATTTTTTCGAATTTCATCACGAACATTAGAATCGATTTCAGGAAAATCATCAAATCCTTTCAAAACAGCATCAACATACAAACCCGATCCGCCCACTATAATCTGAATGTTGTTTATTTGAAACAATTCTTCCAATTTGTAAATGGCTTCTTTTTCAAAATCGCCCACCGAGTAATTTTCAAAAATAGATTTATTTTGAATGAAATGATGAGGTACAGTAGCAAGTTCTTCATCACTTGGAACCGCAGTTCCAATTTGCATTTCTTTAAAAAACTGCCGACTGTCGCACGATATTATTTCACAACCAAAATGCTGTGCCAAAGCAATACTCAAGGATGTTTTTCCTATAGCAGTTGGACCGATAATCGTTATTAAATAATTCAAATTATGTATTTTAATTCTATTGTTCTAGCCCCGATAAAAGTGGAAATCCTTTTTTGAGGAACGAAAAAAAGATTGCAACGGATAGCGGGAAATAGCTTCTAAAAATAAATCAATGATAAATATTAAAAATGTATAACCTTCAACACTTTATTCTTCTTTAAATAACTTTGAATGATAGTTCGAGTGTCTCGGTTATTTTGCATCGGAATTAAGATGTTTTTCATCACTTCTAGATTGGTAACTTGATAATTTAAATCGTAAAAGCAATACCCTTTGTATATACCGTTTTCAATTAATACAGCACTTCGTTCCTCTACTTTTCGTCCTCTATCAATCACAATCATTGACTTGTTTTCAAAAGTTATTTCGTTTATGAAGTCGGTTACTCTTTCGTTGTATATTTCAGCACTTTCTAATCCCAAACAAGCACCATTACATTCTTTAATTTTATGCTGAAAACAACCGTTTTGCGTTTCGTATAAACCGTTTAATTTTTGACATAAATTGTACTTATCTGTAATACGAAACAAAGCATTTTTTCCTTCTTGAATAGAAGTATATGAAGTGATTTCTTTTTTTCGACCGTCTGCTTTTTGTAATTTTAAATTGATATAACCATTTGCATCTAAAACATCATACAACGCCCATTGAAAAATACTTTTACGTTGTGCTCTATTATAAATTGGTTTGTTGATTTTTATTTCTTCACTCTCTTTTAAAAGTGCAATTAATTCACTTCCAGTTTCTTCAAAAGTTACTGCATAAACCTCATTTTGTATTTTTTTGCTTTTAGTATTCGACCCTGTAAAATGTTGATTGACTCTCTTTTTAATATTTTTACTTTTGCCAATATAAATCAAATCGCCTTTTTCATTATGCATGTAATAAATGCCAGTCTTACTTGGTAAACTCTCAACGAGGTCAAGTAATTTAGGAGATAAACCAATTTTTATTTCTGCTTTAATTAAGCCAATTAATATTTCTTTTTCGGTGTCTTTGGCTAACAACATTTTAAATAATTTAACTGTTGCTAATGCATCTCCACTTGCGCGATGTCTGTCGGTTACCGGAATTCCAAGTGCCCGAACTAATTTTCCTAAGCTATAAGAAAGATGCCCCGGAATTAATTTTTTAGACAATTCGACAGTGCATAATGTTGGTTTTATGTAATCGTATCCTAATCGGGTGAACTCGGTACGTAAAATTCGGTAATCAAAAGAAGTATTGTGAGCGACTAGAATACATCCTTCTGTAATTTCGATAATTCTTTTGGCTACTTCATAAAATTTTGGAGCTGAACGAAGCATGGCATTGTTAATTCCGGTTAACTTTACCACAAAAGGTTGAATTTGTTTTTCGGGATTAACCAAACTTATAAACTGATCTACTACTTCATGACCATCAAATTTATAGATGGCGATTTCGGTAATTCCTTCTTCGTTGAATTGACCTCCAGTGGTTTCTATGTCGAGTATGGCGTACAAATGTTTATTATTCAGTTTTAAAAATTTTAACCGTAAAGGTCGCAATGTTTTACGCAAAGGTCGCAAATTAAAACAATTTCTTAGCGAACCTTGCGTATCTCTTAGCGAACCTTGCGGT
>CALPIE020000106.1 GCA_943323545.2 Bifidobacterium breve | reverse complement strand
TATACTAAAACCTGTTGCTCTGAATCGATTTATAACTGCCTGTACAAAAGCAAATGATTATTTTGAATATTCGAATTCTTCTACTTCTACGCTACAAAATAGTTTATATGTTCGTTCAGAATATGCACTTGTGAAAATACCATACGGTGAAATTCTCTATTTAGAAACAATGGACGATTATATAAAAATACACACCACAGAACAAAAAATCATACTAACTTTGATGAGTATGAAAAAAATAGTAGCAAAATTACCTAAAAATGAATTTATTAGAGTTCATAGGTCATTTACCGTTTCTTTATCAAACATTACCTCTATCCGAGGAAACACTATTTATGTTGGCGATACAACTATTCCTATAGGAACCAATTATAAAAAAGAATTGCAGGATATATTCGCTTCAAGAAAATAGTAAATCCCGACACATTTTTAGTATTTCCCGATTTTAATTGAATACTACTACTATGAAATGTACTTTTGAATCATAATTAACTAAATATATAAACAAGCAAATCATGAAGAGCAAATTAATATATCTAAGTATTTTATTGTGTGGTATTAGTTTTTCCAATTATGGACAAGGGCCACATACTCCTCCGTGTGGGATTGTAGAAGTCACGACTGACGAAGTGATAGCAGGTGTGCACTTTCTGAAAGGTCAGTACAAAATTAACGTTATCGGCATGTCTTGCGATGAAGTTATGGGCAAAGAAGGACTCTTTAACACGTTCCTGCAGCTCGGGGACAATGACGTATTGCCTGTACCATGGAGACATCTTGAAGGAGCAGTAGGAGCGCCTAAATTTGTAAAGGGACAAGGGGTTGGTTTTCGTGTAGAAAGAGTTGCCGATTGACTTTTATACTTCAATGAAATAGAGTATCACTATACATTTTTTGTGTATTCCTATTTAAAGTATTGCCACAATTAATCAAGATATTTTTGATTCTTAAATTTTTAAAAAATAAGATTATGAAGAAAACAACATTACAAATTATTATATTGTGTTGCATTAGTCTCTCCTCATCTGGACAGTGGCAACAATGCGCAGGAACTACGGGCTTAAACATGCAGGCATTATTAACAAATGGCATTTATAATTTTGCAGGTGGTCAAACAGGCTCGTATGTATCTACCGATATTGCCGCCAATTATACATTATCCAATAATGGAAATGATGCTGTTGGTCCAACGAGAGGTTATACAAAGGATAACAATTATATTTATACATGCACTAGCCAAGGTGTTTATAGAAGCGCTAACAATGGAGTAACTTGGGTTTCAAAAAGTGCTGGATTAACCAATTTGCTTGGAGGCGGAATTCTGAATGTAGGAACAAGATTATTTTGTGTTACACCAACGGGTATTTTTATGTCAACGAACCAAGGTGACAATTGGAGTGCTGCAGGATTATCAACAACCGATGTAAGAGCTATTGCTGCTATTAATAACACATTATTTGTTGGTACAAATGGAACCGGTATTTACAAAAGTGATGATTATGGTGCAACATGGGTTGCCATTAATAACGGATTAAACGGAGCATTGAATTTTAGAGCGATGGAAAGCAAAGGAAACACATTATTTGCTGGAGGTCCGACAGGAACTGGCGTTTTTCGCTCATTAGATTTTGGAGCAAATTGGACTTTGTTAGGAGGCGGACTTGCTTCAGGCTCTTTCAGAGGTTTTGCCAGCAACTCACAATTAATTGTTGCAGGTTCATTTGGTAATGGTGTGTTTTACTCAACAGATAATGGAGATAATTGGACCACAATAAATACTGGCTTAACTGACTTGACAATTTTTGATTTAGAACTTAACGATAACTACATAATTGCTTCGACAAACACTCAGGGAGTTTTTAGATTTCCACTTTCTACCTTAAATTTATCAATCGATATTTCTGATTTTGATGGTAAAAGTACCGTTTCTATTTACCCTAATCCAACTGCTAACCAAATCAATGTAAATACAAATTTAGAACTAATTGGATCTGTTTACAATGTTTATGACAACACAGGAAAATCTGTTCTAACAGGAAAAATAACTTCGGAGAAAACAATCATTGGATTAGAAAATTTAGTTGCTGGTATTTATTTTATTCAAGTTGGAAGAAATAATAAAAATGTATCTAAAATAATAATTAAATAAAGTCATTTTCCTTATGTCGCATATCAGGTTACAAAATGGAATGTTAAATATCAACTATATATATCAAAAACAATGAAAATAACAATTTTAACAATAGCATTGATATTGGTATATCAATTCACATATGCGCAAATTACAACTGTAACGAACCCAACAACTGGCAAGACTTGGATGGACAAAAATCTTGGTGCTAATCAAGTAGCTACATCAATAACTGATACAGCATCTTATGGTTCATTATTTCAATGGGGCAGATTAGCTGACGGACACGAATTAAGAACTTCAAATACAACATCAATTATTTCAACTTCTAACATTCCGGGGCATTCTGACTTTATTATTGGATCAGACGATTGGATTGCACCATCAAATGATTCTCTTTGGCAAGGAGTAAATGGGATAAATAATCCCTGTCCCAATGGATTCAGAATACCTACCGAACAAGAATGGGAGGCAGAAAGATTATCTTGGATTTCCAATGATGCTGCGGGAGCATTTGCATCTGTTCTGAAATTACCTTTACCTGGAGCAAGAAGTCGAATGTCAGGCGTTATCGGCAATATTGGTACTTTTTCAGGCTATAGAACGAGTGACTTGTCTGGCACCGATACTCGACTTATGGGAATAAGCTTAACTGCTGCTATGATGGGAAGCAGGAACAGAGCAGATGGCAATTGTGTTAGATGTATTCAAGAGTCTAATACAATGGCAGTCCAAGAAGTGAATCAACATTTTGAACTTAAAGTATTTCCAAATCCAACTACTAACCAAATCAATGTAAAAGCTGATTCTAAAATTATTGGAACGGCATATACTCTCTATAGTAATTTAGGTACAGCCGTTTTTTCGGGAACAATAAATAATGAGAATACATTAATAAATATGGAAAATTTACCTGGAGGTATTTATATGTTGAGTATCGGAAATAGCTCGAAACAAATATTTAAAGTAATTAAACAATAAAACCAACCCATAAAAGCGGTAGCTGTTGCACAACCTCTTCAAAAGACTAAGAATTCAAAATAAGTATAAAAACCAACCTCGTTTAAGATGATTTAAGCGAGGTTATTTTTTAGATTAAAGTTGTCTGTAAGTTTTGAAAAAGTGTTTGATAATACCTCAAAAAATCCTTTTCCAAATTCACTGGGAGATAATACCACTAATTACACTTTGTCTTTTGGAAAATTAATGTATCCCAAAAAATATAAGAGTTACAAACAAACCAATATTAATTTAATGGTTGAATTTGTTGGGCAAACCATTAATGAAAATAGAAAATCCTATCTTGATGTGGTTCCTGCTATTCAATTTATAATTAATAGTCAAGCTCGAATTGATTTGGCATACCGACAAGAATTAGTAAGTTCTATATTACGAACGGCACCAAATGGTGTGTATTTTAATTTGTATTACACATTTTTTAATGTTACTAAATAAAAATTCTAAAAACGTAAAAATAATAACAAAAAAAAGGTCATCATATAACAGCAGTTTGCAAATATTGCTCGTCTGTGGCTTGTGGAAACTATAATTTTCATAACTTCGTTTTCAAGTAATGGAAACTAAATTTGATTGAAGTAACAACCTAAAATTGGATAACATAATTTAGGACATGACAAACAACAAAATGACTAATGGAAAATTCGTAATATCACTTGACTTTGAGCTGATGTGGGGTGTAAGAGATAAAAAAGACAAAATATCTTATGGCAATAATATTATTGGTGTTCACAAAGTTATTCCAAAATTATTGGAAGTTTTTAGAAAGTATGATATAAAGGCTACATTTTCAACTGTTGGACTTCTGTTTTTTGAAACCAAGAAACAATTATTAGCAGGCATCCCAGAAATAACACCAAAATATATTGACTCAAATCTTTCTCCATATAACGGATATTTTGAAACCATAGGCGATAATTATGAGATTGATGGCTATCATTTTGCACCAAACCTTATAAAGGAAATCCAAAAATATCCCGAACAAGAAATTGGCACTCATACCTTTTCGCATTATTATTGTTTAGAACCAGGACAAACTGTACAAACTTTCAAAGCTGACTTAGAAAGTGCAATTTCGGTTGCTAAACAATACAATATTTCTCTAACGTCGTTAATTTTTCCTAGAAATCAGTTTAATGAAGAATACCTTAAGATTTGTTTAGAATTGGGTATTTATTGTTACAGAGGAAATGAAGATTCGTGGCTTTACAAAGCCAAAAACGCTGAAAATGAAAACACTTTTCGCAGAGCGCTAAGACTAGTTGATGCATATATAAATATTTCTGGTCATAATTGTTATTCTGACGAATATCTCAAAAGAAAAATGCCGATTGATATTCCATCTAGTAGATTTTTAAGACCCATATATAGAAAATTAAAATTTTTAGATAATTTAAGGCTTAATCGAATTAAATATGGAATGACTTATGCCGCTAAAAACAACTTAACATATCATTTGTGGTGGCATCCCCACAATTTCGGTATTAATCAAGATGAGAATTTTGCATTCCTTGAAAAGATACTCCAACATTATCATAAATTGGCCAAAAAGTATAAATTTCATAGTATTACGATGTCTGATTTAGCAAAAAATATATAAAATATTTAAATATGAGTAACAACAATATAGATTACGCAAAAATCACAGAAAAAGATGTTGCTTCAATATATGAACTTGCTTTAAATAACGGTGGAAACAAAAATTTTACATTAAAAAATTTTAATCATTGGTATTTAAGAAATCCAACAAGCTCTAACTCAATGTGGAAAGCTAGTCTAAATGGTAACACAGAAGGATATGCAACTACAAATAATTTCATCTATATCATAAATGGTAAAGAAAATTTAGTAGCTCTTCCTCAAAACGTATTGACATCAGAAAAAATAAGAGGCAAAGGTGTTTTTGGGAAATTATACTATCTTACAGAAGAAGAAAATTTAAACACAAATGGTGTAAATCTATTTCTAACTTCAACGGGAGCAATGAGCACTCCTATTTTTTTAAATAAGTTTGAATACTTAAGAGCCAAGTGTCCAGATATTTTAGCAATCCTACTTAATCCATTTAATTTACTTGCTGCTAAGCGATTTAAAATTATTGAAGATATAAATGACATTCAATTAGAAAATGTGTATTGTTTAGATAATTCTAGAAAAAAAACTATTGACTATTACAAATGGCGATATTCTAATTGCGATAACAAAATATTGAAGATTTTAGAAGTTAATGATAATGGTAAAAAAATTGGATATGCCTTTTTGATTATTCAAAAAAAACGTGGAATAAAAACACTCATACTAGCAGACATGATATTTAGTAACGAAAGTGATATTTCAAAAATTATAGATGCTTGTTCTGTATACAGTACCAAAAAATTATTTCCAGTTTTAATAATGTTTAGAATTACGCTATCCGATAAAAAGAAAAGATTTCAACTTTCATTTAAAAACAAATTTAATTTTTTAATTAAAGGCAAATCTGAAAATGAAACCCAATTATTAAGTGAAATTCCATTGAATTATTATTTTGGAGACTTGGACTACTTTTGGTAATAAATTCGACGAAAAATACTGAAGAATTAATATAGGATCACCTAAATTAGTTAACTGTAATTTTTCACTCAAATAAAATAATGAAAAGATTTCTATTAATTTTTCTAATTTCATTTACATCACTATTTGGTCAGAAACTGAAATTTGATGTAATGGCTAAATATATTACATCTTCTGAAAAACCAAGCTTTGAGAAAAGTAGAAGTGCTTATGCAATTTCAACTAACGATAATTATATCATGCAAATTTTAAATGAATATAATGGTCATCAAGTGGCGCAAGTATATGATCTAAAATCCTTAAAAATGCATCAATTTGATGTCGAAGAATCAAAATCTGAAAATGGGATAATAAACTATAAATTCATTTATTCCAATACTCGCAAATTTGAAAGAACACCCGTAAAAGATATTTATTTCGATTTTCAAAGTGTTTCAATTAAAGATAACGTTGAAACAGTAAATTTGATTTTTTATAAAAACAAATCAAAGACTAAGATTGTAAATGTTTTGGAATTAAAAATCTTAAAATCTGAAGTCAATTTATTTCCATTATTCCGCTATACCTGTTTACATCCTTCAGAGTTTATAACAGAACTAAATTATATTAATGGTGGATTAGTAACAAATTGTACCACAAAAAATGGCTCAACAAAATATATTCTTAAAGCTATTGAAGAAACAAACTTTGAAATAACAATTCCCAATTAAAATTTATGATAATATTGGATTTAGGTTATTGTTACGCTTTGACTTTTTTGGACGCTTAATTGCTTGGTTTTGCTAAATACTATCAATAAATAAATTAACTTCGATATTCCCTTATGAAAATTTGAAGATTTCAAAAGTCTAAAACTAATTGTAACAATCGAATATGGGCGTTTACTTAATAAAAAATCTTAACTATGTTGTCAAAAATTGAAATAGAAAATGTAACTGTAAATGACATTGAAAAATTACAAGTAATTGGCAAACAAACTTTTCATGAAACATTTTCTGAATCAAATTCTGAAGAGAATATGAAAAATTATCTTGAAGAAGGGTTTTCCACTGAAAAATTAATCGCAGAACTTAATGATAAAAACTCAGAATTCTATTTTGCAACAATTGACAAAAAAATTATTGGCTATTTGAAAATAAACTTTGGAGCATCCCAAACCGAATTAAAAGACAAAAAAGCGCTTGAAATTGAAAGAATATATGTTTCCAAAGAATTCCATGGAAAAAATGTTGGACAATTGCTTTATGACAAAGCTATACTAATTGCAAAACAGAAAAATGTAAAATATGTTTGGTTAGGAGTTTGGGAGAAAAATATTAGAGCAATAAACTTTTATAAAAAAAATGGATTTGTGGCGTTTGACAAACATATTTTCAAGTTGGGAAATGATGAGCAAACAGACATTATGATGAAGCTAAAGTTGTAATAAAGGCAATCTTTAACAGCGTTTATAAACTATAGCTCGTCTGTTGTTAATGGAAACAATAATTTTCATAACTTCGTTTTTCGGTAATAGAAAAAGAAGCTTTCCAAATACTGCAACTAAAGCAAAGCAGATAATCTTTGGCCGCTACCTTGCAAAAAATTTACTTTTTAACAACCTGTATACAATTTCATAAAACAGTAATCATGAAAATTTTTAAAATTATATTAATTTTACTACTGACCGTTACTTTAATTACTTTTGGATATATCTACTCTTTGACATTCCAACCTGAAGGACGCATGGATTGGGGCCAAGCTTTATTCTTAAAAGTGGTAGGTGATAATGATAAACAAATAGGGTTACTCAAAAAAATGACTGTTAAGCAACGTAGCCATTTTACGGATGCAGTTCCTTTCAATACAACAGGTTTAAGTATTGATACTCTTAAAATCACAAATGACAACCTAAG
>CALPIE020000105.1 GCA_943323545.2 Bifidobacterium breve | reverse complement strand
GCTTGTGGAAGTACACTAGCTCCAAGTACATTACTTTTTACTAATGGACAAGGTGGTGGATGTTTAATTAGCGGTACATCAGCTATTTCAACCTTTACAGCTATACCAGATGCTTGTGGCGGAACAGTAACAGAGACGTGGACAGCAACTGATTCATGTGGCAGAGCACTAGCATCAGTATCAAGAGTAATCACAGTATCTCCAGCGTCGCTACCAATAATGAGCGCTCCGGCTGCTATAACAGTAGCTTATGGATCATTACCAGCTGCAAGTACATTACCATTTAGTAATGGTTTAAGCGGTGGATGTTTAATCAGTGGCACTTCAAATGTATCTATATTAACAGATTTTGGACCATGTGGCGGAACAGTAACACAAACATGGAAAGCAATTGATTCATGTGGAAGAGACCTTACACCAGTAACAAGAACAATTACAGTAACTCCTTTAGGAATTACAGTAAGTAACGTAGCGCAAAGCACAGTTGCATGTAATGGAGGTTCAGCCACAGTTACAATAACAGCTACAGGTGGAACAGGTGGATTATCTTATACATTTGATGGTGTTACCAATACAACAGGAATCTTTACACATCTTGCAGGAACAAATCTTCCTTACAGTGTAACTGATGCAAACAACTGTGTAACTGTAATAGGAACATTCACTATTGTTGAGCCAGCTGAAATAACTTCAATAGTTAATGCTACAGCTTGTGATACCTATACTTGGGCATTACCTTTAGGAAATGGACAAACGTATACAACAAGTCAAACTGGTATTACTAATGTATCAATTAACGGTTCAGGATGTACCCATACACAAACGTTGAATTTAATAATCAACAACAGTACATCTGCTACAACTACAGCTGTATCATGTGATTTCTATACATGGTCAGGACCATTAGGAAATGGACAAACGTATACCACAAGTCAAACAGGAGTTACCAATGTTACTACTAACTTAGCAGGATGTCCTCATACACAAACATTAAATTTAACAATCAGATTAAGTACAGTTCGTACTACAAATGCCACTGCTTGTAATTCGTTTATATGGTCTGCTCCTAGAGGAAACGGACAAACCTATACTACAAGTCAATCAGGGGTTGTACACATATCTACTAATGCTGCAGGATGTACAAATACTGAAACGTTAAATTTAACAATCAATACTAGTACAACAGGAACTACAACTGCAACAGCTTGTAATACCTACACTTGGGCTGCTCCATTAGGAAATGGTCAAACGTATACAACAAGTCAATCAGGAGTAACACATGTATCTACTAATGTTGCTGGATGTTCTCATACACAAACGTTGAATTTAACTATCAACAATAGTACAACAGGAACTACAAATGCTACAGCTTGTAATACTTATACTTGGACTGCTCCGTTAGGAAATGGTCAAACGTATACAACAAGTCAATCAGGAATAACAAATGTATCTACTAATGTTGCAGGATGTTCTCATACACAAACGTTGAATTTAACCATCAACAATAGTACAACAAGAACTACAAATGCTACAGCTTGTGATACTTATACTTGGGCTGCTCCATTAGGAAATGGTCAAACGTATACAACAAGTCAATCAGGAGTAACAAATGTATCTACTAATGTTGCAGGATGTTCTCATACACAAACATTGAATTTAACCATCAATAATAGTACAACAGAAATTACAAATGCTACAGCTTGTAATACTTATACTTGGGCTGCTCCATTAGGAAATGGTCAAACGTATACAACAAGTCAATCAGGAGTAACAAATGTATCAACTAATGTTGTAGGATGTTCTCATACAGAAACGTTAAATTTAACCATCAACAATAGTACAACAGGAACTACAACTGTTACTGCTTGTAATACTTACACTTGGGCAGCTCCTTTAGGAAACGGTCAAACGTATACAACAAGTCAATCAGGAGTAACAAATGTATCTAATGTTGCAGGATGTTCTCATACAGAAACATTGAATTTAACCATCAACAATAGTACAACAGGAACTACAAATGCTACAGCTTGTAATACCTATACTTGGGATGGTCCTTTAGGAAATGGTCAAACGTATACAACAAGTACTACAGCTACAAATGTTACAACAAATGCTGCTGGTTGTTCACATACTGAAACATTGAATTTAACTATCAACAACACTACAACTAATGGCAATTTAACAGTTTCTGTAGTTGGTTCTTATACATGGACAGGTCCTTTCGGAACAGGCTTAACGTATACATCAAATGGTATTTATACAAATACAACAACAAATGCTTTAGGTTGTCCAAACGTAGCAACACTTAACCTAACTATACTTGTAAATACATTTACACTTGGTCAATCATGTGGGGCTACTGTATCTAGCTTAGCAGTTACTGTAAATACACCAGTTGTAATAGGAGCCACTACTTATACCTTTAGAATTACTAATATGGTTACTAACGTTGTTCAAACGACAGTTAGAGTTGTAAATTCATTTGCATTATCTAATCTAGCAGGAATAACACTAGGAACACCATATCAGATTGAAGTATCTATAAACGGCGGACCTTTTGGGCCACCTTGCTTAGTAATTACTCCAGCACCAGTTTCTAATATTGAAGGATGTGGAACTACCTTGAGTTCTATGACACAATTTGTTACTTGTACTTTTGTAGCTAGTGTAACTGGGTATAGATTCAGAATAACAAATACAACAACAAATGCAGTTCAATTATTTGATACGCCATTGAATAAATTCCAATTTAGTCAATTGCCAAGCAGATCATTTGCAACAGTTTATTATGTTGAAGTAGCATTAAGAAATACAGACGGCTCTTATTTACCATTCAGTGAAGGTTGTAATATTACTACACCACCATTCCCACTTACAAGAATAAGACCAATACAATGCGATGCTATTGCTACTAGTAATATAGAGAATTTTGTAGCGATTGTTATATCAGGAGCTTCTGATTATCGATTTAACTTATACAATACTACTTTAGGATATGATAGGGTATTAGAGAGACCATTAAACTCATATAATTTGAGTTTGTTTGCGAATTTACTCCCAACTCAAGCCCTAATGCCAAGTACAACTTATAATATTAGAGTTGCAGTTAAAATTGATGGTGTATGGGGTCCATATGGTGTTGTTTGTACAGTAACTACGCCAGGGGCAACAAGAATAGCACCAGCTGAATTTAATATGTTCAAAGTGCTAGCATATCCTAATCCGTTTGAACAAGACTTTAAGTTTGATATTAAAACATCATCACAAAGTATGATTCAAATTAAAGTTTACGATATGTTAGGAAAACAAATCGAAAACAGAAATGTTGAAGTATCAGAAGTTGAAAACCTTGAAATAGGTGCCAATTATCCATCAGGAGTATACAATGTAATTGTATCTCAAGGAGATCAATTGAAAACCCTTCGCGTTATTAAACGATAAGATTTAAAATTATTAATTAAAACAAAAACGCTTCAAGAAATTGAGGCGTTTTTTGTTATTATTTCCTAGATAAAAAATCAGATTAAATTATTGTTAAAAAAAAATATTTATATCGTTAGAACAGTATTGTTTAATTGTTAATAGCATGATTAAACTTAATTTTTACGCCTCTGTTTTTAACGTTTATATGTTATTATGTTACAATTAATTTAAAGAGGTGTAATTACTTTTGATGTTCAAAATTTTAACACTATAAATAATGATGAAAAAATTCCTTTCTGAAAAATTTAGATTTCTATTATGGAGTCTAGTTGTATTTAGCTTCTTTCGTTTTGAAAGCAGTTATGCTCAGTTGATCACAAAATCAACTATTACAAGTTCTAATGGGGCTGAAATTTCAGCTTTCGACCCAACTACCAACAGGGTTTTTACTGTAGCAGGTAATGCTATCGAGTATTACACCTTAAACAGTGCTGGTGTTTTATCAAGTCCAACAAACATCCCTTATGGGTTTACAGTTGCGGCTGGTTCTACGGCAATACCTAACTCGGTAGCTGTAAAAAATGGCGTATTGGTTTTTGGTTTTGCCGTTGTTGTAACAACGACTAATGCGCAACAACTAGGACGAGTAGCTTTTTATAACCCAGCTACTGCAACCTACATTTCCGATGTAACTGTTGGCTACTTGCCAGACATGATTGCTTTTAGTCCAGACGGTACTAAAATTTTGACTGCTAATGAAGGAGAACCAAATAGTTACAATCAAGGAACTTCATTTGACCCTGAAGGATCGGTATCTATTATAGATATTTCAGGCGGAGTTGCAAGTGCGACAGTTTCTACTGCTTCATTTACAAGTTTTAATCCACAAATGGCTAGTCTAAAAGCAGCTGGTGTTAGAATCTACGGACCTAATGCTACTGTTGCTCAAGATTTAGAGCCAGAGTATGTTGCTTTTATAGATAACGCTACTGCTGCTGTAACACTTCAAGAAAATAACGCTGTTGCTATAGTTGATATTGCTACTGCTACTGTTACAAATATTTATCCTTTAGGATTAAAGGATCATAGTTTGCCGGGGAATGGATTTGATGCAAGTGATAGAGATTTGACGTCTTCCACAGGAAAAATCAATATCCAAAACTGGCCAGTAAAAGGGATGTACATGCCTGATGCTATTGCCAGTTTTACAAGCGGTTCAAACACCTATTTTATAACTGCCAATGAAGGTGACTCAAGAGCTTATACAGGTTATTCAGAAGAAATAAGAGTAGGTGCTACTTCAGGTTATACTTTAGACCCTACAGTTTTTCCAAATGCTACAACTTTAAAGTTAAATGCTAACTTAGGCCGTCTTCAATTATCAAATGCAACTGGAGATACTGATGGTGATGGAGATTTTGACGAAATTCATGCTTTAGGAGCACGTTCATTTACTATTTGGAATAATTCATTCGCTAAAGTTTTTGATAGTGGTAATCAATTAGAGCAAATTACAGCAACCCAAAACGCAGCTGGTTTTAACTCTGATGGTACAGCAGCTACTTTTGATACCCGAAGTGATAACAAAGGCCCTGAACCAGAAGGTGTAACTACAGGAACAGTAAATGGAGTTCAGTATGCATTTGTGGGTAGTGAAAGAACTGGTGATGTTTTTGTATATGATATTACAATTCCAACCGCTCCAGTTTTTAAACAATACATTAATACTGCAGCTGATACAGGAGTTGAAGGAATAATTTTCGTTTCAGCTTCTGAAAGTCCAACTGGAAACGCATTAGTAATAACCAGTGCAGAAACAAGTAGAACGGTTACTGTTTATGAATTTACTCCCCCAACAATTACTGTCACTGCAGGAACAATTTCTTGCAATGGAGCAACAACTACGGTTACCGTTTCAGCTGCAGCAGGAACAGCTCCTTATACAGGAACGGGAACTTTTACAGTAGGTGCAGGGACTTATTCTTACACAGTTACTGATGCAAATGGTTTAACTGCTACAGCTTCGGTAACAATTGCTCAGCCAGTAACAGCCTTAGTCGCTTCTTCTATTGCAGGGACAACGAATTGTAATACAGCAACAACTACGGTCAACGTTACCGCTACAGGCGGAACTGCACCTTACATCGGAACAGGTACATTTACAGTTGGAGCGGGAGCTTATTCTTATACAGTAACCGATGCTAATGGTTGTACTGCAACTACAACAGGAACGGTTGTTAGCATTCCAGATACAACCAATCCTACGGTTTACTTTCAACCATCAACATTATTACCAGGAGTAACAGGTCCATCAACTACACAAACTCCCTATTTACAATCACAATCAATAGGAGGAAAATACACATCCATTCTATCTGTAAATGATGCCATAGGAGGATATAAAATGGTTGGTATTCCAGATGGATTAGGAGCATACGATAATAACAACGGTACTTTTACTTTGTTAATGAATCATGAGATAGGCAATACGCAAGGTATTGTTCGTGCTCATGGATCAACAGGAGCTTTTGTATCAAAATGGGTTATTAACAAATCCAATCTTGCAGTACAAAGCGGAAGTGATTTGATACAAACCGTATATACTTGGAACACAACAACAAATAGTTTTGATTTAGGAACAACACAATTTAATCGTTTTTGTTCAGCAGATTTACCATCAGTTCCAGCATTATTTAATGCAGCTACAGGTTTAGGAACTCAAGAACGCATATTCTTAACAGGAGAAGAGTCAGGTTCAGAAGGACGCGCATTTGGACATATTGTTACTGGTGCATCAGCGGGAGTTAGTTACCAACTTCCTTATTTAGGAAGATTCTCATGGGAGAACGTGGTTGCAAGTACAGCATCTGGAAATAAAACAGTAGTTGCAGGTACAGATGATGCTACTACCAATGGTCAAGTTTATTTCTACGTTGGTACAAAAACCAATTCAGGAACAGAAATAGACAAAGCAGGATTGAATAATGGTAAATTATTTGGAGTAAAAGTAAGTGGATTACTAAGTGAAATATCTGCAAGTGTACCAGCAGCAAATACAGCATTTACCTTAGAAGATTTAGGTTTTGTTCAAAATAAAACAGGAGTTACATTAAACACAGAAAGTGTAACAGCAGGCGTAACTAATTTTCTTCGTCCAGAAGATGGATCATTTGACCCATCCAATCCAAACGATTTTTATTTTGTTACAACAAATGCTTTCACAGCACCAAGCAGAATGTGGAGATTACGTTTTAATGACATAGCCAATCCAGAAACTGGAGGAACTATTACTGCAGTATTGGACGGTACTGAAGGTCAAAAAATGTTAGACAACATGACCATTGATAAATTTGGACATGTTCTTTTACAAGAAGATCCAGGAGGACAAGCTCACAATGCAAAAATGTGGCAATATACCATTGCAACAGATGCATTAGAGTTAGTTGGGAAGCATGACCCTGCACGTTTTGGAGATTTAGTTGGATCTACTACAACGCCAGCTACTTTGCCTTTTAATAATGACGAAGAGTCATCAGGAATTATTGATATGTCGGATATACTAGGACCAGGAATGTTCTTGTTAGATGACCAAGCTCATTATACTACAGGTTTGGCAAATTTAACTGAAGTAGTTCAAGGCGGACAATTATTGGCTTTCTTCAATCCAGCTTCAGTAAGTGCAACGGCATTAACTGCTGCTCCAGCTACAATAACTTCTTGTTCAGGAACAGGAATTAGTTTAGGTACACCAGCAACAGCAGACAATTGTTCTATTACAAGTGTTACAAACGATGCTCCAAGTACTTTCCCAATAGGAATTACAACAGTAACTTGGACAGTAACTGATTCAAGTGGTAATACTTCAACAGCTACACAAACCGTAACAGTTACCAATTTAACTGCTTCATCAACTGCAGGAACAATTACTTGTTTTGGAGGATCTACTACTGTAAATGTTTCAGCTACAGGCGGAACTGCACCTTACACAGGAACAGGTTCACAAACAGTAAGTGCTGGTCCGTATAGTTTTACAGTAACCGATGCTAATGGATGTACAGCTATTACATCAGGAACTATTACAGAACCAGCTCAATTAACAACGGCTACAACAATTACATCTGCTACTCCATACGCATGGTCAGTTAGTGGTTTAACGTATGCATCGACTGGAGTATATACTTTTAATACATTAAATGGAATTGGGTGTACAGTTATTAATACTT
>CALPIE020000104.1 GCA_943323545.2 Bifidobacterium breve | reverse complement strand
TACTTATGTTATTGTTTGTGGCCATTATGATTCGATAACTGGTAAAGGGACAAATGATAATGGAAGTGGAACTGTTGCTATATTAGAGATTGCTAGATTGCTTCGAAACATACCAACCGAATATTCTATTAAATTTATTAATTTTAGTGGAGAAGAAGATGGTTTAAAAGGCAGCCAAAATTATGTAGCTACTGTTGTTAATAGTACAAATCCAAAAATGGACATTAGATTGGTTTTTAATTTAGATGAAGTTGGAGGTGTTGCTGGTTTAACGAATGATACCATAACTTGCGAAAGAGATACAGGTAGCCCAACAACAAATAATGCAGCATCTAATACTAAAACATTAGAGCTTATAGCTTGTACCGAATTGTATTCTCCTTTAAATACATTTTTAAGTTATGCATACGCCTCAGATTACATGTCTTTTGAAGATAACAATGAGGTTATTACAGGTTTTTTTGAAACCAATCAAACCACACATCGTCACACTACTACTGACTTATTGGTTAATATGGATCCGGTCTATAATTTTAATGTTGCAAAAGCGGCAATTGGCGCAACTATGCATTTTGCTAATGCAAGTACATCTGTATTAGATAATCAAGTTTTTAATGAAGACAATCAAATTAGCTTTTTCCCAAATCCAGCTAAAGATTATTTAAATATCAATAAGGGTAACATTGCTACTAATAATTATACTTTTTCTATAATAGATATTAATGGGAAAACAGTATTAAATCATCATTTTGAAAATGCTTCATTAATTGAAAGAGTCAATGTTGGTAATTTAAGTAGCGGAATTTACCTTGGTGTTTTACAAACGGATACTAATCGAATTTCGAAGAAAATTGTAATCGAATAATATTAAATGCCATTCATATCGAAAGGCTTTTTTTTATAATTTTTCTTTTAAATATTTTCCAGTTATCGAGTTTTTATTTTTTACTATTTCTTCGGGAGTTCCTACAGCTAAAAGTTTCCCTCCATTTTCACCACCTTCTGGTCCTAAATCAATTATCCAATCGGCACATTTAATTAAGTCTAAATTGTGCTCTATTACGATTATAGAATGTCCTTTTTCTAGTAAAGCATCAAAAGAGGCCAATAGTTTTTTAATGTCGTGAAAATGCAAACCAGTAGTAGGTTCATCAAATACAAACAAGGCTTTTTCTTTAGTTGTTCCTTTAACTAAAAAGGAAGCCAATTTGATACGTTGGGCTTCACCTCCTGAGAGTGTTGAAGATGATTGGCCCAATTGTACATAACCCAATCCTACATCCTGAAGAGGTTGGAGTTTTTGCATGATTTTATTTTGTTTGTGCAAAGTAAAAAAGGCAATTGCATCATCGATTGTCATTGTTAAAATGTTGTCGATGTTTTTGCCTTCAAAATTAACTTCAAGAATTTCTTTTTTAAAACGTTTTCCGTTGCATGTTTCACAAAGTAATTCAACGTCTGCCATGAATACCATTTCAACGTTTATAGTGCCATCTCCTTTACAGGTTTCGCATCTTCCGCCATCAACATTAAAAGAGAAATGTTTAGGTAAATAACCACGAATTTTAGATAATTTTTCTTTCGCATACAAATCTCTAATGTCATCGTAGGCTTTGATGTAAGTAACTGGGTTAGAACGTGAACTTCTACCAATCGGATTTTGATCAACATATTCAATGTGTTTAATATGCGAATAACTCCCAACCAAGTCAGAAAACTGTCCCGCTTTTTCACCAACCCCTTCAATTTTTTTTTGTAAAGCAGGGAAAAGTATTTTTTTAACTAGTGTACTTTTGCCACTACCAGAAACACCTGTAATTACAGTTAAACATTCAAGTGGAAAAGAAACATTTATGTTTTGTAGGTTGTTTTCTCTAGCGCCAATAATTTCAATATTATTTTTAGAGTTGCGTCTTTTTTTTGGGATAGCAATTTCAAGTTTTCCATTTAAATACAAAGAGGTTAACGAATCGCTTTTTAGTATTTCATCAAAAGTACCTTGCGCTACTAATTCACCACCAAAGGTCCCTGCTTCTGGTCCGATATCAATAATCATATCAGCAGCTTTCATAATATCTTCGTCGTGTTCTACGACAATTACTGTGTTTCCTAAATTGCGTAAATCTTTCAGTACTTTTATCAATCTTTCGGTGTCTTTTGGATGTAAACCAATACTCGGTTCATCTAAAATATACATCGATCCGACCAAGCTACTTCCAAGCGATGTAGCTAAATTAATTCGCTGAGATTCGCCACCAGAAAGTGATGCTGATGTTCGATTTAATGTAAGATAATCTAAGCCAACATCACTTAAAAAAGCCAATCTACTATTAATTTCAATAAGCAATCGTTTGGCAACTTTTGTATCGTATTCGGATAATTCTAAGTTTTTAAAAAAAACATTTAAATTTTTAATAGGCAAATCAACTAATTCAGAAATAGTTTTATTACCAACTTTAATATTATTTGTTTCTTGGCGAAGGCGTTTTCCTCTGCAAGTTGAACATTTTGTTTTGCCTCGATAGCGTGAAAGCATCACACGATTTTGAATCTTATAATTTTTTTCCTCTAATTCTTTAAAGAAATCATTTAGTCCGGTAAAATACGAATTACCTTTCCAAACCAAATCTTTTTGTTCATTACTTAATTCATAATAAGGTTTGTGTATAGGAAAGTCAAATTTATAAGCATTGTTTATTAATTGATCTTTATACCAACCCATACTTTCACCACGCCATGGATATATAGCATTTTCAAATACTGAAAGAGAGGTATTTGGAATGACTAATTCTTCATCTATGCCAATAATATTTCCGTAACCTTCACAAGTTGGACAAGCTCCGTAGGGATTATTAAAACTAAATAAATGTATATTTGGTTCTAGAAAAGTTATTCCGTCTAGAGTGAAATTAGAATTATAACTGCATCTTTTGTTTGTTTCAATATCTTGAAGAATACATTCTCCTTTACCTTCAAAAAAGGCAGTTTGAATAGCATCTGCCAATCGATTGTAAAATTCCTCTTCTTCTTTCACAACAATTCTATCAATAATAAGTAAGATATCTTTATTATCTATAGTATGTTGTTCAATGCTATCGAGTCTAATCATTTCATTATCCACCAATATTCGAGCGAAACCTTGTTGAAGAAGTACTTTTAATTTGTCTTCTAATTTTCTACCAGTTTCTAAATGAATAGGAGCAAGGAGCAACCATTTGCTTTCGCTTTTAAATGTTTTTACATCACTAATTACATCAGACACGGTGTCTTTTTTTACTTCTTTACCAGAAATAGGTGATATTGTTTTACCTATACGGGCAAAAAGCAGCTTTAAATAGTCGTAAATTTCGGTGGAAGTTCCAACTGTAGAACGTGCATTAGTGGTATTTACTTTTTGTTCAATTGCAATAGCAGGAGCAATCCCTTTAATGTAATCTACTTTTGGTTTGTCTAATCTGCCAAGAAATTGACGTGCATAAGAAGACAAACTTTCTACATACCTGCGTTGCCCTTCTGCATATAAAGTATCAAAAGCCAAACTCGATTTGCCAGAACCAGAAAGACCGGTAATTACTACTAATTTATTTCTTGGGATAGCTACATCGAGGTTTTTCAAATTGTGAATTTGAGCTCCTTTGATAATAATGTTTTTTTTCGGATTTAATATAGCAATATCTGAACTCTTCATAGCAAAAAAGTAAATGAATGCAAATGTAATCATTTCTCAAAAGCGATATACTACAAAATAATTTAGATTGTTTGCTATTTATGGTTCAAATAATTTAGATGATAATAAAATAAATCAGCCCTTTTTTTAAATAAAGTATTTTATTAATATTTCAATGTATGAAAGTTAGTTGTTAATAATAAATTTACAATTTAATAATTAATTATTAAACTATACATTACCACAACATTTTTTAAAAATCAGGATTGCAAATGACGTCTTTGAAAGATAATAAACACTGTTTTAATGCTTATTTAAATTGTTTTAATATTTTTTTGTTGTTGTATAGTTTTTATAGGGTATAATAAAAAATGTTTTAGTAAACAACTCTTTACATTTGTAATTCAATTTAAATTTAATTATTATGAAAAAAATTACTTTAATTATCTTCCTTATGATTTTTTCATTTGGATATTCTCAAGATCTTTTATTAGGATTTCAACCTGGTGAAAGTGGTGGTATAAATGGTGCTCCATTTGGTTCTATTGGCGCTAATTTAGTCCCTACACCAGTTGTTGAAACTGGAACCGGTACAAATAATACACAAGTTCTCAAAATAGTAGGTAACCCAGCCGCTGAGGTTTGGCAAGGAATAAACTTAAATTTAACGTCTCTTGTCAACTTAACAACTACCAAGACTATGACTATGGATGTGCTTTCAGATACTCCTATAACTTTTTTAGTAAAAGTTACAGGAGGTATTGGTGGTCCTGCTATTGTAGCAGCTTCTGCCACACACACTGGAGGAAACACATGGCAAACAATTTCATTTACATTTAATACTGCATTAGATGGTCAGGGTGCACCAGCAAATGGTGTTTATAGTGGTTTTGTAATACATACCTACTGGGCTACTGGAGCAACAGTGTTCACAGGAGTTCCAACACCAGCAAGAACTTTTTATGTAGATAATATTAGAGGTCCACTTGGAACACCACCTGTAATACCGTCTCCTACGGTTGCTGCTCCAACACCTCCAAACAGACCAGCTGCTGATGTTAAATCTATTTACAGTAATTCTTATGCCCCTCTTACAACATTTGCTTACACAGGTGATTTAAATTCATATAATACATCTTGGTGCCCAGGAGTTACATCTGAATTTTTAATTGGAAGTGATCCAGCTACAGCGTCAAACAGAGTTACTGGACTTGGTAGTGGAACTGTTACTGGTGTTGCAACAACATCTCCACCTTATATAGGTTCTGATTTAAATGGTGGTTGTGAAGGTATTAATTTTAGAGCAGGAGCTTTTGATGCGACTTCATTTACATTCTTTCATATTGATTTATGGACTCCTATTGTAACAATGGCGCTTAGAAATATTAGTTTAAAATTATCCAATCACAATCCTACAACTAATTTGGAAGTGAACGCAATAGAATACAATGCAACTAACATTACGCCATTACCTAATCAATTGCCGAGCGCAAATCCTAATCCAGGAACTTGGTTGTCTTTTGATATTCCATTTAGTAGTTTTACTATAGCGGGTGGAGGAAGTGCAGCTAGAAATAATATTGCTGAGTTTGTTATATCAACTAACTTAGGAACAGTTTATTATGATAATGCTTATTTTCATAAAGGTACTACTTTAGGAACAGCAGATTTTGAAGTTTCAAAAGTTAAATTATATCCTAATCCTGCTTCAAATGTTTTAAATATTGAATCAGCTTTGACTATTGAAAAAGTTTCAGTTTACAATCTTTTAGGTCAAGAAGTTATTTCTAAAAATACAAATACTCAAATAGTAACAGTTGATGTTACTGGTCTTCAAGTAGGAGTTTATATTGTTAAAACGTCTATAAATGGAGATGTTTCTTCAACAAGATTTATAAAAGAATAAGTTTAAGTAAATTAGTTTTGAAAAGCACGGAATTTATTCTGTGCTTTTCTGTTTTTAATAATTAATATTAAATTATTTATCAATGGTTAAGTAAAATTTATATTTATGATACTAAATCGAAAATTTCAATATTATTAAACCAAAAGAAGGTATTTTCAAAGCTGATTTTATTTTTATCAAACTGGAAATGGAAATTTAAATCTGTTGTAAAATTTTTAGTTGTATAGTTTTTGTATAGTTAAATTAAATAATACTTCCTAAATTGTTTCTTATATTTACAAAAAATTTAAAATGTAAAATTATGAAAAAAATTACTTTACTTTTATCATTAATGTTATCTACACTGTCTTTTTCTCAGATAGTAACAAATGGTAATTTTCAAACTGGCACAGCTGCACCATGGTATGGTAACGCAGCAAATGTTGTCGATTTGGGTGGATCGAATTTTGTTAATCGAGCTCAAGTATTGGCTGCTGGTAATGCATTTGATGTTAACTTGAGTCAAATTGTTAATTTGACAAGTGGACTTACTTATCAATTATCTTATGTTGCTTATACTGATTTAACTACAGGTACAAGAACCATGATAGCTGGGCTTGGTCAAAGTGCTTCACCATGGACAGCTATAACTGCTACAGCAACTTTAACATCAACACCTCAAACCTTTACACACCAATTTACTATTAACTATGGTGAAGCAGTTACCGATAGAGTTATTTTTGATATGGGTGCTGCTATAGGTTTTGTATTTATTGATGATGTGGTTGTTGTTGCTGTTACAAATACATGTAATAATGGCGTACAAGATGGAACAGAAACCGGAATAGATTGTGGTGGATTTTGTCCTCCATGTGTTGCATCACCAACTTCACCAGCTCCAACACCTCCAAACAGACCAGTAGCTGATGTAAAATCAATTTACAGTAATTCATACACACCACTTACAACATTTTCTTATACTGGCGATTTAAATTCGTATAACACTTCATGGTGCCCAGGAAATACTACAGAATTTTTAATTGGTGGTGATCCAGCTACAGCTTCAAACAAAATTACTGGACTTGGAAGTGGATTAGTTGCTGGTAATGCAGGAACATCACCTCCTTACATAGGATCTGATTTGGTTGGAGGTTGTGAGGGTATTAATTTTAGAGCTGGTAGTTTTGATGCAACTTCATTTACATTCTTTCATATAGATTTATGGACTCCAATAGTAACAATGGCACTTAGAAATATTAGCTTGAAATTATCTAATCATAATGCAAGTAACACAGAAATTAATGCAATTGAATATAATGCAACTAATGGTACTCCTGCACCAAATCAACTACCAAGCACAAATCCAAACCCAGGTACTTGGTTATCCTTTGATATTCCATTATCTAGCTTTACTATTGCAGGCGGTGGAAGTGCTGCTAGAAATAACCTTGCTGAATTTATTATATCAACTAATTTAGGTACAGTATATTATGACAATGCTTATTTTCATAAAGGTACTACTTTAGGACTTTCTAGTTTTGAAGCTCCAGAAGTTAAAATGTATCCAAATCCTGCTTCAGATAGATTAACAATTGAATCTTCAATTGAAATGCAAACTATTGAAGTATCTAATTTGTTAGGACAAGAAATTATGAAAGTTTCACCAGGAGCAACAGTTTCTACTATTGATGTTTCATCGTTACAAAGTGGCGTTTATTTAGTTAAAACAACAGCGGAAGGTATAACTTCAACTAAAAGATTTATAAAGAAATAAGTTAAATAAGAATTTCTTTAAAAAAACACGTTCATCTTGAGCGTGTTTTTTTTATGTAAAATAATTCAATTTGTATATCTTTATATTTTAAAAACTAAAATCCAAATAAGTTGATTAAATATTTAACCTTTCTTTTCTTTTGTATACTTGGTTTTTCTCAAGAATTACCACCTATTGTAAAATACAATTCATCTATTTATGGTGCTGGAAATCAAAACTGGATGATTTCTCAAGATAAAAACAACTTTGTTTATTTTGCAAATAATGAAGGACTTTTAGAATTCAATGGCTCTAACTGGTCTTTATATAAATCTCCAAATGAGACTATTATTAGGTCTGTAAATGTTATTGAAAATAAGATTTATACAGGTTGTTATATGGAATTTGGATATTGGAG
>CALPIE020000103.1 GCA_943323545.2 Bifidobacterium breve | reverse complement strand
ATTACATGCAGTTGTTGTAGCAACAATAGGCTACCGACATAATGAAGATGCCACACAACATTACGCAAAAGTGCGCAAATCAAACGAAGAATTATTTATCAATTTATAATCTAAAACAATTTAAAACAAAATGAAAAATTTAAAAACAATCGCATTCGCATTATTAGTAGTTCTTGGAACATCAACTACAATCGCTCAAAACAAAAAAATCAACGTTGAAAAAAGTAAAATCAACTGGGTTGGAAAAAAAGTAACCGGACAACACTCGGGTACAATAAACTTTGCTGATGGTACATTAGTATTTAAAGGTAAAGCTTTAAAAGGCGGAAGTTTTACAGTAGATATGCCATCAATCATTGTTACCGATCTTGAAACTGGAAAAGGTAAAGAAAAATTAGAAGGTCATTTAAAAGCCGATGATTTCTTCGGGACTTCTAAATTTGCTACAGCAAAATTAACCTTCAAAACCATTGCTAAAAACAATGACAACACCTATAATGTTACTGCCGATATGAACATTAAAGATGTAACAGCTCCTGTTACTTTCGTATTCATAGTAAAAGGAAATACCGCTTCTACTTCGTTTAAGATTGACAGAACTAAATACGGAATCAAATACGGTTCTGGTAGTTTCTTTGATAATTTAGGAGATAAAGCCATTTCAGACGAATTCGATTTAACTGTTAATTTACAGTTCTAATTGGGGAAAATTGCTATTTAAAGGAAAGCCTTAAAGAGAAATCTTTAAGGTTTTTCTATGTCTTTTTTTATGAAAAAATGCAAAGCACTCGCTGAACACCGCTAAAAAAAATTAAAAATAGTGAGGCAATCCCTTCGTTGGCTTCGTGCCTCGCCACTTCTGGTCAGGCTTTCCGCTTCAAGTCCTCGTTCATTCGTCCCTCATTCACTGTGGGCTTTCCGCTGCAAACGAAGTTCACTGAACTCCAATTAAAATTTTTAACCTGTGAAGTAATCCTTTTTGCAAAACCGGTTTCAATACAAACTCATTAAAAAAAACACTTCAAATTTGGATTTCTAATTTCATTTACTACATTTGTAATTCAAACATATAAAATGAACAATACAATAAATAATACTTGGTGGTGGAACAGTTTACGTCAAACGTCGTGAAATAGTCTATTATAAGTATATTTTAAAAACTAAATATCAATAAAGGCTTGTCTATCACGACAAGCCTTTTTTTTTATGCTGATTGTATTTCAGCATCTCAACTAAAAATCGAAACATGAATAAATTCAGATTACATACCAACTACAAACAAATTCTTGCAGATACCATTACCCCTGTGAGTATTTATCTCAAAATCAGAGACAAATTTCCAAACAGTTTATTGCTCGAAAGCAGCGATTACCATACTGCCGATAATAGTTTTTCATATATCTGTTGCAATCCTATTGCCTCAATAAAAATTGAAAAAGATATTATTTCTATACAATATCCAGATGGAAATTCAGAAAAAAAAACCATAACTTCTGAAACTAATATTCCAAAAGTAATAGAAACATTTGCAACGCAATTCAAACAAGAAAAGTCACCATTTAAATTCATTACTAGCGGTCTTTTCGGTTATATGAGTTATGATGCAGTAAAATACTTTGAAAAAATAGCTATAAATAAAAAGAAAAATGATTTGGAAATTCCCGAATTATATTATGCCGTTTATCAAAATATAATTGCTATTAATCACTTTAAAAATGAAGCTTATTTGTTTTGTCATAGCATTGACAACCACAATAATATTCCAGAAATAGAACAAATACTTCAAATCAAATCATTTGCTAGTTATACATTTTCTAAAGTTGGGAATTCTATTTCTAATTTAACTGATGAAGCATTTAAATCGAATGTGACCCTAGCAAAAAAGCATTGTCATCGTGGAGATGTTTTTCAATTGGTTTTATCCAAACGATTTTCTCAAGCTTTTAAAGGTGACGAATTTAATGTTTATAGAGCTTTACGCAATATCAATCCTTCACCCTATTTGTTCTTTTTTGATTATGGGAATTTTAAAATATTTGGTTCTTCTCCTGAAGCACAATTAATAATTATAAATAACTTAGTTGAAATCCATCCCATTGCTGGAACATTTAAACGAACAGGAAATGACGAACACGATGCCAAACTAGCCAAAAAATTAGCCGAAGATTCAAAAGAAAACAGTGAGCATGTGATGCTTGTTGATTTAGCTCGAAACGATTTAAGTAGAATTTGTTCAAATGTAAAAGTAGAAAAATACAAAGAAGTACAGTTTTTTTCTCATGTAATACATTTGGTTTCTAAAGTAACCGGAAAATTAAAAGGAAGTTCAATGCAATTAGTAGCCAATACTTTTCCAGCAGGCACATTGTCGGGTGCTCCCAAACACAAAGCCATGCAACTCATCGAAGAAATCGAAAATACCAATCGAACATTTTATGGCGGCGCCATTGGTTTCATGGATTTTGAAGGCAATTTTAATCATGCTATTATGATTCGGACTTTTCTATCCAAAAATCACCAATTGCATTACCAAGCGGGTGCCGGAATTGTAGAAAGTTCCACCGAAGAAAACGAATTACAAGAAGTGTATAATAAATTAGGTGCTTTAAATAAAGCATTAGAACTAGCAGAAACGATTTAAATTAAATTTATGAAAAAGATAGTAGTCATCGACAATTACGATAGTTTCACTTACAATTTAGTCCATTATTTAGAAGATTTAAATGCCAAAGTAACCGTTTTTAGAAACGATGAATTTGAATTAGAGGAATTATCTAGTTTTGATAAAATAGTACTCTCACCTGGACCTGGAATTCCAAATGAAGCGGGTTTACTTAAAGAAGTAATCCTAAAATATGCAAAAAGTAAAAGTATATTAGGCGTTTGCCTAGGTCAACAAGCTATTGGAGAAGTCTTTGGTGGAAACCTAATAAATCTAGAAAAAGTATTTCATGGTGTTGCAACAAAAGTTTCTATTCTTGTTTCAGATGATCCTCTTTTTAAAAATATACCAAATGTAATTGAAGTTGGCAGATACCATTCTTGGGTTGTTAATACTAATGATTTTCCTGATGATTTAGAAATTACATCAATCGATGAAAACGGTCAAATTATGTCTTTGCGACACAAAACTTATGATGTTAAAGGCGTTCAATTTCATCCTGAAAGTGTCCTTACTCCAAACGGAAAGCAAATTTTAGAAAACTGGATAAATTCATAAACATCATGAAAACAATATTAAACCGACTAATCAATCACGAAACCTTATCCAAAGAAGAAGCTAAAACCGTTTTAGTTAATATTTCATCTGGTCAATACAATTCAAGTCAAATTGCTTCGTTTTTGACCATATTTATGATGCGAAATATAACAATTCAAGAACTTTCCGGATTTAGAGAAGCGCTTTTAGAACTCTGTATTGCTATTGATTTTTCTGACTATAACACTATCGATTTATGTGGTACAGGCGGTGATGGAAAAGACACGTTCAACATTTCGACTCTTGCTTCTTTTGTAGTAGCTGGCGCTGGAATTCATGTAGCCAAACACGGAAATTACGGCGTTTCTTCCATATCTGGATCGAGTAATGTAATGGAAACATTGGGAGTGAAATTCAGCAACGACAAAGATTTTCTAACGCGTTGTATTGAAGACGCTAATATTGCTATTCTTCATGCACCACTTTTCCATCCTGCCATGAAAAACGTAGGCCCTATTCGAAAAGAATTGGGTGTAAAAACCTTTTTCAATATGTTAGGACCCATGGTAAATCCGTCATTTCCAAAGAATCAACTCGTTGGTGTTTTCAGTTTAGAACTCGCTCGAATGTATGCTTACTTATATCAAAATACCGATGTCAATTATTCAATACTTCACGCTTTGGATGGTTATGATGAAATTGCATTGACTGCCGATGCCAAAATCATAACCAAAAACTCGGAAAGTATTGTAAATGCTAGTGATTTTAATTTATCTAAATTGTATTTTGAAGATATTAAAGGCGGAACATCCATTGAAGAATCGGCAGCTATTTTCATGAACATTATCTCAGGAAAAGGAACAGAAGCTCAACAAAATGTAGTATGTGCCAATGCCGCTTTAGCTATTGTTACAGTTGAAGATTGTTCGGTTTTAAAAGCATTCGATAAAGCTAAAGAATGTTTAAAATCGGGCAAAGCGTTACAAAAATTACAAAAACTTCAACAAATAAGCCAATCATAATGACCATCCTAGATACCATAATCGCCCATAAACAAGAAGAAATTGCTTTGAAAAAAAGTATTATTTCTGTTTCACAGTTAGAAAATTCGGACTTATTCACCTCGAAAACAAATTCACTAAGCAAATCGATACTTAATTCTCCATTCGGAATTATTGCAGAACATAAACGCAGATCTCCTTCTAAAACAATTATAAATAATAGTTTTTCAGTTGAAGAAGTAGTAAAAGGATATGAAAATGCTGGTGCTAGCGGTATTTCAGTCCTTACCGATAGTACTTTTTTTGGTGGATCTTTAGATGATTTAATCTTAGCGCGGGCTGCTGTTCAAACACCTTTAATTCGTAAAGAATTTATCATTGATGAATACCAATTACTCGAAGCCAAATCAAATGGTGCTGATGCTATTCTTTTAATTGCAGCTGTATTAAAAAAAGATCAAATCAAACAGTTATCAGAATTTGCACATTCTCTTGCATTAGAAGTTATTTTAGAAGTTCATAATTTAGAAGAATTAGAAAAAAGTATCATGCCAAGTCTTGATATCATTGGTGTTAATAACAGAAATTTAAAAACATTTGAAGTGAGTTTGCAAAATAGCATCGATATAATATCGCATATTCCAAATGATTTTACTAAAATTTCTGAAAGTGGAATAAGCAAACCTGAAGACATTCTTTTATTACAATCTTTTGGATATAACGGTTTTTTAATTGGTGAAAACTTCATGAAAACAGATAATCCAGGGAAAAGTTTGGAACAATTCATAACAGCAATTAAATGAAAATCCAAATCAAAATATGCGGAATGAAATTTTCGGATAACATTACTGAAATAGCAGCATTACAACCTGACTATTTAGGATTTATTTTTTATGATAAATCACCTAGAAATATTACAGAAAAATTGCCCGTTATAAATACTGAAATTAAAAAAGTAGGTGTTTTTGTAAATGCAGAATTTTCGGAAATTATGCAAAAAGCAAACGAATACCAACTCGATTTTATTCAACTTCATGGAGAAGAAACACCAGAATTATGCAATAAAATACAATCAAAATCACTTAAAGTGATAAAAGCTTTTAATGTTAGTAATGAATTCAATTTCAATACTTTAAATGAATACAATAAAAACTGTACCCACTTTCTATTTGATACTAAAGGAGCCTATTATGGTGGCAACGGAAATACTTTTAATTGGAATTTATTGAGCAATTATCAACTGTCAAAAACTTATTTTTTAAGCGGCGGAATTGGTGTTGAAAATAGCAATCAAATTAAAGAATTTTTTAATAATGACTATTCTAAAAACTGCATAGCAATTGATTGCAATAGTAAATTAGAAGTATCTCCAGGTATAAAATCAATTGAAAAAGTAAAACAACTTATCGATAAAATTAAAAATTAAGAAATGAAAACAACCTACAATGTAGATGAAAATGGATTTTATGGCGAATTTGGAGGTGCATTTATACCAGAAATGCTATATCCAAATGTAGAAGAATTACGTCAAAACTACATAAAAATAAGTACAGAACCATCATTTAAAGAAGAGTTTCATTCACTTTTAAAAGAATATGTTGGTCGACCAACTCCGTTATATTTTGCTAAACGATTGTCGAAACAATTTAATACAAAAGTTTATTTAAAGCGAGAAGATTTATGTCATACAGGAGCGCATAAGATCAATAATACTATTGGACAGATTTTAGTAGCAAAAAAACTCGGCAAAACTAGAATCATAGCAGAAACAGGTGCGGGACAACATGGAGTAGCAACAGCAACTGTATGCGCTTTAATGGGATTGCAATGCATAGTTTATATGGGAGAAGTAGATATAGAACGTCAGGCGCCAAATGTTGCTCGAATGAAAATGCTTGGAGCCGAGGTTCGTCCAGCATTATCAGGCTCAAAAACTTTAAAAGATGCCACCAACGAAGCTATTCGGGATTGGATTAATAATCCAATTGACACTTTCTATATTATTGGATCTGTCGTTGGCCCACATCCTTATCCAGATATGGTGGCCCGATTTCAAAGTGTGATTTCTGAAGAAATCAAAAGTCAACTTTTAGAAATGGAAGGTAGAGAAAATCCTGATTTTGTTATTGCATGTGTTGGAGGCGGAAGTAACGCTGCCGGGGCTTTCTATCATTTTTTAGAAAATGAAAAAGTAAATTTAATTGCAGTAGAAGCTGCAGGAAAAGGAGTTTATACAGGAGAAAGTGCCGCTACTTCATTATTAGGTAAAACGGGGGTTATTCATGGAAGTAAAACCTTATTAATGCAAACAGCTGATGGTCAGATTACAGAGCCTTATTCTATCTCTGCAGGATTGGATTATCCTGGAATTGGACCAATGCACGCCAATTTATTTCGAACAAATAGAGCAGAATTTATTTCTATTACAGATGATGAAGCTATGAAAGCTGGAATTACTTTAGCAAAAACCGAAGGTGTTATTCCCGCAATTGAAACCGCACATGCTTTTGCCGTTTTAGAACATAAAAAATTCCTTCCAAACGATATTGTCGTTATCAATTTATCGGGACGAGGCGATAAAGATCTAAATACTTATATCAATTATTTTAACTTATAATGTTGTAAAATGAATCGAATAAAAAATAAATTATCATCAAAAAATAAAATACTATCTATTTATTTTTCAGCGGGTTTTCCTAATATTAATGATACAAAAACTTTAATTGAATATTTAGAAAAAAATGGTGTAGATATGATTGAAATCGGATTGCCTTTTAGTGATCCTTTAGCAGACGGTCCAGTTATACAAGCGAGTTCTACTCAAGCATTAAAAAACGGAATGACAACTGAACTTTTGTTTAATCAAATTGCAAACATTAGAAAATCAGTTACGATTCCATTAATTATTATGGGGTATTTTAATCCCATTTTACAATATGGCGTAGAGAATTTTTGTAAAAAGTGTTCAGAAATTGGTATTGACGGATTGATTATTCCAGATTTACCCTTAGAAATTTACCTTTCTGAATACAAAAAACTCTTTGAAAGTCATGGTATCGCTATGATTTTTTTAATTACGCCACAAACATCTGAAGAAAGAATCAGAATTATTGATGCCAATTCAGATGCTTTTATATATATGGTTAGCAGCTCTAGTGTTACAGGAAGCAAAGATAGTTTTGACCAAAGTCAAATAGACTATTTTAAAAGAATAGCTGCTATGAATTTGAAAAATCCTCAAATAGTTGGATTTGGAATAAGTAATAAAACTACCTTACAACAAGCTACAAAATACCAAAAAGGAGCGATAATTGGCAGTAGTTTTATTCAATATATTTCAAAAAACGGAATTTCCAATATTAAAATATTTATCGATAATTTACTTTAATTAAAAATACTTATAGTTATGATAATTAAAATTTTAGACTAATCATATAGATATTATCTATCGGCAAAAAAGTACCAGTTAAATTTAATTTACTCGCAAAAAGTAACTTTCAAATAGTAGTTAATATAGCATCAACACCATTTAGGAATCTTGTTATAATTGTT
>CALPIE020000102.1 GCA_943323545.2 Bifidobacterium breve | reverse complement strand
GAAATTTCTTTGTAGCGATCAAAACGAGGTGGCACAAAAAGAAGGTCTGGACAGTTTTTCTTCGCTTGAACGCCGCTCATCGCACTTCGCACTCCAAATTTACGTGCTTCATAACTCGCCGCTGAAACCACGCCACGAATTTCACTTCCGCCAACAGCCAATGGTTTTCCTCTTAGTTCGGGATTGTCCAATTGCTCGACAGAAGCATAAAAAGCATCCATATCGACATGAATAATTTTTCGGTATTTGATTTCGTTTGACACGATACAAATTTAGTTTTTTTATTGCACAGAGATTCACGGAGAATGCATAGAGATTTAGTACTTTTGGTAAAAAGTATCTAAAATGATTGAAATAGAGCGAAAGTTTTTAGTGACTTCTACCGATTTTATTAACGAATCAAAAGTGCATTTTGAAATAGCACAAGGCTATCTTTCTTCTAATCCTGAACGAACTGTGAGGGTAAGAATAAAAGCGGATAAAGGATATTTGACTATCAAAGGAAAAGGAAATGAAAGTGGTTTGACGCGTTTTGAATGGGAAAAAGAAATTACGCTTGACGAGGCAAAAAACTTATTGCAATTGTGTGAAAAAGGGGTGATTCATAAAACGCGTTACAACATAAATAAAGGCAAACACATTTTTGAAGTGGATGTTTTTCATGGTGAAAACAACGGATTAATTATCGCAGAAATAGAACTCAATAACGAACAAGAAATTTTTGAAAAACCAAAATGGTTAGGAGAAGAAGTGACTAATAATGAAAAATATTACAATGCATTTTTGAGTCAGAATCCATTTAAAGAATGGTAGTTAATTTTGCAAGATTTCTAGTTTAGCAATTACATAACCTGCTCCATTTCCATTTGAAATTGCTTTAAAAGCTTTTTTAGATAAATCTATTTCTCTTCCTTTTACGAATGGTCCTCTATCAATTATTTCAACTATAACTGATTTCCCATTGGCTTCATTTGTGACTTTAACTTTTGTTCCGAAAGGCAATTTTTTATGAGCTGCCGTTAACTTATTCATGTCAAACTTTTTCCCACTAGCAGTTCTTCGTCCGTGAAAACGATCTGCATAATACGATGCATGTGCATTTTCTTTATAGGGTTTAAAATTCCCATTTACAACATTAAGTGTGTCAACTATCATATCTTTTTGAGAAATAATATTGTCTTTTTTTACGGAATCTAAAAGGGGTTTTATTTCTGATTCTTTCTTTACTTTAACTTGTTTCTTTTGAAACGCTTTTGATTTTTTTGGTTCTTGTTTTTTTTGCAATTCAACCTTCTCAATTACCGTAAAACTGCTCATCAAAACGGTAGCAATTATGAGTAAAATAAAATTTATTGTTGATTTTTGCATCTTTAAAATTTTGAAGGAAGAAATACTAAAATAAATTAATTATTAATTAAGCCATGAGGCCCAAGGAATTCGTGCCAATATCAAAACCATTCCAATAACATAAAAAAAGCTAATGGCTTTGAATTTTGCCTCACTGTTTTCTGCTTTTTTGTGGCGTGACCAACCGATGGTAATTAACACAATTGCTATTAGATTTAATAATGGATGTTCTAACGAAGTCAACCGCAAAGAAGCATCTTTCATTTCACCTAGACTTGCTTTTCCTAATGGAGACACAAAATAAATAATTACTCCAATAACCAATTGAATATGAATTGCAATTAAAGCAATTAATGCTAATTTTCTGTCTTTTGAGAAAAATTCTTTTTTTGTCAAATAACCGATTGTAGCATTTAAAGAGGCAAGAAATAAAAATAAAATAGCTAAATAAGCCCAGCCAGAATGAAGTTTTTGAAAGAAAGAATAATCCATAGTATTTGTGTTTGATTTTACTTTTTTATCGTTTCCAAACACAATGTGTAAGGTTAACAAATATAAAGAAAAAAGTATAAAAAAATGCATTCTTTTGAAATGCACTTTTTAAATTATTTCTTTTGAAGAAAGTACTTTAATAAAAACTCCGTAGAATTATCATGCGTATTTACTTTGTTCATTTCAATTTCATCTAAAATTGAATTGGCCAATTGTTTCCCTAATTCTACACCCCATTGATCATAACTAAAGATATTCCAAATTACACCTTGAACAAAAATTTTATGCTCATACAATGCAATGAGAGAACCTAAAGATTCTGGATTTAATTTATCAATTAGAATAGTATTGGTTGGTTTATTTCCGGTAAAAACTTTAAAAGGCAAAAGAAAGTCGGCTTTCTCACCAGAAATTCCTTGTTTGACGAATTCAGCTTTTACTTGATTTTCTGTTTTACCATTTAATAAAGCTTCTGTTTGTGCAAAAAAGTTAGACATTAACTTATTATGATGGTCTACATCTCCGTATAATGGTTTTACAAAACCAATAAAATCGGTTGGAATTAATTTTGTCCCTTGATGAATTAGTTGAAAAAAAGCATGTTGCGAATTGGTTCCGGGCTCACCCCAAATAATAGTTCCGGTTTGGTAATTAACTGATTTTCCGTCGCGACCGACACTTTTTCCGTTACTTTCCATTATCCCTTGTTGTAGATAAGGTGCTAATTTTTGAAGGTATTGTGAATACGGAATTAAAGCTTCGCTTTCTGCACCAAAAAAATTATTGTACCAAATGCTTAATAATGCTAACACAACCGGCATATTTTTATCGAAAGAAGCAGTTTTAAAATGTACATCCATTTTGTTAGCGCCAACTAACAATTTGTCGAAATTTTCATATCCAACTGCCAAACTTATTGATAATCCTACGGCACTCCACAGTGAAAATCGGCCTCCAACCCAATCCCACATTGGAAAAATGTTGTTGGGATTGATTCCGAATTCGGTTACTTTTTGAATATTAGTAGAAACTGCAACGAAATGTTTGGCAACGTCATCTTGACTTGCTGATTGCAAAAACCATTTTCGGATTGTCTCCGAATTAGATAGTGTTTCTTGAGTGGTAAACGTTTTAGAAACAATTACAAATAAAGTGGTTTCTGGATTTAGTTTTTTAATTATTTCATTTACATGATCTCCATCAACATTGGAAACAAAATGCAAATTAAGTTGGTTTTTATAAAATTGTAAAGCTTCGACTACCATTGCTGGTCCAAGATCAGAACCCCCAATCCCAATATTAACAACATCGGTGAAAACTTTACCTGTATATCCTTTTCTTTCGCCAGAAATGATTTGATTTGAAAATGCTTTGATTTTGTTTTTTACTTGATATATTTCTGGTATTATGTTTTTTTGATCAACATTAATATCAGCATTTTCGGGCAATCGCAAGGCAGTATGTAGTACAGCTCTGTTTTCTGTTTGATTGATTATATCGCCATTAAAATACTGTAATATGGCTTCTTTTAAATGGGTTTCACTTGCTAAATCTAGCAGTAAGTTTATGGTTTCTTGCGTGATATTATTTTTGGAATAATCGAGTAAAAAATCATTCCATTGTATATGAAAACTATTGGTTCTATTTGATTCTTTGACAAACAATTCTTTTATAGAATTATTTTTCATTAGCTCATAATGTAGCTGTAATTCTTTCCACGATTTTGTGGTTGTTGGATTTATATTTTGAAGTGCCATTTGCTATTTTTTGAGGTGTAAATTTAGTAAAATAGTTTTTGTGTTTAGCCCAGATGGAAATGAAAAGCTTTGCGAAGTAAAAAAGAATTTTTTCTTACTATAAAAAAGCGACAACAGGAGCTCTTTTTATAGTGTAGAAAAAAAGTTTTTTACAAGCATACTTGAAATGTACAGCTGGATTAGCTTCTAATCATTTTTGAATTTTAAATTGGTTACACTGTCCAATTCTCTTTTAAGTGGCGTCATGTATTTGATAAATCTTGGCTTGTTATTATTATCCATTGGTTCTGAATTAGGTAATTTAAGTCGTAGTGCATCAACTTGTACATTATTTTTCCAGAATCGATAACAAACATGTGGACCGGTAGCTAATCCGGTACTTCCTACTTTACCAATTACTTGACCTTGGGTAACTCTTTGACCTCTTTTGACTAAAATTTTAGACATATGAAGGTATTGAGTAGCATAGGTTCTGTCGTGTTTTACTTTAACAAAATTTCCGTTTCCAGCAGTGTAACCAGCTTGTTCGATTACGCCTGCTGCAGTAGTCATAATTGGGGTTCCGGTTGGTGCAGCATAATCGGTTCCGTTGTGTGCTTTCCATCTTAATTGTACGGGATGAAAACGACTTTTAGAAAATTTAGAAGTGATGTTTACAAACTTTAATGGCGCTTTTAAGAAAAAGTTTTTAAGCGCTTTTCCTTCTTCATCATAAAAATCAATTTTATCACTTTTAGTGTTTTGTTTGAAAGGGAAAGCGTAGATTTTTTTTCCTTTGTATTCAAAATAGGCTGCTTTTATACTATCTACCCCATCATAAATAGTGTCGTTGATGTATCTTTCAACAAAGCTTATTGCAAATTTGTCGCCTTTTTTAGACTTAAAAAAATCTATAGACCAAGCATAAATTTTAGTTAGTCGTCCCGATAATTTAGGTTCGATTTTTAAAGTTCTTAATGTTTGTGTTAAAGATCCGGTAAGTTCGCCAGCAACTGTTCGGTTTTTAAAAGTTAAAGGTCTTGCTTTTTTATAGCCAATTATAGAATCTGTTAAGTCGATTAAATAATAGTTTAATCGATCTGGTTGATAAATTAAATATTGTAGTTTGTTGTATTTGTCTTTAGATCTTAAACAAACATAGGGTCTTTTGTATCGAACACTAGTTGGAAAGGAATCTTTAACTTTCTTAATGATATCATGGACTTTTTTACCATTAAGATTTTGTTTTTTGAGTATTCTTTCGAAAGTATCTTGTCTTCCAATTGTGTCAAAATGAACATTGAAATCGTCAAATTTAAATCCGAAATCAACAATAGGTTTTGATTTTTCAATATCTTCAATCCATACTTCTTCCTCATTTTTTTTACAAGAAAAAAGTATAATTAAGAGCAGTATAATAGTTGCTAATTTCTTCAACTGATTAATTAGATTATTTCATATTAACAATTTTCACCCCAGTTTTTCAATTCTTCTTCACTCCAAAGTTCTGGAAAAAAGATTCTTCTTTGGTATTTTGGATGCATGTATTTTTTCCAATCGCTTCCGCCGGTAGCTTCTCCATCACCTACACCACTTCCTTCAATGTATTTTTTGGCTGCATTTAAATGCCCCATCACCCAAGTTATATTAACAGTATAATCAAAATGACGCATGGCGTTAATTAATTCTGGATTTTTTTGATCATTAACGGGGAGTTGTTTGAATTTTTGCCAAACATTAATAGTGTTATATTCTTCCATATGACGAATAAATTCGGCTTTGTATTTTCTTTCGAATTCGGACAGTAAGAATGATTTCTTACCTGTTTTATGATCTTTCCCTGCCGCTTGCCAATACAAATGCTCAAGTGCATATTCGTATGAGGTTTCTCTATTTATCGTTGCTCTAAATCGATAATCGATAAGATTTATTAAGTCGGTGGAAGAAAATTCAATTAAACGATATTGTGCACTTTGGAAACCACTTGCAGGTGTTAAGGTATTTCTAAATTTCATATATTGATCTACCGACATTCCATCACCCATTATATCAAAAGATGTGGTTAGCATATCAAAATAACGGCTTATTCTACCTAATTTATCAGTAAAGTAATTGGTTTCTGGCTTATCGGTATGACAAAGTTGGTCCATTTCCCATAAAATCATTTTAAAGAGTAATTCATTGACTTGATGGTACATAATAAAAACCATTTCATCGGGCAAAATAGTTCTTTGTGTTTGTAGATTTAAGAGGGCATCTGTTTGAATATAATCCCAGTAAGTAATTGGTTTCGACCAAAGCAAACCTTCTAAATGAGTTTCCGTTTTTTGATTTATTTTTTCAAATTTATTTTCTAATTCTGAAAGTAATTGTTTTGTTTCTGAATTCATTATTTTACTTTAATTTTAAAAGAATTATTTAATCCTTTAAACGATTCTAAATCGGCTTTGATAGAACCAACTGCTAAGTCGGCTTTTATTCTTAAAGGTAATTTATTTTCATCATCTGAGATCCATACAGTCAAACTTTCTTCTTCTTTAAAAACCCTTCCTGATTGAACCAAGGGACGAAAAATCATGGTTGAGATTGTTCCGAATTTTGAATCAATATCTTCATTTCCTAAATATTTTAATTTAAATTTTGTAGTTTCTCCATCAAAAAACATATCAATTGCTATTGATTCACCCTTTTTAAGTTTGTCTATACTAGGATGATTTCTTAAATAATAAAAAGTAGAAATAATATCTTGAACGTTTTCGGGTGTAGCATAAGTATTTTCGATTTTATTTTTATAATCTTTTACTAATATGGTGTTTTTATCTTGATTAAAAAAGCCTTCTTGATTTTTAGTGTAACCGCCTTCGTCAATTCTTCTAACAAATTGGTATGGTTTCCCCGTTACTTTATCAAAGTAACTTTCGTAATTATCATCAACTTTAAAAAAAAGTTTTGAAATTCCAACAGTATATCCTTTTCCAATAGAATGAAATACTTTTTTATTATTAATAACCGCTTCTTTAACTTCTAGAGTAGCATATCCGGCAGTTACAAACCCATAATGAATTCTAAATTTAAACCATTCTCCAACATCAAAAGCTGGTACTTTTTGAGTATCAAAACCAGAAATAATAATAAACAATGCCAATATAATTCCTTTTTTCATTTTAATTATTTTAAAATTTAAAATGCCTTTACTCAATTTCTGTTCCAAATGTATTAAAACAAAAAAACCCAATCAATATAATGACTGAGTTTTTATGCTATTAACCAACCAAAAATATAAATTTTTAAAAACTTATATGAAAAGAAAAGGAAACCACTCCTTTTGTTTTCTAGGTACAAAGATAAGATGATAATTACACTATTCTTATCAAAAAATCTTATTTAACATATTTTTATTAAAAACACAATTACTATACCGCTAATTCTTATTGATTATCTATGATTTTTGCAGTTTTATAATGTACCTCTTAATGCTTGTTCTCTTTCAATTGATTCGAACAACGCTTTAAAGTTGCCTGCTCCAAATCCTTTTGCTCCCATTCTTTGTATAATTTCAAAGAACAGTGTAGGTCTGTCTTCAACGGGTTTGGTAAATATTTGCAATAAATAGCCATCTTCATCGGCATCTACCATGATAGCCAATTTTTCGATTTCGGCAATATCTTCTTTCATCATATCCATGTGAACGCCCAATCTTTCTGGTATAGCTTGATAATAAGCGTGAGGTGGAGCTGATAAAAATTCAATCCCTCTTGCTCTTAATTGAGAAACAGTTGCTATAATATCATCCGTTGCTATAGCAATGTGTTGTACACCTGGACCTCCATAAAAATCAAGATACTCTTCTATCTGAGATCTTTTTTTCCCTTCAGCTGGTTCATTTATGGGAAATTTAATTCTGCCATTTCCATTCGACATTACTTTACTCATTAAAGCAGAATATTCTGTATGAATTTGCTTGTCATCAAAAGATAAGAAATTTACAAATCCCATTACCTCTTCATAAAATTTTACCCAAATATTCATTTCATTCCAGCCCACATTTCCGACCATATGGTCGATATATTTTAATCCAACTGGTGAAGGATTATAATCAGACTTCCATTCATGGTAGCCAGGTAAAAATACTCCTTTATAGTTTTTACGTTCAACAAAAACATGAACTGTTTCTCCGTAGGTATATATTCCGGAGCGAATAACTTCACCAAATTCATCTTTCTCAACAGTTGGTTCCATAAAAGATTTGGCGCCACGTTTCATGGTTTCTTCATAAGCAGAACGTG
>CALPIE020000101.1 GCA_943323545.2 Bifidobacterium breve | reverse complement strand
TGAATTTTCTAAAAAAACGCCACGCTTTATTTTGTCGGGGTGGCAGGATTCGAACCTGCGGCCTCCTGCTCCCAAAGCAGGCGCGATAACCGGGCTACGCTACACCCCGAAAACAAAAAAAGCGGAGAGTAAGGGATTCGAACCCTTGGTACAGTTTCCCATACGCATGTTTAGCAAACATGTCCTTTCGGCCACTCAGGCAACTCTCCAAATTCATTATTTTATATAAGAACTTTTCGCTTTTAGCGGTTGCAAATGTAATGTTTGATTATAATATTTACAACTATTTACTTTGTTTTTTTTGCTTATAAAAATTAATTAAAAAAGAATTACTTAATAATCAAACATATAGAACTAATCTTATTTATATTTAAATACGAATATTTAATAAACTCAAAATGTAAAACGAGTTTTACTTAAAAAATACTAAATTTGCATGCTAACAACATAAAGAAAAATTTAGATGAACAAAAAGATAGTAATTGTTTCTGCTGTACGAACTCCAATAGGCAGTTTTATGGGATCATTATCAACTGTTTCTGCTTCACGACTTGGTGCTGCAGCTATAAAAGGAGCTTTAGATAAAATTAATTTAGATCCGAATTTAGTAGATGAAGTATTTATGGGAAATGTTGTTCAAGCAGGAGTTGGTCAAGCTCCAGCAAGGCAAGCTGCACTTTTTGCAGGATTATCGAATAATGTTGCTTGTACTACAGTTAATAAAGTGTGTGCGTCTGGTATGAAAGCAATAATGTTCGGAACACAAGCAATAATGACTGGAGATGCCGAAATTGTTGTAGCAGGCGGAATGGAAAACATGAGTTTGATTCCGCATTACATGCATCTAAGAAACGGTGTTAAATTCGGACCAACTACTATGCAAGACGGAATGCAAAAAGACGGATTGGTTGATGCCTACGACAATAATGCTATGGGTGTTGCTGCCGATTTATGTGCTTCTGAATATAAAATATCTCGTGAAGAACAAGATGCTTTCGCTATTCAATCGTATGAACGTTCTGCGAATGCTTGGGAAGCTGGAAAATTTGATACAGAAATTGTTCCGGTTGCTGTTCCGCAAAGAAAAGGTGATCCAATTGTGGTTACTAAGGATGAAGAATATACCAATGTAAAATTAGATAAAATTCCGAGTTTAAATCCAGCATTTACAAAAGAAGGAACTGTTACAGCTGCGAATGCATCTACAATTAATGATGGTGCTGCTGCAGTAATTTTAATGAGTGAAGAAAAAGCAATTGCATTGGGATTAAAACCATTGGCTTATATAAGATCATATGCAGATGCGGCTCAAGAACCAAAATGGTTTACTACTGCTCCTGCTAAGGCATTGCCAAAAGCATTAAGTAAGGCTGGTTTATCGATTGGTGATGTTGATTATTTTGAATTCAACGAAGCTTTTTCTGTGGTTGGCTTGGCCAATACTAAAATTCTTGGAATTGAAAATGATAAAGTAAACGTTAATGGTGGAGCGGTTTCACTAGGACATCCTCTTGGTTGTTCTGGAGCCAGAATTGTGGTTACCTTAATTAATGTTTTGCATCAAAATAATGCTAAAATTGGTGCCGCAGCAATATGCAATGGAGGTGGTGGAGCTTCTGCTATAGTAATTGAAAAAGCATAAAAATTATTTAAAATTTTGAATTGGGATATTTGTTTATCGTATAAATGCTTAGCCCCGATTGCAGAGAAAATCCTTTTGTGGAGTTTACGAAACAAAAGATTGAAACGAAAAGCGGGAATAGCTTCAAAATAATTTAAAATTTAAATTCAAAATAGAATCAATGTTTGGCATTTGTAATTTATCAATAATTCCGTTGCGTTTAGAACCGAATGACAGAAGCGAAATAGTTTCTCAAGTTTTATTTGGTGAACATTTCGAAATTGTAGAAATTGTAAAACAATGGTCAAAAATTAAACTTCAATTTGATGAATATGAGGGTTGGATTGATTTAAAACAGTACCAAATAATTTCAGAAGATAATTATAATACGTTATCAAAAGAAGCAATAATTCTGAATTCAGATTTAGTTGAATATGTTATTACTCCTAATAATATATTACTTCCTATTACAATTGGAGCATCACTTTCGTTTTTAAACCACAGTGACATTAATACCATTAATTATGATTTTGAAGGATTAAGAGTGAGTGGTGTAAAACCTAAAATTGATATTGTAACTACTTCATTTTTATATTTGAATTCACCTTATTTATGGGGCGGAAAAACACCATTTGGAATAGATTGTTCTGGGTTTACTCAAATGGTATATAAGTTAAATGGTTATAAATTACTTCGAGATGCTTCACAACAATCTACTCAAGGTGAAGTATTAAGTTTTATAGAAGAAAGTGAACCAGGAGATTTGGCTTTTTTTGACAACGAAGAAGGAAAAATTATTCACGTTGGAATTATTCTTGAAAACAATTACATCATCCATGCAAGTGGTAAGGTGAGAATAGATAGATTAGATCATTTGGGAATATACAATGCCGAACAAAATAGACACACTCATAGACTTAGAGTAATAAAGAAAATAATATAAAAAAAACTCACTTTAAAAGTGAGCTTTTTTTATAGTTTTATTTAAATTACATTTTGGATTTCAACTCTTTAGCTTTGTCTGACATTTCTAGAGCTTTATAGACACTTAATAATGTTTTTTTAGCAGGGTCGTTTGTCGGGTCTAATTCGACAGCTTTTTCTAAGATTGGTAAAATAGTTAAGAAATTTTTGTTTCTCTCTGCTTTAACTACTTCATAGCGTTTTAAATCTTTATCGGATGTGCCAAGTTTGTTAATTTCATCAACATACTTTTGATCACTTCGCATTTTTAATTCTGCAAGATTTAAATAGGCATTAAAGTACTTAGAATCAATTTCAATAGCTTTCTTATAATACCCTTCTGCTGCATCTAATTTGTTAGCATTTGCACTAATTACACCTAAATTAAATACCATTTCAGCATTATTTGGATTTTTCAATAAAGCTTCATTAACTAATTTAGTATAAGTATCAAAATCATTAAGGGTTAAATATAAATTAGCTTCATTAAGCAATAATGAATAGTCGTCTGGATTGGCTTTTCGTGCATCAGTATAGGCTTGTTTTGCCTCTTCATTTTTACCTTTTTCAACTAAAATTAATGCTATATTTCTGTAGATTTCTCCTCTTTTAGAAGGAAGTTTTTCTTCACGAGGTTTTTCATGTGATCCTAATTTAACATAGGTATCTCTTTGTTCTTTAGTATTAAAATATTCTTCTTGTTTACTTATTTTATTAATTGCATAATGCATTGTTCCTTCACCAGAATAATTAATTTTTTTTAATTCTTGGTAATATAGAAGAGCGTTATCATAATCTTTACCATTTACAGCAAAACTAGCCGCATAAAATAAATTATCTACATCTTTCTTATCTAATTGATAAACCGAATGAAATATTGAAGCAGCTTCAATATCTTTATTAGCTTTCCCTAATGCATAGGCTGCATTAACCAATTGCATTTTATAAGAAGTAATTGTTTCGTTAATGTCATCAGTAAATAATTTTTTTCCAGATTTTTTTTCATAATCAAGAGTCGCTAGTAAACCATCTGATAAGTCTGCTATTGCTTTTGGACTAAAAAGTTTAACCAATTGTGTTGGATTTGCGGCATTTCCTAATGAGCTAATTTCAAGTAATGGCGTCATACATTTATAAAAATTTAAATACACTTTATCACTTTCTTCAATTGCAAGTGGTTCTAATTTTGAAATAGTAGCTTTATAATCTGAGATATCAGCAACAGACGGTGTCTCAATTGAATAAATCTTCTTTAATTTTTTTAACTCGTCTTTTTGAGCAAAAGTAGCAACAGAGACTAATAATGCTCCTGCGTAAAATAATTTATAAATTTTCATAATAGTAGTAATTAAATAGGTTAAATAAAAAAAGCCATACTATCTTAAAAACAATTGTTTAGATATATGGCTTTTATAAAATATTAATTTATTTTATTCTTGATCTTCATCGTTTAAGGTATTATTATTTTCTTCAGATTCTGTTTCTAAATTTTCTTCCTTAACGTCAATTTCATTTGCATCAATTGCTTTAATAACAATATCGCCATTTTCATCTAATTCAACTTCATCTTCTTTCATTACTTTAGTAACTGCTGCAATCGAATCGTTCTCTTTAATATTAATTAAACGAACTCCTTGCGTTGCTCTACCCATAACACGTAAATCAGAAACTTCCATACGAATAGTTAATCCAGATTTATTAATAATCATTAAATCATCTGCATCTGTTACACTATTAATTGAAATTAATTTACCAGTTTTTTCAGTAATATTTAATGTTTTTACACCTTTACCTCCACGATTTGTAATTCGGTATTCATCAATGGAAGAACGTTTACCGTAACCATTTTCAGCTACAACTAAAATTTCACTCTCCATATCGTTTACCGAAACCATTCCGATTACTTCATCTTGATCGTTTTGTAAAGTGATTCCACGAACACCAGAAGCTGTTCTTCCCATTGGACGTGTTTTTCCCTCTTCAAATCTAACTAATTTACCAGACTTAACTGCAATTAAAACTTGACTTTCACCATTTGTTAATTTTGCTTCTAATAGTTCATCATCATCTTTAATGGTAATTGCAGCAACTCCATTTACTCTAGGGCGTGAATATTTCTCTAATGAAGTTTTCTTAACCTGACCTTTTTTTGTAGCCATTATCACATAATGACTTTTGATGTAATCTTCGTCTTTTAAATCTTTTGTGCAGATAAATGCTTTTACTTTATCATCACTTTCTATATTAATAAGATTTTGTAGGGCTCTACCTTTACTTGATTTAGATCCTTCTGGAATTTCATAGACTCTCATCCAGAAACATTTTCCTTTTTGGGTGAATATCAAAAGGTAATTATGGTTGGTAGCAACAAATAAATGCTCTAAGAAATCTTGATCTCGAGTTGCAGCACTTTTTTGTCCAACTCCTCCTCTATTCTGAGTTTTGTATTCGGATAAAGAAGTTCTTTTAATATATCCTGCATGAGAAATGGTAATTACCACATTTTCATCCGCAATTAAATCTTCAATACTTACATCGCCACCAGAATATTCAATGGTGGATCGACGAGCATCGCCATATTTGTCTCTGATCTCAACTAATTCATCTTTAATCACTTGCATTCTCATTTCTTTGCTAGCCAATAAGTCTTTCAAATATTGAATTAACTTCATTATTTCAGCATATTCAGCACGCAATTTATCTTGTTCTAGTCCGGTCAACTGACGCAAACGCATTTCTACAATAGCACGCGCCTGGATTTCGGATAAATTGAATCGTTCGATTAATTTTGTTCTGGCTTCATCTCCATCTTTGGAAGCTCTGATTAACTTGATTACTTCATCAATATTATCTGATGCAATGATCAATCCTTCTAAAATGTGCGCTCTTTCTTCGGCTTTTCTTAAATCGAATTGCGCTCTTCGAACCACAACTTCATGACGGTGTTCAACGAAATAATGGATTAAATCTTTAAGATTCAACATCTGCGGTCTTCCTTTTACCAATGCAATATTGTTGACACTGAAAGAAGATTGCAATTGTGTGAATTTGTAAAGTGTATTTAAAACAACGTTTGCAACTGCATCACGTTTTAATATATATACGATACGCATTCCGTTTCTATCCGATTCGTCACGAATATTGGCAATGCCTTCGATTTTTTTATCATTCACCAAATCAGCTGTTTTTTTAATCATTTCAGCTTTATTAACTTGGTATGGAATTTCAGTAACTATAATCGATTCTCTTCCATCTACTTCTTCAAAACCAACTTTAGCACGCATCACGATTCTACCACGTCCTGTTTTGAATGCTTCACGAACGCCTTCATAACCATAAATTACACCTCCAGTAGGAAAATCTGGCGCTTTAATATGGTTCATTAATTCGTCTATTTCGATTTCTTCATTATCGATATACGCAAGTGTGCCATCAATAACTTCAGTGATATTATGAGGCGCCATGTTAGTTGCCATTCCGACAGCAATTCCAGATGCTCCATTAATCAATAAATTTGGAACACGAGTTGGCATTACAGTTGGCTCGTATAAAGTATCATCAAAATTGAGTTTAAAATCAACAGTTTCTTTATCAATATCTGCCATAATGTCTTCTGACATTTTTTTCATTCTGGCTTCGGTATATCGCATTGCAGCTGGACTATCTCCATCAACCGAACCAAAATTTCCTTGGCCGTCAATTAAAAGGTAGCGTAAACTCCATTCTTGTGCCATACGAACCATTGCGTCATAAACTGATGTGTCACCATGTGGATGGTACTTTCCTAAAACTTCTCCAACAATTCTTGCTGATTTCTTGTGTGCTTTATTAGAAAAAACTCCCAAATCATACATTCCATAAAGTACTCTTCTGTGAACAGGTTTTAAACCGTCACGAACGTCAGGCAATGCTCTTGATACAATAACAGACATCGAATAATCGATGTATGCTGATTTCATTTCGTCTTCTATGTTAATTGGAATTAACTTTTCTCCGTCAGACATATGTTTAATTTATTATAAATATTAGATTAATTTCAAAACGTGCAATATACGTCTTTTTAGTATTTTTAAAAGCATTTTTACGTTGTAATTTGAATGATTTATTAACAAATTTGTGTTGTTATTTGGTTAATAAATAGTGAAGATGAGTCCTTTTTTATATCACTATTTTTTTGTCAATTTACTGACAACGTATTTAGTGAGGAATAGTTTTTGTTTCAGAATTAAAATTCACTAAATTTACAATCATAATACTTACATTATATGGATGATAATTTTTCACCAAGAGTTAAAGATGTAATTACTTACAGCAAAGAAGAAGCGCTAAGGTTAGGACACGACTTTATTGGCACTGAACATCTTATGCTTGGTATTTTAAGAGATGGCAATGGCAAAGCTATTGCTATTTTAAACAATCTTTCTGTTGATTTAGATCATTTAAGAAAGAAAGTTGAAGTATTAAGTCCTGCCAATCCAAACATTGATACCAGCAATGAAAAGAAAAATTTGCATTTGACCCGTCAAGCGGAAAGGGCTTTAAAGACCACTTTTCTAGAAGCAAAAGTTTTTCAAAGTTCTTCTATAAGTACAGCGCATTTACTTTTATGTATTTTAAGAAACGAAAACGACCCAACAACTAAATTGCTCAATAAATTAAAAATTGATTACGAAGTTGCTAAAGACCAATATTTAAATATGACACCAAACGAAGATGATTTTTTAGAAAACTTACCAAAAAACGAATCCTTCAATGAAGATTCAGGACAAGATGACAGCGTAAAAGAAGGTAACTTTAATAATCCAGCCAATAAATCCAATAAAAAATCTAAAACACCTGTTTTAGATAATTTTGGTAGAGACTTAACAGAAATGGCAGAAGAAGGCAAACTTGATCCTGTTGTTGGACGTGAAAAAGAAATTGAAAGAGTTTCTCAAATATTAAGTAGAAGAAAGAAAAATAATCCACTTTTAATAGGCGAACCTGGTGTAGGAAAATCGGCAATTGCTGAGGGATTAGCTTTACGAATTATCCAAAAGAAAGTTTCTCGAATTTTATTTAATAAACGTGTTGTTACGCTCGATTTAGCCAGCTTAGTTGCAGGAACAAAATACCGTGGGCAATTTGAAGAGCGAATGAAAGCCGTAATGAATGAACTAGAAAAGAATGATGATATTATACTTTTTATTGATGAAATTCATACCATTGTTGGCGCTGGTGGTGCAACCGGATCTTTAGACGCATCAAATATGTTTAAACCTGCTTTAGCAAGAGGTGAAATTCAATGTATTGGCGCTACTACTCTAGATGAGTACCGTCAATATATTGAAAAAGACGGGGCGCTTGAAAGACGATTCCAAAAAGTAATC
>CALPIE020000100.1 GCA_943323545.2 Bifidobacterium breve | reverse complement strand
TTTTATCAAAATAAACATATTGATATTCTTCATCCTTAAAAGTATACAAACCGGGTGCTAAAGAATCAAATTTTATGAAAAAAGTATTGTCTTTTTTTAGAGGAATACTATCAATTACTTGATTGTTTTTGCAGAATAAAACATAACGATTCGCAGGATTAATTATTTCACCACCAAAATAAGCCACATAATTATCACTTGAGAATTCGTTTTTACAAGAGCTCAAAAATACTAGCAAAAAAAGTGAAATAAGTAAAGTTTTATTATAGGAGATTTGTTTCATTAAAAATGATAAAATTTGTAAACAAATGTATTTATATGAAATCAATAATTTTGTTAAGCTATCGTTAAAGTTAAAAGCTTTATATATTACAAAGTAATCAAAAAAAAGTAATCAATGAACAGCAAACACTAATGTCTTTTGATTACTTTTGCACCACCTTAAGCCAAATGGCTGAAAGGTACAATGTAAAATTTTAAATAAACTATTTCATGTTAACTGTTTCAAATTTATCAGTACAATTTGGTAAAAGAATATTATTCGACGAAGTAAATACAACATTTACTCAAGGAAATTGCTACGGAGTTATTGGTGCAAATGGAGCTGGAAAATCAACTTTTTTAAAGATTTTAGCTGGTGACATTGATCCAACTTCTGGTCGTATATTTTTAGAACCTGGCAAACGAATGTCGGTATTGAATCAGAACCATAACATGTTCGATGATAAAACTGTACTTGAAACAGTTATGATGGGTAATAAGGTTTTGTTCGCTGTTAAATCAGAAATGGACGCTTTATATGCTGATTATACTGATGAAAATGCAGATAGGATAGGAGAATTGCAAGTGCAATTTGAAGAAATGAACGGTTGGAATGCCGAGTCAGATGCTGGTGCCATGTTATCCAATTTAGGAATTTCTGCCGATATGCATTATACTTTAATGGGTGAAGTGGAAGGAAAATTGAAAGTGCGTGTTTTATTAGCACAAGCCCTTTTTGGAAATCCAGATGTATTGGTAATGGATGAACCTACAAATGATTTGGATTTTGAAACCATCACTTGGTTAGAAAATTTCTTAGCGAATTATGAAAATACCGTAATCGTTGTTTCTCATGACAGACACTTTTTAGATTCGGTTTGTACGCATATATCTGATATCGATTTTAATAAAATTAACCATTATTCTGGTAATTATACTTTTTGGTATGAATCGAGTCAGTTAGCCGCCAAACAAAAGGCACAACAAAATAAAAAAGCAGAAGAAAAGAAAGCCGAATTGGAAGAATTTATACGTCGTTTTAGCGCCAATGTAGCCAAATCTAAACAAGCTACTTCTCGTAAAAAAATGATTGAGAAACTGAATTTGGATGAAATTCGTCCATCTAGTAGAAGATATCCTGCCATTATTTTTGATGTGGAAAGAGAAGCTGGAGACCAAATTCTTCATGTTCAAAATTTAGCGGCATCGGTAGAGGGTGAAGTGTTGTTTAAGAATGTCGATTTAAATATGGCAAAAGGTGATAAAGTTGTAATATTCTCTAAAGATTCGAGAGCTACAACTGCTTTTTATGAAATATTAAATGGCAATCAAAAAGCCGATTCAGGTACTTTTGATTGGGGAATCACCACCAATCAATCGTATTTACCAAATGATAATAGTCAGTTTTTTACTGATGGAAGTTTAAATTTAGTTGATTGGTTACGACAATTTGTAAAAACAGAAGAAGAACGTGATGAAGTATATGTTCGTGGTTTCTTAGGTAAAATGATTTTCTCTGGTGAAGAAGCTTTGAAAAAATGTACCGTATTGTCTGGAGGAGAAAAAGTGCGATGCATGTTATCAAGAATGATGATGATTCGTGCCAATGTTTTAATGATAGACGAACCAACAAATCACTTAGATTTAGAGTCGATTACAGCATTCAACAATTCGTTAAAAAACTTTAAAGGATCGGTACTGTTTACTACACATGACCACGAGTTTGCACAAACGGTTGCCAATAGAGTTTTAGAAATTACACCAAATGGCGTTATTGATAGATACATGACATTTGATGAATATCTAGATGATGAAAAAGTACAAGAATTGAGAAAGAAAATGTATCAATAATATAAAACCGTTTCAATTAAGAAACGGTTTTTTTTATAATGGCAAAAAATTATATCTTTGCAAACCAAACACCACTTCATTATGAGTCAAAAAATATTACTCAATGCTAAAGAAGTCAACATCATTCTACATCGTTTGGCCTGTCAGTTAATTGAAAAGCACCTTGATTTTTCTAATACTGTACTCATTGGTTTGCAACCTCGAGGTAAATTTCTTGCCGAACGCATCAAACACATTTTAGAAAATGAATATCAAGTTAACCAAATACAAATGGGCTTTTTAGATATTACATTTTTTAGAGATGATTTTAGAAGAGGCGAGAAACAGTTAGAAGCCAATAAAACACAAATCGATTTTCTTGTCGAAGAAAAAAAAGTGATTTTTATAGATGACGTTTTATATACGGGTAGAAGTATAAACGCAGCTTTAACAGCTATTCAAACGTTCGGAAGACCTTCAGAAGTGGAACTTTTAACTTTAATTGATAGAAGGTTCAGTCGTCATTTACCCATTCAACCAGATTATAGAGGAAGGCAAGTTGATGCCATAAATGATGAAAAAGTAAAAGTATGTTGGAAAGAGAATGAAGGAGAAGACAGCGTGTATTTAATATAAAAACACATCCTAGAATTCCCCTCCTTTGGAGGGGTGCCCGAAGGGCGGGGTGGCAAATAACAAAATAAAAATGGCAGAATTAAGTGTAAACCATTTATTAGGAATAAAATACCTTGTCAAAGAAGACATTGATTTACTATTTGAAACGGCAGATCATTTTAAAGAAGTCATCAATCGACCAATAAAAAAAGTACCTTCTTTGCGAGATATTACCATTGCTAATATTTTTTTCGAAAATAGTACACGTACAAAATTATCATTCGAATTGGCTCAAAAAAGACTTTCTGCTGATGTAATTAGTTTTTCGGCAGCACAATCTTCTGTCAAAAAAGGGGAAACACTTATCGATACAGTTAATAACATTCTTTCAATGAAAGTAGATATGGTAGTCATGCGTCATGCAAATCCCGGAGCTGCCTATTTCTTATCTAAAAATGTTAAGGCAAGTATCATTAATGCTGGAGATGGCGCTCATGAACATCCAACTCAAGCCTTATTAGATAGTTATTCAATAAGAGAAAAATTAGGAGAAGTAGCCGGAAAAAAAGTAGTGATTGTTGGAGACATTTTGCACTCACGTGTAGCGCTTTCAAATATATTTGCTTTGCAGATGCAAGGTGCTGAAGTAAAAGTATGCGGTCCAAAAACACTTATTCCGAAACATATCGAAAGTCTCGGAGTCACGGTCGAATCCAACCTCAGAAAAGCTTTAGAATGGTGTGATGCTGCTAATATGTTACGAGTTCAAAACGAACGTATGGATGTAAATTACTTTCCTTCTACACGAGAATATGCCCAACAATATGGAGTAGACAAAGCCTTGTTAGATTCATTAAATAAAGAAATCGTTATCATGCATCCTGGACCAATAAATAGGGGAGTAGAGATTACTTCTGATGTTGCCGATTCACAACAATCGGTCATTTTAGATCAGGTAGAAAATGGCGTAGCAATAAGAATGGCTGTTATTTATTTATTAGCTTCCAAAATAAAATAATTAATCAAATATGAAAGTCGAACAAAAAGGACATACTACTACTATAAAAGATACTCAAGGAAATATTAATAATTTTCTAGAAAAAGTAACTCATGAGTACAATAGTTTTAAAAAACAAAATTTAATTTTAGATGTATCGCATGATAAAAATGTTACTGTAAAAGATATAATAGCTTTTTCAGATTTATCTAAAACACACAAAAAAGAAAAAAAATCATTTGTAATTGTTGCCGAAAACATCGATTTTAATGAAGTTCCTTCAAAAATAATTGTTGTACCCTCACTTCTTGAAGCACATGATATTATTGAAATGGAAGAAATAGAAAGAGATTTAGGTTTTTAATCGCAAATTATGAAAATCAGCAACACCACTAAAGTTTATATTTATACCGGTTTACTATTTGTTTTTACATTTTTACTGACTAAAAATTTAATGAAAGCTTTTAGAACTAATGAATACGATTATTTAAAAATCGGAATCAATGTTATTGTTGAAATTGTTTTGGTATATCTAATTATCAAATATGCCAACATAGAAAATAGCAAAAAAGAATAAAATAAAATTGAAACTAACTATTCTTGGCTGTTATGCCGCAACTCCACGTACTATTTCCAATCCAACTTCCCAAGTTTTAGAAATTAAAAATAAACTATTTCTAATTGATTGTGCCGAAGGAACGCAAGTACAATTGCGCAAAAGTAAAGTCAAGTTTTCTAAAATCAGTCATATTTTTATTTCTCATTTGCATGGGGATCATTTTTATGGATTAATCGGGTTAATATCGACTTTTATGTTGCTCAATCGAAAAAATGATTTGCATGTTTATGGTCCAAAAGGAATTAAAGAAATTATATTATTACAACTAAAAGCATCTGGTTCTTATACGGGATACAATCTTTATTTTTATGAATTGGAGGCAACAGTTTCTGAAACTATTTTTGAAGATGATAAAGTTATTGTGAAAACAATTCCCCTGAAGCATCGTATTTACACTAACGGATTTTTATTTCAAGAAAAAAATATTGAGCGTAAACTCAATGTTGAAACAGTCGAAAAGTATAATATCGATAAATTGTATTTTAATAAAATCAAATTTGGTGGCGATATTACTTTGGAAGATGGAACTATAATTCCGAACAAAGAACTAAGTTTTGATCCACAACCAGTTAAAACTTATGCTTATTGTAGTGATACAATATATGATGAGCAACTTATACCTATTATTGAAAACGCCGATTATTTGTATCACGAAAGTACTTTTCTAGAAACTGAAGAGCACCTTTCAGAAAAAACAATGCATTCCACAGCCAAACAAGCAGCGACAATTGCACTAAAAGCCAAAGTCAAAAATCTAATACTTGGTCATTATTCTACGCGTTATGGCAATATCGAACTTTTTAAAGAAGAAGCCCAAACCATTTTTCCAAACGTACTTTTAGCAGACGATGGAAGAGAATTTGATTTGGAATAATGTCATACTAAGCTTGTTGGAGTAAGGAGCAAATCGCTTGGGTTTTATCAGTTATCGTATTTCCAGCTTTCCGCTTCAATAAAAAACTTTCAGAACACCTGAAAGTTTTTTATTTCCACTGCAATCTGGGCTAAAGTAAAATCCATTATAATTTTTGTAAACTTTGCGAAAAACTTTGCGAACTTTGCAGTCAAACCATTCAACAATGAAAGATTTAAGTAACTACAGAAAATCCTACGAAAAAAGTGAACTTCTCGAAACTAATATTCCAGAAGACCCCATTAATTTATTCAATCGTTGGTTTCATGAAACCGAAGATTTTGGTGGCCCCGACGCTTCGGGAGGAGAGGTAAATGCCATGACGATCTCCACGATTGGATTAGATGGTTTTCCAAAATCGAGAGTGGTTTTATTAAAAAAATTCAATGAAGACGGATTTATTTTCTTTACGAATTATAATTCTGAAAAAGGGAAAGCAATCCAAAACAACCCAAATGTTTGTTTGTCATTTTTTTGGAATAGTTTAGAGCGTCAAGTAATAATTAAAGGTGTAGCAGAAAAAACATCTGAAATTATTTCTGATAACTATTTCGATTCTCGTCCAGACGGAAGTAAATTAGGAGCAATAGCATCCGATCAAAGTAAAGTAATTGAATCAAGAAAAGTTTTAGAAGATAAACTTACGCAATTAGAGCAGTTATATAGAGGAAAGAAAATTCCAAGACCACTGCATTGGGGTGGTTATTTAGTCAAACCAATTGAAGTTGAATTTTGGCAAGGTAGATCGAATAGATTACATGACCGAATTCGGTATCAATTGCAAGACGATTTTAATTGGAAAATAGAAAGAGTAAGTTCGTAATTGTAAGAAAAATACATATAATAAATTAAAAATTATGCATTTCATCGATTTTATTTGACACTTTAACGATATAGTAGTAGTATTGTACAACCAAATCAGAAACACGTTCTTACAATATTAACATAAAAGATTTTTGCCCCACATCTATCTTTAAAAAACTTAACCTACTACTATGAAAACAAATTTACTTAGATTGTTTTTACCAATGGCTTTGGTATTTACTTTAGTTTCATGTTCAAATGATTCCTCAGAAGATTTAGCGCCCGAAAACAAATTAATTACTAATTATAATTCAACAACAGACGAAATTGAATTAGCTAGAATAATTAATCAATATAGAGTTTCAATTGGAAAAAACCAACTAGAAATTGTAAATCATATATCTTATAAATCACAAGAACATAATACTTATATGATTGATAATAATGTTGTGAATCATGATTATTTTGAATCACGTGCCAATAATATTATCCAAGTATTAGGAGCAGTTAAAGTAGGCGAAAATATAGCGTATAATTATTCTACTCCAAATTCTGCTTTAAACGCATGGTTAAATAGCCCAGGTCACAAAGCAAATTTAGATGGTGATTATACTCATTTTGGTATTTCAATTTCTGTTAATCCAACTACAGGAAAGAAATATTACACAAATATGTTTATGAAAAGATAATTGGCTTCATCGTTTTCGGCCAAAGCCTATAGCGATTTTAGTTTAGTTTTATTTAAAATATTTATCCCGATAGCAATATTATCGGGATTTTTTTATGTTTTAAGGTTTTGAATCTTATATAGTAATCTCATAAGTTATTCAAAAAGTAGTATAACATGCTTCCTTCATTTGCGGCATACCTTTGAAATATTATTTAAAGAAGATAATAATTAACAAAAGATTTTTGCCCCACATCTGTCTTTTAAACTTAATCTACTATTATGAAAACTAAATTAATTCATTTCGTTATGACCATAGTTTTGGTATTTACTTCAGCTTCCTGTTCGAATGATTCTCCATCAGATTTAACACCAAATCTTACTTTAATTACAAATTATGACTCTTCATTAGATGAAGTGGAATTAGCAAGATTGATCAATCAATATAGACTATCTGTCGGAAAAAACGAATTGGAAATTGTGAATCATATATCATATAAATCCCAAGAGCACAATTCCTATATGATTGAAAATAATGTAGTGAATCATGATTTTTTTGATGTTAGGGCCAATAATATTATGCAAGTTTTAGGTGCAATAAAGGTGGGTGAGAACATTGCTTACAATTATTCAACACCTAATTCTGCACTAGAAGCATGGTTAAATAGTCCTGGACATAAAGAGAATTTAGATGGGGATTACACCCATTTTGGTATTTCGATATCGGTTAATTCTGCTAATGGGAAAAAATACTATACTAATATGTTTATGAAAAGATAGAGTATAAACTTATAGATACATTTCAAATAGTAAAAAAAAAAATCTACTAATTGGTAGATTTTTTTTTTACGGTATTATGTTTTCTTTTGATTGAACAATGCCATCATCTGATCGGCTTTAATAAAATCTTGTATTGATCTTAGCGATTGCGCATAGCGATAATAAAACTCTGCTTCTAAATCCTGCGTTAGTAAATACAATTCACTGTAAAATTTGGCGGCTTTCTCTAACTCGCCATTAAAGTAACATGCATTTCCTACTTTCTTCAATTGTTCGAGTGATAATTTATATCCTTTATAGCCTATTCTTTCATAGGTTTTTACTGGATCAACATAGACAGTATTTTCAGTAGTGGTAACTTGAGCTTTAGTATTTGTTTTACTGACTTGCTTTTTTTGTGAAAACATATTTACAGAAACAAAAAACATTACAACCCCAATTGCAATTTTGTTTTTCATAAGTCTTTAGTTTTTTATAATAAATTTTGGAAGAATTTCATTAATTTAATTATTAAAAATAGTAAATGTAAAAATTAGGCGTTTAGTATTGTTTGATAAAAACATTGC
>CALPIE020000099.1 GCA_943323545.2 Bifidobacterium breve | reverse complement strand
TTAAATTTTCGCCATTCGGCCGCGGCTTTTTTTGTATCTAATTTTTCAGTTTTCAACTCGGGATTAAGATTAGTTTCTTCGTTTTCTTTAGTACAGGTATAAAGCATCAGAAAGAGAACAAAGAAAAAAGCGTTGTTCTTAGTTATAGGTCTCATAGCTAGAAATTAGATAGAGTTACTTTTTAAATAGAATTGTTAGAATTAAAATCACTATTTTCTAAATATCCTCATTGTTGAAAAACTCAAAGTTGCCCATTTTTGCTTATATTTTCACTGATAATAATCATAGCTTCACTTGATTTGCATCATACTTTTGATGGTTCAAGAAGGTTAGTTTTGAAAGGAATTCTTAATATTTCTGGATATGAAATAGGACTCTTTTTAATTGCCTTTTTAAATGCTTCACTATTCATTTTGCTTTTCGACAAAATGAGAAATTATCATTTTTATGCAAGATATAGATTCAATTTAATGATTTAAATATAAAATTATTATGAATAAAAATACTACACGTATTTTAGGATTTTGGGCAGCCATAATAGCCATAGTAGTAATTTTTATCTATGCAACGCTACAATTGCTAACAGATTTGCGGCTTATTTCCGGAGTAAGAGAATCAATCTTTCTTTTTTTACCACCATTATTTTTAGCCCCTATTTATTTACTTATGGTTTTGTGTTTGCATTACAGTGTGGAAATAGAAAATAAAATATGGTCGGCTTTAGGTTTAATCTTTGCCAGCTTATACTGTGGTCAAATTATCATGTTATATATTTTGCAATTTGCTTTGCCTTTTAAAGGTATAGAACAAGGGCATTCATTGCTTTATAATGGTTTTCTTAATCCGTATGATTTTTTAGTAACAGTTGATGTTTTGACTTACTTTTTTACCAGTTTATCGGCTCTATTCCTAGCAATAGCACTTAAGGATAATGTGTGGGTCTATCGCTCATTATTGTGGCTAGGTATTTTGGTTCCGATAGTACTGTTCTCCTTAATTTATCCTTTAGTCTATTTTGCGGGGGTATTTTGGATTGTTTCTTTTACGATTGCAATGCTTCAAATTGCATTTTTTTTCAGAATTGTCAAAAAAAAGTCTAACCAAAATATTGGTGTATGAAACTAAATAAAGAATGGCATCAAGCTCATCCTATGCCGAAAAAACCAACTTTAGAGCAAAGAATTGTATGGCATCTTGATCATGCCAAAAATTGTAGCTGCCACAAAATTCCAGCTAAACTTTCAGAAAAATTACAAAAAGGGATTGGTTTACCCTTATTGTTACTTCCTTTTATTGGGGATTAAAATCAGTTTTTTTCTTTTTAATATGGAAAAAATATTTCTTTATCAAGTAAAAACAACCTGGAAAGAAGGAAGAATAGGCGAAATCAATTCCACTATTTTAGACAGCGTGATTGAAGTCGCCACACCTCCAGAATTCGCAAAAGGTGTCCCCGGAATTTGGTCTCCTGAACATTTATTAGCAGCAGCTGTCAGCAGTTGTTTTATGACAACCTTTTTGGCAATGGCTGAGAAAATGAGACTAAATTTCAAACACTTTGAATGTAGTTCTACCTTACTTTTAGAAAGCAACGAAGGAAATGTTCATGCTACCCAAATTGTAATTCATCCCATAGTTACGGTTAACAACAGTATCTATACTGGAAAAGGATTAAAAGTTTTGGATATAACCGGAAAATCGTGCATTATTAGTTCTATGCTAATACCAGAAATTGCATTTACACCTCAAATCATCATTGAACCTGATATACCTGCATGAGCAGTTAAGTGAATTAATTGAGTTGCAAATCGGAGGTGGCTTCATTAGCGGTTTTAAATAACCTATAAAAAAAATCCCTGTGTTAACAGGGATTTTTTTTATAGAAAAACCTATATTAATTCACTTTAATATGTTTAATAGGTTCTGCAATGCTAACTTCGCTTTTCGGCAGCTTAAGTTTCAATACGCCATTCTCATACTTAGCATCAATTTTATCAACAAGTAAATTGTCGGGTAATATGAAAGAACGGTAAAGGGAACTATATGAAAACTCTCTGGAAAGATAGTTTTTGTCTTCACTTTTAGTTTCCGCTTCTTTTTCAGCACTAATCGTCAACATTCCATTTTTCATTTCAATATTAAAATCTTTTTTATCGAGCCCCGGAGCTGCTAACTCAATTTGATATTCTTTTTGGTTCTCAACAATATTGGCTTCAGGCAAAACATTTTGGAAATTTACATCCGGAAATGTTCCATTAAAATCCAATAAAAATCGGTCATTGTTGAAGAATTCATCCATAAATTTAGGAAATAATCTTCCGTTTCTTTTTTTTGTTGCTAATACTGTCATTTTAATTTGATTTATAATTAAACAATAATTTAATACATCAAATTTAAGATGTATTACCAACATATAAAATGATGCAAATCACTAAAATAAATGATTTGCATCAATCATATCGTTCCGATAAAAAGGAATTGAAGTTAAGGGTTAATTTCTAAGATTACTTAGTTTTTGGATGTTGAGGAGTATGAGTTCATTTCGTTTTTTTTCGATAAGTCCTTCGTTCTCGAAATCAGTTAAAGTACGACTAACTGTTTCAGGTGCTGTTCCAGATAAATTGGCTATTTCGTAACGGGTCAGATTAATGTTTTCACCATTAGTGCAATGTTGCTTGCTGTAGCTTAATAAAGATTCGGCAATTCTTTTCCGAACAGAAGAATACGCCATCTGAAGCAATTGTTCTTCCTTCTCACAAATTTCATTGGAAAGGATTTTAATAAATTGACCTGCTACATCAGGATATTGGTTAATTAATTTTTCCAATTCCTGTATAGGTAAAAAGCTTAGGTTGCATTCTTCGAGCGCTATTGCGTTATCGGTATAGCTATCATTTGAGAATAAAACATTGGCTCCAACGAACTGATCACTATCATAAATACCAGTGGTAAGCTCTCGGCCATCGTCTGCAATTTTCGTAGTTTTAATTTTTCCGTTATGGATTAAATAAACGCCGGTTACTTTATCTCCTTCATAATAAAGCACCTGTTTTTTTCTGATGATCCGAACTTTTCGGTCATCAATAATTTTTTTTAATTCGGGTAGCCCTTTAGCTGAAGTAGCCAACTGCTGCATTTGTTGAATCGATTTACTGTAGAAGTCTTTTTGAAGTGTTCTTTTCTTTAATCGGGTTTCAATAGCATTCAAAAGTTCTATATCATCAAAGGGTTTCATCAGAAAGTCATCAGCACCCATTTCCATACCTTTTCTTAAATCTTGTTTTTGTGTTTTTGCGGTAATAAAGATAAAAGGAATGGTGCTGGTTTCAGCATATTTGCTTAATCTGAAGAGTACACCATAACCGTCTAATTCGTCCATCATGATATCGCAAAGTATTACATCGGGTAAGTGTTTTAATGCCATTTCCACACCCTCTCTGCCATTAACAGCCGAATACACTTCGTAATTGGCCAGCTGCAGGATTTCGGAAATATTATCTCTCATTTCAAAATTGTCTTCAATAACAAGTACTTTATTCATAATGTGGAAAATTATAATTAGTTACGTTTTGTTATTAAAATCGGGAATGAGGCAAGATCCCTATTTTAATTTTTTTTTGGATGCTTCAACGAATTTAAAAAAAAATACAATATAAAATTCTAAAATACAATTATTTAAGGGTTTTTATTCTTACGCTCTATTCAATAGTTCCCAAAAACCAAAAAAGACGATTTAATTTTTTTCTTTAATTTTATAGGTATTGGTCTGTAATGCAAACGTGTTTTAAATCACTTTTTTGAATGATTTCCATCAGTATATTACGCAATAATCTAAGATAAATTTACGAAAAATAATTGTTTAAATATACTTTTTATGTGTTTTTCTGCCACTGCTAGTTTTAGTTCAGGTGCGGTACTTACTGTGATAGGTTTTGCGTCTTTAAATAAAACAATCAAACCGTCTCAGCGTCTTTTTGCGGTCATTCCGCTGCTATTTGCAGTACAGCAATTTGCTGAGGGATTTCTATGGATTGCTTTGTCCAATCCGAATCATGTACAAATGGCGAAAATAAGCACAACAGCATTTATTGTCATTGCCCAAATTATATGGCCCTTTTGGGTTCCACTCTCGATACTCCAACTTGAAAATAAACGGATTGCAAAAGTTTCGCTTACTTTTTTTACAGTAATAGGGTTTGCCGTTTCTTTATATCTGGCATGGTGTTTAATTGTCTATGGTGCAAAAGCTGAAATTGCCGGTTATCATATTTCCTATCTGCAAACCTATCCGGATATTTTTAATGGTTTTGGAGGCTATTTCTATGTGTTGGTAACTGTTTTTCCGCCTTTCATTTCACTTTATAAAAAAATGTGGGTATTGGGTTTGGCTATTTTAATTTCTTATTTGGTTACTAAAATGTATTATGGTAATTATCTAATTTCAGTTTGGTGCTTTTTTGCTGCTGCAATCAGTTCAATTGTTTACTTTATTCTAAAAGATATAAAAGATAAATCGATTCATTTTCATTCAGGTGCAGTGAATGATTTACTGTAAAATAATCTCGCTATTTTAGAATAATAATAAAATAATTTAAACTACTTTTAATAGTAATTTATAAATAAATAATGATCTTCAATAGGAAATAGATTTCAAAGCTTTATTTGAAGGCGCGCCGGGTTTATTTTTAGTGCTTTCTCCCGAATTGGTTATTCTGGTGATGAGTGATGCCTATTCCACCGCCACACATACCAAAAGGCAAGCGATTGTTGGAAAATATTTGTTTGATGTTTTTCCAAACAATCCAAAAGTTAGTAATACAAACACCGTTTCGCAAACCATTGCATCGATGCATTATGTTTTGCAAAATAAAACGTCGAATAGCATGTCCATTTATCTGTTACACTCATAAAGGTTAATCCATGGTTTGTCAATCATCTAAAATACTTAAAAACATATGGTTAAACCTTTTGTCGAATGCCAGCAATACCTAAAACATTCGAGGCATTAGGTTAGTATTGGCTATTTTAAAAAATTATATTGATTTAATAGAAGGTTTTTATCAGTTTTAACAGTATGGTGAAAAAAGAAACTGTTTTTATGCTTTCTTTTTCCAGAAATCTTTTGGAAAACTTAAGGTAATTAAATAGCTTCATGCAACGTACGGGCAAAATGTTTGCTCATGTACCTATTTCTTTTTTTTGGCGACATATTTCCGGTTTCTTCCAAATATGCTTTGATTTTAAAAAAGCGTTGGTCTTCAAATAACAGATTAAACAACTCAGCTTTGGCATTGGTGGGACCAAAAAGCAACACTTTATCATAATTTGAAATGGTGGCTGCTATTTTGTTTAAATACTCTGTTTTGCATTGTTTTGCAAGTGAATAAAGATGCGCGACCCCTTTGTTTTTTTCTTTGCAAATTCTGGAGGCAAATTTAGATTTTATAGTTCCAATCTCATTAGGGTTTTCCGAAAACTCGATGATATGCGCGGCAGAATAATCCATCCATACCCCAACTTTTTTTGATGTTTTCATAATTAATAATTTAAGATTTTAAAGAAATATTATTTGTTATAACTCAATTATTTTATTTGTACAAGGGACTTGCAAAATGATCATGAATGAACTTGTTTCTTTGGTTTACTGTCATTTTACTTGTTTCTATGGTTTGGATTTTAATTTTTAAAAAACGCTTGTCTTTCTGCAATAGATTATAAAGCTCGGTTTTTGCATTTGTTGGTCCGAACAATAGCACTTTATCATATCCCAATAATACACTTGCTATTTGTTTAAAATAATCAGTTCTGAATTGTCTTTCTTTAGAATGCAGTTGTTTTTCGTCTTTTGAAAATGCATCATTATTTTCATTGGAAATGAATTTGGATTCGATAGTTTCAATTTCAAAGGGGTTTTCAGAAAATTCCATTATGTGTGCGACAGAATAATCCATCCATACTCCAACTTTTTTTATTGATTTCATAATAAAGGAATGCGTTTTTATTTCGTTGTTTTTCTATAGACTAAAAGTGGTACTTTGGCTGTAAATGAGAGTTCTGCCGATGAGCTGGAAAGCAGCAAACGATCGTACCATTTTCGGTTTTGGTCGGTAAAAAGTACTACTAGTGAGGGTTTAAATAAATCAATTACTTTTCGTAAATGATCATTTAAAGGATGAATGGTGTCCAATTTTTTATACTGAAACACAGTTCCTTTCGTTTCATATTTTTGAGCCAATTTGGACAACTTTTCCTGATTCAGTTTTAACCCAATTTCATAATCAAAGTGAAGCACTCTTACCTTAGCTTTTAAAGAGGCTGCCAGATCTAGTATTTTTTTAATTTCCGTTTCAGCGTTTTCCATATCCGAAGCATATAAAATGTCTGACAAGGGTTTAAGCCGATAATTTTTTGGAATTACAAAAACAGGAAGCGGGGAGTTCTTAATGAGGTAAGTCGGAATAGAACCGAAGAGTTTTGCTATAACACTCGTTCCTCTAGCTCCGGTACAAATAAAATCGACTTTGTGTGAAGTAGCATAAGATATAATCTTGTTGCCTATATCATTCCCAAGTTCACAAACACAAGAGTATTTAACTCCGGCAGGTAATTTTTCATTGTAAATTACTTTTATCAGTTTAATCAATTCGTTTTTTTTGCGCTGTAGTTCTTCGGCTTGATATTGGGCATAATAACTATAATCCCATGTAGTGTCAGAAGTTGGAGTAATTGTATACACTAAATGAAAGAAAATTATTTCGGTGTTGGTTCTTGATGCCAATTGGATTGCAAAACGGGCGGCTTTTCTCGAGTTAGACGAAAAATCGATGGGTACAAGTATTTTTTTCATTTTTCGGTTGTATTTATTATTATTCTGTTTTTTTTCTTTGGTTGAAAAACGCCAAATAGTATAGAGTGAGCAATAGTTCAACAGGAGGTAATGACTATTATTCCTGAAATCAGAAGAAAGATAAAATTACTATTACCCTCAACAATCTTAATATCATAAATGGCTAAAGCAGTAATAGCAAGTGTGATTCGGATTGATTTATCAAGTGTACCTATATTGGATTGCACGCGTTATGTTTTTTTTAAATTAATAATTACTAAAATGAGTCGATTTAATCATTAAACAACCCCTGGTACTTACTCTAAAATATTGTTGATACTAAGGGAATTGTTTAGAAATTCATCTTCAAATTCGATTTTCACATCCTTTCTCCAATTTTTTGGTGCAATAAGAGTGTCTTTTGTCATTCGGTTTTTCTTTGCCAATGGCTTGTTAGAATCTGATTTTTCTTCTTTTTTATGGATGTTAACTCCTTTTCTTTTTTTTGGGATAGTCATGACTTTCGTTGTTAGAGGGTAATAGTATTTATTTTATTGGTCTCTTATTCTTTTTCAATAAATCCTTCTTCCAGCATTTTTTTATGGATGACAGCTGCAATTTCATCTGTTAATTTTTCAACACCTTGAGGATCGTAAGTTTCGGTGATGCCTGACCAAATTATTTTATCATCCGGAATAGAATAAATAACCGTTTCAATGATGAACTTCTTGGTAATGGTATAATAGCCGGGAGTGGTATAATAGACCCAGTTTCGGTAATAATAGCGACTGAAATTACTATAGTAAACTGGATACATATAATGCTCTTGCGGGGTATATATTTTTTCTTTATCCACATCGATCAAACGCATCGTAATGGCAGCATCAAAACCGTCTTTTTTTATTTTAGTGCGAAGTGCTTCTTCCGCTTTTGGGTCGATATTTTTATCTAAATAACTATAAGAAGTAATCCCTTTTCCGTGAAGGTACTTTACCATCTGGTCTTCGGCTCGGCGTCGATTGGTTTCATTTCTAAGTAAAGCAACAACAAGTACCTTATTCCAATCTCCGGCGTGAATTTGTTTGTTAGGATCTCTCCAACAACTTATTATTTGTGTTGAACTGCATGAACTTACCATGGTTATTAAAAAAGCAAACAGTAAATAAGATGGTTTTTTCATGATGAGGTTTTAAATTTTGATTGCGTTCTTTTTTTTGTATTAAATGAATGACAAAAGGTATTATTGTTATTTCAAAGTTCTTAAAAGAGGTGCAAAAAGAGTATGATATATATCACATTGAAATATGATTGTAGTCAGTTTGCTAATAAAATTAAGTAGCTGCTTTTATAATATAAAGTAATAGGAGATGCTTCTGTTTTAA
>CALPIE020000098.1 GCA_943323545.2 Bifidobacterium breve | reverse complement strand
GTTGAAATACATTTTCAAAAGTTTCGTTTTCTTTAAATCGTATTAATTTATTCTTACTTCCCACAATTTTTTTTGCAAAATTAAGGAATAAAAAGCAATACAAATAAACTTTATATAATGTTTAAATAACCTTAACATTATACTATTGCTGTTATTTTACAAAAACTTTAAAATTTGAAAAAAAGAAAAGTAGAAGTTGTAGTTATTTCTGATATTCATCTGGGAACTTTTGGTTGTCATGCTAAAGAATTAGAGACATATTTATCATCTATTAAACCTAAAATATTAATATTGAATGGTGATATTATTGATATTTGGCAATTTAGAAAATCGTATTTCCCATCGAGTCATTTAAAAGTTATAAAAAAAATAATTTCACTTAGTTCAAAAGGCACAAAAGTGTATTATTTGACAGGAAATCATGATGAATTTTTAAGAAAATTTACCGATTTACATCTTGGTAATATTAGTCTTCTAAATAAATTAACATTAGATTTAGATGGGAAAAAAGCTTGGATATTTCATGGTGATGTTTTCGATTCATCAATAAATCATGCCAAATGGTTAGCAAAATTGGGAGGTTGGGGTTATGACTTATTAATTTTAATCAATCGTTTAATAAATTGGATATTAGTAAAATTAAATAAATCCCCATATTCATTATCAAAAAAAATTAAAGATAATGTAAAATCGGCTGTAAAATTTATCTCTAACTTTGAAAATGTTTGTACCGAATTAGCTATCGAAAAAAATTACGATTTTGTAATTTGTGGACACATCCATGAACCCAAAATTGAATATATTGAAACTGAAAAAGGAAAAACGGTATATTTAAACTCTGGTGATTGGATTGAAAATCTAACGGCATTAGAATACAATAACAAAAAGTGGAAACTCTATAAACATGCCGATTCAAAACCTTTAATTAATGAAGATGAAATACAATTTGAATATGAAAATAAGTTGGCAGAACAATTTATAACATTACTAAACAAATAAACAATGAGTAAAAATATTCTTGTAGCACCTTTAAATTGGGGTTTGGGTCATGCTACTCGTTGTATTCCTATCATTAACGCTTTAGAACAAAACGGTTTTACTCCAATTATCGCTTCCGATGGAGTGGCGTTGGCATTGCTGAAAAAAGAATTTCCACATTTAACTGCTTTAGAATTGCCTTCGTATAATATTGAATATGCAAAGAAAGGCGCCAACTTTAAATGGAAACTTATAAAAAATAGTCCACGGACTTTGATGGCAATGAATGCTGAAAAAAAAGCGATTGAAAAGTGGATTGCCAAATACAACATAGAAGGAATTATTTCCGACAACCGATTGGGCGTTCATAGCAAAAAAGTGCCTTCGGTTTTTATGACGCACCAATTAACTGTTTTGTCGGGGAATACTACTTTCATTTCAAGCAGAATGCACCAATTTTACATTCGGAAATTTGATGAATGTTGGGTTCCAGATACTGCCGAAACAATTAATCTGACTGGCATTTTAGGACATTTGAAAAAAACATCTCTTAACTTAAAATACATTGGCGTTTTAAGTCGATTGCGCAAATTGGATTTGCCAATCATTTACGATATAATGGTTATTCTATCTGGACCAGAACCACAACGGACAATGTTGGAGGAGAAATTAATTTCTGAATTAACCAATTTCAAAGGTCGGGTTGTATTTATCAGTGGAAAAATTGAATCGGAACAAATTGTAGTTATTAAAAACAATATTACTTTCTACAATTTCATGCAAACCGAGCAACTCGAAAAAACGTTTAATGAAAGTGAAATGGTACTTTGTCGTTCGGGATACACGACAATAATGGATTTGGTAAAATTAGAAAAGAAGGCGTTTTTTATTCCGACGCCAGGTCAATTTGAACAGGAATTTTTAGCTTCCAAATATTCTAAAGAAGGCATTTTGCCTATGGCCAAACAAGAAAAATTTAAAATGGATGCTGTTTATGCGGTAGAGCTTTATGCGGGATTTCCAAAAATAAAATCTGAGGTAAATTGGAAAACATTATTTACTCTTTTCGAGCGTGAATGAAAATTCAGAACCTTTACCAAATTCACTTTCAACATAGATTTTTTCGTTATGTCCTTCAATTAAATGTTTTACAATTGAAAGTCCTAATCCAGAGCCGCCTTCACTACGAGCACCACTTTTATCAACCCTAAAGAACCTTTCAAAAAGTCGAAGTATATTTTGTTTTTCAATTCCTTCTCCATTATCTCGAATACGCACAATGATTTTATTTTCAATTAAATCATCTATTGATACTTCGGTGGTGCCATTTTCTTTTCCGTATTTGATTGAATTCACAATTAAGTTTAAAAGAACTTGTTGCAATTTTTCTTTATCGCCATAAACATTAATTGGTAAGTTGTATTTTCTGTCGAACATTAAAATAATGTTTTTTTTATCGGCACTCATTTCGAGTAAATCAAAAACATTTTGAATTAATTCTATAATATTGAAGTTAGAAAAATTCAGATTTATTTGGCCCATTTCAAGTTTTGAAATCATATCTAAATCTTCTACAATATAAATTAATCGCTCAACTCCTTTCTCTGCTCTTTCAATATATTTCTTTCTCAGATCTTTGTCTTTTATTGCACCATCTAGTAATGTAGAAAGATATCCTTGAACGGTAAATAATGGCGTTTTTAACTCGTGAGACACATTTCCCATAAACTCTCTGCGGTATTCTTCACGAACTTTTAAGTTTTCGATTTCAATTTTTTTATCGGTAGCAAATTTTTTAACTTCACGAGTTAAAGTATTCATATTGGTTGTTATAGACTGAGCTCGTAAAGTTGAAGCGTCTAATAATGATACATCATCATAGATTTTTTTTACTCCACGATATAAAAATCGTTCAGCTCGATATTGTAGTACAAAAAACGAAAAAACAGCAATGCAAATAGCAAACAGCAAACAGAATTTAAGTGAAAATGTAAAAAACAAAAATAATAAAAAGGCTACAAAGGAAGTAGAGAAAACTGTAATATATAAAGTAGATATAGCAGCAAAATTGTATGTTTTTTTGAAATTTAATCCCATTCTATTAGTTTTACCTTGTCAGCAAAATGAGTAGTTTTTGACAGTAAATGTACAACTAATAAATTAAGCTTCAAATTTATAACCAACACCTTTAATGGTTTTAAAAAAATCGTCTCCTATTTTTTCGCGAAGTTTTCTTATATGAACATCAATTGTTCTGCCTCCAACTATAACTTCATTCCCCCAAACTTTATCTAAAATCTCTTCTCTTTTAAAAACTTTTCCGGGTTTAGATGCTAATAAATAGAACAATTCGAATTCTTTTCTTGGAAGCACAATTTCGATATCATCTTTTACAATTTTATATTCTTCGCGATTAATTTCGATACCCCCTACATTTAAAGTTTCTGAGGAAGCAGTTTCACTTTTTAATCTTCGCAATAAAGCCTTTACTTTACTTACTAATAATTTTGGTTTGATCGGTTTTGTAATGTAATCGTCTGCACCAGCATCAAAACCTGCTACTTGTGAATAATCTTCACTTCTTGCTGTTAAAAAGGCAATAATAACATTAGATAGTTCTGGAATTTTTCGAATGTTTTCACAAGATTCCATTCCGTCCATTTCGGGCATCATAACATCCATTATTATGAGTTGTGGAAGTTCTCTTTTAGCAACTTGAATCGCTTCTTTACCGTTACTTGCTGTAACAACATTATAGCCTTCTTGTGTTAAATTATATCCTACAATTTCTAAGATATCTTGTTCATCGTCTACTAATAGAATTTTAATTTCTTTTTTCTTCATAATAGCAAAAATTAACTTCTTTGCGATGGTAAATATAAGAATATAAATATATGAAAAGTTTTGTTAACTGTAATTTAATTTCTTAACATTTAGGTAATAATAAGAATACGAAATGTTAAAATACAAGTAACACCAAGTTTACATTGCGGTCTTTACTTTGCCCAAAATTAAAACACCCATTCTGATGAAAATCAAATTCTTATTATTTACATTTTTAATTTGTGGTTTTTCTATAGCCCAAACCAAAGGAACTATTAAAGGAATACTAAAAGACAAAGAAGCAAATAATGCCCCATTAGCATTTGCTAATGCAGTTATTAAAGGAACATCAACAGGAGTAACAACTGATGACAAAGGACAATACAGTTTATCTATTGCTCCTGGGAATTATATAATTCAATTTAGCTTTGTAGGTTATGAAAATGTTGAATTCCCTATAATTGTAGAAGCTGGCAAAACCATTACACTCGAAACATCATTAGGCTCTGGTGGTTATAAATTAGACGATGTAGTTGTAAAAAGTGTAAAGAAGAGAAACACAGAAACCGCTGTAATGCTTGAAATTAAGGAAGCTAAACAAGTAGTGAGCGCTATTAGTTCTGAACAAATGTCTAAAGGAACTGATGGTAATGCTGCTCAAGCTATTCAACGTGTACCGGGTATTACTATAGTTGACGGTAAATTCGTTATGATACGTGGTTTAAGTGAGCGTTACAACAATGTAATCGTAAATGGTTCTATTGCACCAAGCACCGAAATAGATAAAAGAACATTTTCATTTGATTTAGTACCAACGAGTTTATTAGACAAAATGGTTATCTATAAAACAGGAAGTGCTGATAAACCAGGAGATTTCGCTGGTGGTGTAATTGGATTATCTACTATTGAAAACACAACAGACTTTACTAAAGTAGATATGAATTTTGGGTATCGATTAGGAACTACTTTTGATGATTATCTTCAATCTGATGGTTCAGATACAGATTTTATTGGAATTGATAACACTTTTAGACCATTACCTTCTTCATTTCCTACAACTTCCCAATTAACCAATAGTGCTCCAACTTCATTATTACGAGTAGATGCTGCTCACTCTCTACCAAATAATTTCGACACCAATAAAAGTGAAGCTTTTTTAGATAGTGGTTTTGGTTTTAGTTTAGGGAGAAAAATAAATATTGGAAGTAATAAAATTTACTCTGTAAATGCATTGAGTTATTCTACTAATTATCAATCTTACGATAGAAGTTTTAGACGATATAATTTTCTTAATGCTGGTGAAAATAGACCTACAGATTGGTTTGTTTTTAATGATAAAACATATCAAGAAGAAGTTCGTTTGACTGTTTTATCAAATTGGATGTTTAAAACGGCTAAATCTAAATTCACGTTTAAAAACTTATTTAATCAAATAGGTGAAAATGAAACCACTATTCGTGAAGGAATCAATTTCAATCAACAAGCTAATAATAAGTTGAAAAATTATTTATTTGGTTATAAAAGCAGAAGCATTTATATGGGCCAATTAAATGGTGAGCATAAATTAAACAATCATAATATTGACTGGGTAATTGGATACAATTATATCGAAGAAAACGAACCAGATTTAAGACGTTTTAGAACTTTCCAAGATGTTAATACGCCAAATGCAAACTATACCTTTCAAGACCCTTCTTCTTCAAACTTATTTTCTGGAAGGTATTATGGAAATTTACGCGAATTTAGTGCTAACAATGGTTTGAATTATACTTACACATTGAATAGAGATACAACGGATGAAGAAAAAGCCCCTATTAAAATTAAAGTAGGTTATTTGGCTGATTATAAGTTTAGAATTTTCAAATCACGATATGTTTCTTATATATTAAAAGATTATTTAACAGCCGCTCGTAAAGATGAATTACGTAATTTACCCTTAGCAACTATTTTTAGTAATGATAACATTAACAATCAAAATGGTTGGGTAATTGAAGAAGGAACTAAGCCAGACGATTCATATAAAGCAGACAATACTTTACTTGCGGGTTATATAAATGCTGATTTACCATTAGGAAAGTTTGATATTAATGTTGGTGTTCGATTAGAAAACAACAACCAACAATTAAGAGCATTCTCAAATGGAAATCCGGTTGCAGTAAACAATCCTGTAACTTCTGTTTTGCCTTCATTAAATATCGGTTATAACTTTAATGAAAAATCATTATTGAGATTAGCCTATAGTAGAACAGTTAACCGGCCTGAGTTTAGAGAAATTGCACCATTCTTATTTTATGATTTTGAATATGAAGTGTTGAAATTTGGTAATGAAAATTTAAAAGTTGCTAATATTGACAATATTGATTTTAGATATGAATGGTATCCTACTAAAGGAGAAACTATATCATTCGGTGGGTTTTTGAAAAGTTTTGATAATCCAATCGAGCAAATTATTCAAAGAACGGCAGAAGATCCATCATTTAATTTTAAAAATGCAAATAGTGCTATTAACTATGGGGTTGAATTAGAATTAAGAAAATCACTAAAAGATATTACAAGCATTCCTATTTTGAATAGACTAACTTTTAATGTGAATGCCTCTTATATCTTTTCAGAAGTTGATTTGGGTGATGCTGCTCAATCACAAGATAAGAAAAGAGCTTTACAAGGCCAATCACCCTATATCATAAACGGTGCTCTAGGATATGAAGATGAAAAAGGATTTAGCTTTAATATGATATACAACCGATTCGGAAATAGAATCTTTTCAGTTGGAGATGATGCTTTTAATACTTATTATGAAATATCACGTGACCAATTGGATGCAACCATTTCAAAAAAATTCAAAAAATTAAAAGTAAAACTTGGATGCCAAAATATAATAAATGCCCCTTTCAAATTAATGGAAGATTCGAATAGAGACAACAAAATTAATTCAAAAAATGACAATACTATTTCTTCTTTAAGAAGAGGTGCATTATTCTCACTAGGACTTTCTTATAACTTATAAAATTAAAAACAACTTATAATACTTACAAAATGAAAAAATTACTCTTATTAATACTAATTTCTAGTTTATTTTCTTCTTGTTTAAAAGACGATTTAACTTTTGGAACAGATGGTGATTCAGAAAACTATGTAATACTTTCTGGAGATTTGAACACTCAAACTCTTACAAAAGGAGTTCGTTATTTACTTAAAGGACAGGTTTTTGTTAAAGACACAAAAGTACTTACCATAGAAGCAGGAAGTGTAATATTTGGTGATAAAGCTACAAAAGGAACTTTAATTATTTCTCCTGGAGGAAAATTGATTGCGCAAGGAACTGCTTCTCAACCTATTGTTTTTACTTCTTCTCAAACAGTTGAAACAAGAGATCGTGGAGATTGGGGTGGACTAGTTATATTAGGTAAAGCACAAGTAAATCAAACCAATCCAGCTATCGAAGGTATAAATCCTCCCGTAATTTATGGAGGTACTGATGATGCTGATAATTCAGGTATTTTAAAATATGTGCGTGTAGAATATGCCGGAATTGAGTTAACTCCTAATAACGAAACCAACTCAATAACTTTAGGAGGTGTTGGAAGTGGAACAGTAATGGAATATTGTCAAGCTTCTTATGGAGGGGATGATGGATTTGAATTGTTTGGAGGAACAATAAATGGAAAGTATTTAATTTCTTTAGGAATGTGGGATGATGATTATGATATCGATTTTGGTTACAGAGGAAAAATTCAGTTTGCATTAGCTGTTCGTTATCCAACATTTGCAGATCAATCGGGTTCAAATATTGTTGAAACTGACAACGGGCCAAATGATAATGCAACCACTTTAGTTACTAATGGTGTACTTACTAACTTAACAGCAATAGGGCCTCGTTTAACAAATACGCAAGTAGTTAACGCCAATTATCAACATTCTATTGATATGAGAAGAAGAACTGCATTAACAATTGCTAATTCGGTTTTTGTTGGGATGATTAGAGGAATTAGAATGAATCAACAATCTGTTTTTGATAATTATAATTCAGGAGCTGGTTCGTTATTAAACAATATCATGTCTGCGCCAGCTTCTACTTTTACAGTTGGAACTGGAATGACGGCAACTGCTACAAGTGTACAAAACTATTGGAATGCTAATGGAAATGTTACCGTTGCCGGAACTGATTTTGAGACTCCTACAACTGGAATATATAATACATTAGGATTAAATCTTAATATATTTTATGGAAGTAGCACACAAAACTTCTATTCATTTAATCCAACTTTTGAAGTAACTAGCGGAACTTTAACAACAGGTGCTTCGTTTACAAATCCTAAATTAACTGATGCTTTTTTCACTCCAACTACTTATAGAGGTGCCTTTGGTTCTTCAGACTGGACAGCAACATGGGCTGAATTTGTACCTAATTTAAAAGCATACTAAATCGTATATTTTGTTTATTTTTGAAGAGTTTAATCTTAGATTAAACTCTTCTTTTATATAATTACCTATGAAATATGTTT